>JBHJJI010000232.1:0-18407 GCA_050042805.1 Leptolyngbyaceae cyanobacterium
GGTTCTTTAGCTGGGATGAGCGATTTTTCTCAACCGGGTGCATGTTTCTTTGCTCGCAGCTGGGAAAGCGAAAGCAAATCTGGGGTTATGCCCGTTGCTAGATATTTCTGGGGTAGAACAATAGATAACTTTTTGAGCTGAATTCTTTAAAGCTTGACGATTTATTGATGCCCACTCATCTCAAGGCCGAGGAATTTCCATGAGTTTGTACGCTGAACTGCACCGCCACCTGGGCGGTTCTGTTGTCCCCAGAATTTTGTGGCGGTATTTTCAACGCAATCGCTCCGATGTGGCCGATCGCTTTGAAGGTTATCCTGCCTTTGAAGATTTCTACACCCGGCCGCGCAATACCTTGGCGGAATATTTAGAGCTGCACACCCTGGTAGAAAGCGTGCAGACTCAAGAAGCCCTGCCCTATTTCGTGTCGCGCCTGATTCGCGGGGCTTATATCTTTGAGAATCTCGCGTACCTAGAGCTGCGCTATACGCCTTACTTAAGAACGCCAGAACATCTGGCGCAAAGCGATCGCATCGACAAAATGACCCAGATTGTTGAGGTGGTAGGGCGCGCCAGCCAGCAAACCGAATATCCGGTGGTAACGCGGCAGATTCTCTGTATGCACTCGCGATTGCCCTACGACGTGAATCGGGCCATTGTTGACCTAGCGGCTCAATATCCTGAGTTTGTCTGCGCCATTGATTTGGCGGGTGGCGATGCCCAGTATGGCGAACGGCTAGACGAGTTTGTCGGGTTGTATGCCTATGCTAGACAGCTCGGCGTTAGCACTACAGGGCACGTGTTTGAAACTCGAGATGGTTGCTACCCCGAGCTGTTACCCTATCTGATGCGGATTGGCCACGGCATTCAGATTCCCCTCCAGCGCCCTGATTTGCTGAAGTCTGTCGCTGACCGGGGACAGTGTTTGGAAGTCTGTCCGACCACTTATTTGCAAACGGGCACGCTAGATGAGATTCGTGACCTGAAGCCGGTGTTTGACCGCTGCTTTGACACAGGAGTAGACATTGCTATCTGTACCGACAATGCGGGCCTGCACAACGTCCGTTTGCCCTTTGAATACGAAAACTTACTGACTCAAGATGTGATCGGCTTCGAAGGGTTACAGGCCTGCCAGGCGGCGGCGTTTCGCCATGCTTTTGCTTGGCCTCACGAGCGCCCGCCGGGCGCGATGATCAACGATATGCTCCGCCAACAGCTGAATAGCTTAATGGTTGACGATGCCGCTGAGCCGACCGCCTCAGTGTAGATCGCCGCTGATTGATGAGGCTCAGCGAGCCCGAAAATTGGCTGGGGTCTTTCCCCCAAAAATCCAGGACTAACTTTTTGACTTCAGCGATAAAGAGCCTCTAGCAAGATGTGTCACTGGTTGCACAATCCTAGATAATAAGAAGGGTTTGTACAGACCTCTCGCGTTCAGCAAGCACCCAGCGAAACCATGCGTACCCATTACTGCGGCCACCTCAGAGCCATCGATATCGGAGAGACGGTTACCCTATTTGGTTGGGTCGATCGCCGTCGCGACCATGGGGGCGTGATTTTTGTCGACTTGCGCGATCGCACGGGCGTAGTGCAAATTGTCAGCGATCCCGAGCGGACGCCCGCGTCGTTTGACACGGCCATTGACCTGCGCAATGAGTATGTTGTGCGCATTCGCGGCACTGTGAGCCAGCGGCCCGATGAGTCGCTCAATGTGAAGTTGCCAACCGGGCAGGTAGAAATTTACGCAGACGAAATTGAATTGCTCAATGCCGTCCGTAAACAGCTGCCGTTTCAGGTATCGACCGCTGAGTCCGAGTCGGTGCGAGAAGAACTGCGCCTGCGCTATCGCTATTTAGATCTGCGCCGCGAGCGCATGGCCCAAAATTTGCAGACTCGCCACGCCGTCATCAAGGCCATCCGGCGCTTCCTCGAAGACGAAGAAAGCTTCATGGAAGTGGAGACGCCGATTTTGACCCGATCGACTCCAGAAGGCGCGCGCGATTTCATTTTGCCTTCACGGGTTAACCCAGGGGAATGGTTTGCGCTGCCCCAGTCGCCGCAGCTGTTCAAGCAATTGCTTATGGTGTCCGGCGTCGATCGCTACTATCAAATCGCCCGCTGTTTCCGTGACGAAGATCTGCGGGCCGATCGCCAGCCGGAGTTCACCCAACTCGACATGGAAATGAGCTTTCTCAGTGAGGAAGAAATTCTCGATTTGAACGAGCGCTTGGTCTGCCTCGTCTTCCATACGGTGAAAGGTAGCGAGGTGTCGCGGCCCTTTGCCCGTCTCACCTATGCCGAAGCGATGGATCGCTATGGCAGCGACAAACCGGACACACGTTATGGCTTGGAACTGGTGGAGGTGGCTGACCTAGTGGCCGATTCCGGTTTCAAGGTGTTTTCCGGCGCAGTGAAATCGGGTGGCATGGTGAAGGTGTTGCCGATTCCTGACGGCAACGACGTCATCTCAAACGTGCGCATCAAGCCGGGGGGAGACCTATTTAAGGTGGCGGCGGCGGCCGGGGCTAAAGGCTTAGCCTACATCCGCGTACGTGAAAACGGCGGCATTGATACGATTGGAGCGATTAAGGACAACTTGACGTCGGAGCAGACACAAGAACTGCTGGAACGCACCGGCGCCCAGCCGGGGACGCTGCTGCTGTTTGGGGCGGGGCCTAATGACGTTGTGAATCCCACGTTGGATCGAGTGCGGCAGGCGATCGCCAAAGAGATGAACCTGATCCCTGACGATGCGCTCAATCTGTTGTGGGTGACTGACTTCCCCATGTTTGAGTGGAATGCGGATGAGCAGCGACTCGAAGCGCTGCATCACCCCTTTACCGCTCCTCGTCCTGAAGAAGCGCACGATCTCAAGACCGCGCGCGCTCAGGCTTATGATTTAGTCCTCAACGGGTATGAGATTGGCGGCGGTAGCTTGCGAATCTATCAGCCCGAGGTGCAGCGACAGGTATTTGAGACCATTGGTCTATCCGAGGCAGAAGCGCAGGACAAGTTCGGCTTCTTGCTGGAAGCGTTTGAGTACGGCACGCCCCCCCACGGCGGCATCGCCTACGGGCTTGATCGCTGGGTCATGCTGATGGCCGGTGAAGAGTCGATTCGTGATGCGATCGCCTTTCCGAAAACTCAGCAGGCCCGCTGCTTGCTCACGTCGGCACCCGCCAGCGTCGACAAAAAACAGTTAAAAGAACTTCATGTGGCTTCAACCTATCAGCCCAAACCTCAGGATGAGGCTCAATAGGTGATGTTCTCTGGGTTATAGAGAATCATGGTAGAGGTTAGAGAAAGAATTGCTCGGGGGGATGTTTTCATAACTTCACGTAAAGCCATGCAGATTACTACAAATACATAAAGGTGAGACCAGAACCTTTCGTCGTCACGATAGGATTTATCAATCGACAACCGCGATGAAATTTTAGGGTCTTTATGCTGATTGTGCTGCTGGTTTTTGGTCTGAGTTTAGTCCCTGCTCTTATTTCTGCCTGGATTAGTCTGCGCGCCCGCGATCGCGTCCAGGCCGATTTTGGTCGGGCGATGGCGGTGGCGGCTCAGCGCGGATTTAAGGCGGCCATTCAACGCGATCGCGACCTCAACTACGTCGAAGGTCTGGGCTATGTCATTGGCGACTTTACCTGCCAGATGAACGCGCGATCGCCCTATCTACGCTGTGCGATGAATCCCACTGGTCCCTGTCATGGCTGTCAATATTTCGAGGCACCTGTATTCCGTGAAGTCGTGATGCGAGTGCCCGAAACAGCGATTGCCTGCACCATTCCGCCGATGCCAGAAACCTGTCCGTTACCGGTCTTGTCGACAGTTTCTTAAAGGGGTGCTTAAGCCTTAGCGGCGGGGGCTTGATCCAGCCTCAAAATCCTGATTGAAGTCTTGATTCAAGGGAACGACATCAGTCTTAAATAAGGCAGATTTTATTGACTGGCATGAGCTCCTCGTGCAGCTTCAACTCACTCCAAACGCTTAAGCTGGACGAGAGGTTGGTTATCTCTGGGTGGAAAGCGATGGCAACCAGCGGGGTAAATCGTTCAAGTTTTGCCAACCTAGTCTCTAGGTTGGCGTCTTTTTGTTTTAACGCTTGTAATGGATACTGCAAACATTGTGCTGGCTCTTTGTTTGGGCCTGGGCTTGAGTGCGGCCTGCGGATTTCGGGTCTTTATTCCCCCCTTTGTCATGAGCTTGGCAACGATGCAGGGCGTGGTGATCCCAGCTGCTGATTGGCAGTGGTTGGGCAGCCCGATTGCGGTCATCACTCTGGGGCTGGCAACGCTGATCGAAGTGGCGGCCTACTTTACCCATTGGGTGAGTAATGCCTTGGATAGTGTCGAGTTGATTGCTGCCCCCATTGCGGGCACGGCGATGACCGCCTTGAGCCTGTCAATGGTGGGAGATATTCACCCGGTCATGCTGTGGACGCTGGCGGCGATCGCTGGCGGCGGCACCGCCGAACTGGTCGAAGGGGCAACTGCCCTGACTCGGTTAGCGGCGGGGGGAACAACGGGTGGTTTGGCCAGTCCCGCTGTCGGCTTTATGGAGTTGTTGTCGGCGGCGGTGTTATCGATCTTGGCAATTCTGGCACCCGTTCTGGCACTCGCCCTCGTGATTGGTCTTGCGCTGTACTGTTGGCTGCGCCTGCGGCGCTTTCGTGAGCGGCGACGACGCGCCCAAGATTCTCTGTCTGAATGACGGTTTCGCGTTGCTGTGATTGGTGTTGAGATGTTCATCTTTTTATCGAAACTGCTGCCGCTGTTGATTTACCCGGTGGGGCTGGCAACGCTTTTGATGCTGTTGACCCTGTGGTGGATTTGGCGAAAGCGGCGGGGCCGCGCCTTGGCCAGTACCGCGATCGCTCTCGGAATCTTACTGCTCAGCAGCAATACCTGGGTTGCGGGGAGCTTGGTGCAGTCGTTGGAGTGGCGCAATCTGCCCCCAGAGCCGATGCCGTTGGCTGAGGCCATTGTGGTGTTGGGGGGGAGCACTCGGGCGGCGATTGAGCCGCGTCCTTGGGTTGATGTGAAAGAAGCGGGCGATCGCGTGCTGCATGGCGCTCAGCTCTACAAAGCGGGCAAAGCCCCTAAGGTCATTTTGAGCGGTGGTCGGATTAATTGGAAAAAAGGCGGCGCTTCCGAAGCTGAGGACATGGCCCAGATCGCGATGGCGATGGGGGTGCCAGAGTCTGACATTTTGCTGGAGTCGACCTCACTCAATACCTATCAAAATGCCGTCAATGTGAAAGAGATTTTAGAGCAAGAAGGTCTGAGTCAAATTTTGCTAGTCACTTCAGCAATTCATATGCCGAGATCGCTGGCGATCTTCCAAAAGCAGGGAATTGACGCGATCGCCGCCCCCACTGATTTTTTGGTAGTGCAAGGCTTTTTTAGTCAAAAACGCGGCACCCCCCAGGCTTTTGTGCTCAATTCGTTGCCTGATGCCAAAAATCTAGATGACACCAGCCGGGCGATTAAGGAATATATTGGCTTCGCTATTTATCGCTTGCGAGGCTGGCTGTGACCCTTGACATGTATGGTGCGTGGTCAATTCCTGACCGCCAATTCCTGACCATTCAAGGGCTGATTGATAATGAGACCATCCATTTACCCACAGTCGACTCAACCTGAACTCAAGTTAAAAAGGGGCGAATCTGCTCAGCCATTTCAGCACTGGCACTGTCCTGAGTGACTAATTCCACCGCTGCTGCATTGGCGGCGCCTAAGCCTAAATCCGCCGCTCGGCGAATTTGTGTTTGGCTCCAGATTGAGCCGTCTGATACGGCCTGGGTGGTGCCTAACCGGCGCAAGATGGCAATGCCAACTGCATCAATAGCGACGCGATCGGTGCTGGCTAGCATGACGCCCGCGTTCACTTTTTCACCTTCGGCAGGACCACCCGATACAAACGCATCTACCCCGTCAATGACGATCAGTGAAGGACGATAGGCCTGATTGACTTCAGCAATCATCAGCCGCTGATTGGCTGAACTGTGCAGTTCGCGCATATAGTCGTGCTCATCACCGGGCACACGGCGGGCCACCATGCCAATCGTATTTTTTAACGACAGGGTAAAGTGACCGCCAAAGCGATGGGTTTTCAAACAGCAGACATTCACAATGGCGTCTGCGTTCAATACTGGCCGAGCGATCGCGAACCCTCGTGTCCAACTCGTGCCCTCACCAGAAAAATATTGCCAGTCGTCGCGCCCCAACTCATCAAACACCAGAGTGGTAAAGCCATAGCGATCTGCCAACGCAAACACCTGCATTTGCTGCATCGCTGAACGGGTATCGGCCATGCCTGAGCGATCGCCGACGGTGATTTGGCTAGCCCCAGCGTCCTGGATGGTCTGCACTAGGGTTTCTAACACGACGGGGGCGGTGGCCGCCGGGGCCGGATCGCCAGTGTTGTAATTGGGTTTGATAAAAACGCGCTTGCCGCTGAAACTCGGGGGTTGCAGCAGGGCGATCGCCTGACGCACACCGGCAGCCCGATCATTGGTTTTAATCAGCGCGACCCGATGGGGACTGAGGTTAGCCGCTGCCAGCGGCGTTGCCTGAGGCAAGCTGCCGATAGAGAGCTGGGCGGGTGTCGGAGTTGTGGTCGAAGATGGCCGCCAGGCTCGGGTCAGGGGGGCAAATACAGCTGCACCCCCAGCCAGACCCAGGAGTTGTAAAAGGTTGCGGCGAGAAGGCTGGGGCGGTGACGGGTCAGACATCGATTCAGGACTCGCAGTCAGTTCAGCAGTGCATAACCGTCATTTCATTATGCCAATACCCCTCTCGTTTCGTGGGGAGTGTGACTGGCTTTGTTTACGGCGAAACGCCGCGATCGCCCTCAGGCAAGCTGTTTCTGCTCAGATCTCAGATGGCTTTGTAAGGCCGTCAAAAAGCTGGCGATATTCTGCCAACATCAACAGCAATCGCCAGTCGGTTTCAGCCTTAGGCCTTTACAAAATCAACCTTTTCCAACGATTTATTCTTGACTCGTGGGTGCCAGACGCTTGCGCAAGGAGTCGGCCCGCCGCTTAGCAGTTTTGTTATTGGGCTCATACTCCAGTGCTTTTTCGTAAGACTCTAGGGATTGAGCGATCAGCTGCTTGCGCTCATAGCTGTGGCCCAAGTTATTGAGCGCCGTGACATAGCCAGGAGCGATATCTAACGCCTCTTTGTATTGCCGAATGGCTACGTCGTATTGCTCTTGCGCAAAATACGAAAATCCCAGCGCATTGTAGATCATGGCTGCTTTTTCGGATTCTTCCTGATCCAAAAGCTTGAGCGCTTGCTTGAGGTGAATGATGGCCTGGGAGTAGAGTTTTTTATCGACCATGAGACTGCCCAGTTCGTATTGCTCTTGAGCTGTCCCCTTCTCTTTGGTCAATTTGGCTTGCAAACGGCTGAGGGTGCCTTCTACCCGTCGAGTCTTGTAAACCTGACGAAAAATCAGGACGGCGGCCACACCGAGCAAAACCAGCAGGGTTACTAAATAGGTCAACAGTAGATTGGTATCTTCCATATCACCGAGATCAAAAATCCAACTCGAAAATTGTGTTCTATCTTCACTATCTTGACATGCTTAACCCCTTCATTATCAAAGCTCTGAGGTTTGTGAAGCTATGTAGATCACGGCTCGATCTAACGGATGGCCTAGGTGGAGGGAACCTGCTGACAAACTTTATCGGCTGACCGGCGTTGCTCAGTTGGCTTTGTTTACGGTAGGCCCCAGCCAGTCGCTTGCGTTTCTAGCCAGCCGGTTTCATGCCACTGATTGATGGCATCGTTAACAAAATTGCGCAGGGTGCGATGCTCATTGCCCTTAGGCAGCGCGACGGCCAAGGGCTCTGCTGTGAGCACGGTGGGTAACAGCTGATAGTCGGGATACTCTTGGACCCAACCGCTGAGAACGGTGACGTCGGCAGCGATCGCACTGACTTGGCCCGATTCAATGGTGGTATAGGCGGCTTCGTAGGAAGGCACACCCACTAGCGTGGCTGTCGGGAGTAGGTAGTTGACATGGGCCACCGCTTCCGACCCTTCAAGCAGGGCGATCGCCTGTTCTCCTAAATCAGCGATGCTCTGAATTTGGGGATCGCGAGTGATGAAAGCCGTGCCGTCGAGGTAGTAAGGCGTGCTAAAGCTGACGACCCGCTCTCGCATTGGCGTAATCGACAAGCTCGCAATGGCGATATCAACGTCATCGTTCAGCACTGCTGAGATGCGGTCTTGGTTAGCAACGGGACGAAACTCTATCGCTGCCGCATCACCAAATAACTCTTCTGCGAGTTGGCGGGCAATATCAATTTCGAACCCGACGAGGTTCCCGGCATCGTCGGTATAACCGAGAGGACGCCAGTCGTCTTTGACGGCGACAATTAGATAGCCCCGGGCTTGAATCGTTTCCAAATCCGCAGAAAAAGCAACTGGGGATGCAGTGAAATGCACCCCCAGTAAAATGCCGAAACTCAAAAGCGAAAAACGCATTTTGTTCGCTAACCGAACTACCCCAAAAGTTTATGCCTTGCTGGCAATTTCAACCACTTGGTTGATTCCTTCAGGATCTAAAACAGCCATTTGGGCCAACATCTAGCGTGTAATCTCATTGTTGGACTTCTAGAGCTGCCCAATCAGGCGGCTATAGCTCATGCCCTGCAGCCGTGCTGCCGCATTGATCCGAGTAATCCACAGACGACGAAAATCGCGCTTACGGCGACGGCGATCGCGATAGGCGTATCGCAGAGCCTTCATCACCTGCTGATTAGCTGTGCGAAAGAGCTTGGAATGAGATCCCCGGAACCCTTTGGCCAGCTTCAGAACCTTCTTGCGGCGTTTGCGGGCGACATTACCGCGCTTTACCCGTGCCATTGTTTCTAACCCTTTTGTTTACAAGTACTGTCTATTGCTGAAATCTGTGTGCGAAGACTGGAATGAACGTCAGACGCCCTAACAATTTTCTGGCCTTTCTCCTCCGACTGTTTAGGAGTAGGGCATCATCAATTCAATGTTCGGCGCATCGGCATCAACGACGACGGCTTTCTGCCCCAACCGTACTTTGCGCTTAGTTTTTTTCTTGTCTAGCAGGTGATTCCGAAAAGCTTTACGGCGCACAAACTTGCCAGTGCCCGTACGCTTGAAACGCTTGGCAGCTGACCGGCGGGTTTTGAGCTTTGGCATAACGACGTCTTCCTTTTTCGACACAGTCTTTTATACTACACTGGCCATCCTGACAAGACAAGTGCCGCGCGCTTGGTGATTTGCGTGCTGTCACTGCTAGACGTAGCTTTCCCGAGTTGCCGTCGGCTGAGATTGATGACTGGGACGCATACTGAATCCAGCTGTCAGCCTAAATCAGGCTGACACTAAGGCATAGCGATCACTCGGCAATCCTTTGACGTTGGTCGACAAGCAGAATAGGTCACCGGCCGCGACGCTTTGGCCTAGCTCGGTTTGACTCAACCCCGCAGAAGCAGTGGTGATAAATAGATCTGTTAGGTTTGGCCCGCCAAAGGTGCAAGAGGTCACGAGGGGCACCGGCAGCGGCACCCGCATCATCTCTTTGCCCTGAGGATCAAAGCGAATGACGCACCCGCCGTTCCACATAGCCACCCAAATGCATCCTTCGGCATCAATGCTCAGTCCGTCGGGATAAAACGACTCCTGAGTCAAATCCACGTGAGTATGACAATTGCTCACCTGTCCACTCTCGGCCTCAAAGGTGTAAGCGTAGATGATTTGGCGGGGCGAGTCGGTCAGGTAAAACGTTTTTTGATCGGGGCTCCAACCCAATCCGTTGGATATGGAGAGCCCAGTTTCCATCACGTGAAGCGAGCCGTCGAGATCATAGCGATACAGATTGGCTGCGGGCTTTTCGTGGTTGTTCATCGTGCCGACCCACAGCCTGCCCTGGCGATCGCACCGGACGTCGTTCAGCCGGTTGTCTGGTTGGTCAGCTTCGATTTCTACCAACGGGGTTGTCTGCTCTGTGTCTAAATTCAGTGTGCTGAGTCCGTTTTCTTGCGCCAGTACCAGGTATCGACCATCAACAATAAATAGACCGCTCACCAAGGTATCGACCTCAACAAAGGAGTCTTGTCTGGTCGCGGGATTAAAGGTGTGCACTCGACGGTTATAGATATCGACCCAGTGGAGCACCTGACGGCGATCGTCCCAGACTGGCCCCTCGCCTAACCGAGCGCGGACGGCTAACACATTCTCAGGCGTGGGCGAAGAAGGCATGATGATTTAGGCTCGTGACATCAAGCTGACCAGGGTTCGCGAAAATCGGCGTACAGCGTCAACCCCCCATCAATGTAGAGGGTTTGTCCCGTGATGTAAGTCGCCTCCTCTGATACTAAAAATGCTGTGGCAGCAGCCATTTCTTCTGATGTTCCAGGGCGACCCATGGGGATGTGTTTGTTGACCTCTGCTTTTTTTTCGGGATCTTCGACCCAGTCTTGATTAATTGGGGTGATTGTGGCACCGGGAGCGATCGCGTTAACGCGAATGCCGGAGCGGGCATATTCCAGCGCTAGGGTGCGAGTCAGGTTGCCCATGCCGCCCTTGCTGATGGAGTAGCTGATGTATTGCGGTCGCGGGATCACTTCGTGAACGCTGGAAACATTGATGATGACGCCGGGTTTTTCTTGCTTGAGAAACTGTTGAATGGCCTCTCGGGCACACAGGTAGGCGCCGCGTAGATTGACGTCGATGACCTGATCGAAGGCGTCAGTTTCGACTTCGTGGGAGGGCGTTTCGATCTGAATGCCCGCATTGTTGATCAGAATATCGAGTCCCCCCCAGGTCTCGTTGACCTTTTCGATCATGGCTGAGATCGCTTCGGCTTTGGAAACATCCGCCTGTACGATAAGTGTCTGAATCTCATGACCAGCGGCTTTTGCCTGATTGAACGCTTCAGTTTTAGTCGTCTGGGCACCTTCTAAATCACTGCGATAGTTGATGGCGACATTACAGCCCTCTTGGGCAAGACGAATCGAGATCGCCTGACCGATGCCGGAACTAGCGCCCGTCACGATCACAGTTTTACCCTTGAGTCCTTTCATCGTTGCTGTATTTGCCTGTGTAAAGGGGACAATTGAATGCTTCAACTAGGGTCACTTGCACCTAGCGATCAGACATCTTCTAGAAGGAAGAGATCGGGGCCACGCCTGCTATGGCTCCCTCTTATGCACCCGTCATCCCAGCCAGCCTAGACCAACTAGGTTAAGGATTGTAGCCCGAGCATTAACCCCTGGCACACCCGCGTCATCATCTCGAGGTCGAGCGTGTCGAGGCGATCGCTGGCTTGGTGATAGTGCGGATTGCGCAAAAAGGCGGTGTCGGTCACCATCATGGCGCGATACCCCCCGTCCCAAAATGCGGCGTGATCGCTGCGCCGGGTAGCGGGGATCGCTTTGCCCCGATTGGGCACGGGAAGCCATTCACAGGGCGCACCGGCACGCTTGAGGTGCTGGCCAAGTCGGCGCATGGCAAAGAGAGTGCTTAAATTACCGATTAAGGCAATGAAATCGCCCCGATGAGGATACAGTCGCGTCAACAGCGGTGAGGGATAATTTTGGCTCTGCGGCGTGCGATCGTAATACCCCAACATTTCGAGCGAAAGCATCAGGTGCACGGGTTGCTGGGTCGCTTTGAGCTTTTCCACATAGGCTTGACTGCCCAAGAGGCCATATTCTTCCAGATCAAAGGCAATCAGCCAGAGGGGCCGAGCTGCCGGAAACTGAGAAAAAAAGCGAGCCAGCTCCAACAAGACCCCAACGCCGCTGGCATTGTCATCGGCGCCGGGGGTTCCCGGCACGGTGTCGTAGTGCGCGCCCACAATCACCGGTGACTTCGTAGCAACCCCGGTTGCTGCGGGTAGGGGCAAGATCCAGTTGGTGTGGCATCGACCCCTGACTTGGAAGGTATGGGCTTGGGCATCGCCCCACTCAGCCAGGGTGCTCTGAATATATTGCTGCGCTAAGCGATGTCTGCCTGCCGCTAGATATGGGTCGCGATCGCCCACCAGCTGACTCAGATGATTTTGTAACCGAGCTTGAAGTACATCCCCTTGAAACTCTGGAGGCAAATCAAGCTGTAAATTGTCGTGCATTATTCCACTCAATTTCCGGTTTGAGGTAAATTGTTCCGTTGGTTTACCAATTCTTTAATATTCCTGCAAAGCTTTGTGTGGGCTAACTTGCAGCCAGTAGTACACAGCCCCTACCGATCCCCAAATTGAAAACGAGTGTCTATACTAATGTGTCTGGCCGTTTTGTATCCGACAACACGGGCAATCTGTTCGTTCTCGAAGTTCTTTTTGATGGGGTTCTCGACTACCACACTGCTATGGAAATTTTGGGAATTATTTGGGCTGCATCGATCATTCACCCGGCAGCCGTCGCGACAGCGGCAGACGATATGGCTGAGCATCAACTTCAGCCGCAAAACCCGATTTCGCTGGAGTCCACCGCTGCTTGGTTTAATTCGCTATCGGCTGCTTATGGCTGGCGGATGTCCAGCTTGAATGCTTATGCCGCTTACGGGAGCTATGCGGCCTTGACCCGCTTGCTCTTGCCGAGCTTCAGCACCCTAGCGGTAGAAAGTGACAGTGTGAGTGCCGTAGCAGAGCCATCTCAGGTTGACTCAGATGGTTTCACTGCTTTGGTGCCAACGATTGGTGTGGGGTTGAGTAGCTTTGAAGCTCCCCTTGAGCCCGCTTCAGAAATTACCGATGTGGCTTTTGAAGGTGTTGCCGTGCAAGCTGACTGGCATGGCTGGAATGCGGTGGCTTCTGTGCGATTAGAAACTCCAGCGCCGACGGCCTCGCTGCAGACTATGGCCTGGGCTGATGATGATGTGTGCGTGCCCGATACGCAGGCTCCTTATCAAACCAGTGACATGGCAGTGACGGCCGCCCCCAAAACGCAAGTCTGGGTGCATAATCATTTTGTCGGTGACGTGGTGGGACAAGCCGCTGCTCAAAAAATGGCGACTAAGCTCAGAACACTCATCAAAGAAGACAAACTAGAGCCGGCGCAGCTGAATCCGCTGATTGGGACAAATTTTGTCGGCGTCAGCCATCAAAATGAAATCCTGTTTGTGGTGGATGAAACGCTGCGATCGCATCCCGAAATTCCCGCTACGGCCACGGCGGTGCAGTGGGTTAACAACCTGCGACAGGCCTTTGACGAAAAGCCCTTGGGCCTGGCAACGATTCAGATGACCGCCGCCGGACTGGCAGAAACCTCGGAGTCTTTCTACGGCACGGCTTCCTGGTATGGACCGGGCTTTCACGGTCGTAAAACCGCCAATGGCGAAATTTTTGATGAGAACGCGCTGACGGCGGCCCACAAAACGCTGCCGTTTAACACTCACCTCAAGGTGACCAATCGACTGAATGGCAAATCGGTGGTGGTGCGGATTAATGACCGAGGGCCGTATGTCGGTCAGCGATCGCTCGATTTGTCGAAAGCTGCCGCTCACTGTTTAGGGAGTATGAGTAGTGGCGTGGTGCCCTATGAGGCCGTCGTACTGACCCAAGAGCAAAGACTTGAGCTAGACGATCTCACCACGGCTCAATTGTCGTCAGAGACGCCAGTGTCGACGGATTAATAGACTGGGCTCCCCAACGTTGTTAGATTGCCCATGGAGTTCTATCGCCGCATACCCTGCGGGAAGGGCAAGGCCCTACGGCATGAAGCAGTCGGCAGTCAGAATTAAGAAGCTGATCTGATGGTGATTTCAGGCATTGGGGGTGACCTGATCAAACTGCAGCTTGCGATAGAACCGAGAACCGGTATTACTCTGGCTGCAGGCTGCGAATGGCAGTTAACATCCCTTGCGACTTGTTGAGTGTCTCTTGGTATTCTGACTCGGGATTAGAGTCGGCAACCAAGCCCGCCCCAGCCTGAACACTAATGCAATGTTGGTCTTGGCCGTCAGGCTGCACGATCATCGTGCGAATGGTAATTGCCGTGTTGAGCTGCCCTTCAAAGTCGTAGTAGCCATACACGCCTGAGTAGGGGCCGCGATGATCCGGTTCGAGTTCGTTGATCAGCTGCATCGCACGAATTTTGGGGGCGCCGCTAACCGTCCCGGCGGGGAAGCTGGCCTTGAGCAAATCCCAAGCGGTTTTGTCGGGGGCCAGCTGACCGACCACATTGCTGACGATGTGCATCACGTGGGAATAGCGTTCGACCACCATTAGCTCATCGACCGCAACGCTGCCGCTATCACACACTCGGCCCAGATCATTACGGCCGAGGTCAACGAGCATGACGTGCTCAGCGATTTCCTTCGGATCGGCCAGCAGCTCGGCGGCCAAGGCCGCATCTTCCGCAGGGTTTTTACCCCGTGGTCGAGTGCCTGCAATCGGTCGCACGGTGGCGATTTTGCGAGTATCGTCGTGGGGGGCATTGTCCGCTTTGACCATCACCTCGGGGCTGGAGCCGATGAGTTGCCAATCTTTAAAGTGAAAATAGGCCATGTACGGGGAGGGATTGACCAGACGCAGCGATCGATACAGGTCGAAGGGGTGGCCTTGGTAAGTTGTGGATAGCCGTTGCGAAATGACGACCTGAAAGATATCACCGGCACGAATGTGGTCTTTGGCGCGATTAACCGCATCACAAAATTCCGCCTGAGTCCGATTGCTGACGTAGTCGAGCGGTGGGGCGGATTGGCCAGTGCTAGGGGGTTGCCAGCGGGTGAGGGGGCTCAAACCCTGTAGGGGAGCAATCAGTTTTTGCACCAGGGCTTGAATGCGATCGCACGCTTCCTGATAGGCCGCCTGTAAATCGCAACCTGGCTCGCGGAGATCGGCGTAGGCCACGATCCACATTTTGCGCTTGACCTGGTCAAAGATCAGCAGACTGTCTACCTGCATCCACAACCCATCGGGGAGCGGCGTATCGGCGGGGCGATCGTACACCGGTACGGTGGGCTCAATCCACTGAATCAGTTCATAACCCCAAAAGCCAAACAGGCCACCAATGCCTGGGGGCAGTTCAGGCAGCTTGACGGGCTGATAGGGGGCCAGACAAGCGGGCAAGATGGCAAACGGAGCGCCGCTGTAGGTTTTCACCGTGCCATCCCGAAAGGTTTGGGTCGTGGTGGCCCCGCGCGTCTCTAAGACCCACAGGGGATCACATCCCAAAAAACTATAGCGACCCAAGGTTTCGCCCCCCTCGACCGACTCCAGCAAAAAACTATAGGGGGCCTGACTGCAGACCTTATGCCAAGCCGAAACTGGGGTATCTAAATCAGCTGCAAGCTCTTGATAAACCGGAATGAAGTTACCGTGCGAGGCGAGATCTCGAAACTGTTGCGGAGTAGGAGAAACCATCAGATTCGTACAAATCGGTGAATGACTGCAGCGGTTTGCCAATCCCTGAAGGGCTGACTGACCGGTTGTGGGATACGGCGAGAGGCTTCATTGTAGGGCACTACAAAAACAGGGGTATAGCTATGCCACACCCCTGCTCAATTCTATGAATTTGTCTGTGCCATCAAACTGGCAACCCTAGACTTCGTAAGGCTCTTGACCACTGAATTTGATCGTCGCCGGATCGGGGTTTTTGCCGATATTGCGATCTTTCTTACCAATGGTTTCGCGACCTTCGTTAACCTTCTCGGGAAAAACACCATCAGCAGGATGCAAGTATTGCATTTCGCCACTGGGATAAATCCGATAGATTTTGTAGTCTTGAATTTTGGGTTTGAACTTAGTGCGCAATTGAGCGCCCAATGCCAGGCATTGCTCTTTGCGGGCTAAATACAACAGATTTTCGCCTCCATTCATGATGGCGGCACCACCTGTGGGCATTTCAAAGACTTGCTCTTTAGAGCTTGTCCAGGTGATGGCGTATTTTTCTTCGACCGCTGCTGCTGTCAGCAAGCCGCCAGTACTACCGCCAAATTTCGGGGTTTGTCCAGTCAGAGTTTCTGCCATAAAACGCTATCTCTCAACCGTTTTGACGGCATCCTATCACCGGGCAAGGACGCGTATATCGACTTATTGAGGAAAAGTAACAGTTCTTCAGAGTTGCTTGACGCCAAAATCGAGTGCCTCATTCCAAAATATAGGGATTACGACGCTCTAATTCGCTCACGTTGTCGGTATTGGGCCGAATCTCTGCATCTTGACGAATGTGTAAGGTGGCGCGGCCCTCGGCAATTGGCAGGGTGAAATGGAATTGGCTACCCTGATCTTTGCCCTCAGAGGTGGCCCAAATGCGGCCCCCGAGTCCTTCGACGATCTGACGGCACATGGCCAGCCCCAGGCCGGTGCCGCCTGTGGTGCGCCGCAGCGCCCCCTCTTCTTGATAAAACCGATCAAACACGGCTTCGAGCCGGTAGGGCTCAATCCCGCGTCCTGTATCGGCAATCGTGATCTGAATCATGCCTTCACCGACAGCGCGGGCGGCGATGGTAATCAGGTCGCTGGGATCGGTGAATTTGCAGGCGTTGTCGAGCAGCTTGACGATGACTTCAACGACCCATTCGCCATCGGCGCGCACCATGGGTAAGGCGTCAGGCAGCTGCACTTCAATGGCGCAGCAGGGGGAGCGATCGCTCTTGCGAGCCTGGACACTGCTGAGGGCCAGATCAAAACACTCAGAGACCATGAGGGCTTCAAAGTTCCATTCGATGCGGCCGCTTTCGAGGCGCGACAGGGTGAGAAAATCCTGCACCAGTTTGCGCATGCGTTCGGCATCATCTAAGGCGGCGGTCAGCATAGTTTGGCGCAGCTGTTCGGGCATGTCGGGCTCAGTGGCCAGGCTCTCTAAGCACACTTGAATCGTTGACAGGGGCGTTCTGAGTTCGTGCCCCGTAATCGCAATCAGGTTGCTGCGAGTCCGCTCTAGCGCCTCTAGCTGCTGGTTGAGGTCTTGCAGGTGCGCGTAAGCGTCCGCCTGAATGATCGCGACGCTGAGCTGGGCCGCCACGGCTTCAACGAGGGCAAAGTCATCTTCGGTCCAGGTGTGAGGCAGGTCTTGGCAGTGATGCAGTTCAATCATGCCTAAGAGTCGTTGCTGATAGACCAACGGCACTAAGGCCCAAGAGCGGATGTGCCATTCTTCGATGAGATAGTTCAGCGCATCGAGCGCCGTTTGTAATGGACGGGGCGGAGCCTGAGTATCGCTAATCACGATCGCTTCGTGTTCTTGGCGGATCTGCTCCAGCAGCGGGTTGTCGGCGATGGGCCAGCCCACATTCACAAGACTGCGGGTTTCGAGTTGACGATGCTCGTGGCGTAGGGTGACTTCAGCCCGTTGGGTAGGACAGCGATAGATGATGCAGCGATCAACCTGCAGGGCCGGGCCAAGCTGATCGACGGTAATTTGAAAAAGTTCTTCTGGATCGAGGGAGCGCCGAATGGCCGCCGTGATGGAATTGACTAACCGTTCGCGCTGCTCTTTGACCGCGATCGCCTTATAAGCCTTGAGCAGTTTGTATTGCCCGGCTTGCAAGTAGGTGACCAAGCGCTGGGTAAACGGGTCAGCACTGCCCCCGACCGGTATCTCATCGGTGACGGCTGAAAGCAGGTGATATCGCCGTTTTGCGGCCTTGATTTTAGCATCTAAAGCCGGTTGATAGGCGGCAATCCGCGCCAGTAAAAGGTTGGCAGCTTGATGGCACACCCTCTTTTCCTGGGTCCAAATCCCCTCAAACCGACGAGTTTGGTCCAGCGCTGGCGCACCGGGAATGGGCAATGCTGGCACAATCGGAGCGGCGGCGTCTCGTTCCCGACAAATGAGACAGGCACTATATTGCTGGCCAATGACGACTAAATGCCATTCTTGAGTGAGCGCATCGGCGGCATCAAAGGAGATCGTTGCGTAGGCCTCACTGCCCACCTCAAAACTGGTTCCAGCGGCCGAGAGCACATAAACCTGATCGCTGATGTCAGCAATACGTTGATATCGACTAGCCTCCTGACAATAAAACCGCTCCTGCTGAAAACTGTCAATCACAAGCGGTTTTTCGATCCCTGCCAATACCTGATCCTCCATCGCATGGGATAAGGCTGTGAGGGATGTTTTGAAAAAAAGTTGCGATCGCAGTTGAGGAATCGCCTCTAGCAAGGCTTCTACAACAGAATCCGAATTTCGCATGGATGCAGTGTGCTAATTGGGGGGCCAAAGGCGAGCTGATAAGTTGTGGGAGGACTGCTGATAAGTTGTGAGATGCCTAAAGATTGCCTTGCCGTCGGCAAATGCCATCTAGAAACGCGAGTTTTTAAAGTTCAAACAGTTAGGCCAATCATACGCTTCTAGAAATCACCCTGACAGGCAGATCCCTTCAGGGTTAAGGATTTGTTACTAATGTCTCAAGCAGTGAGCAGTCAATCAACAAAAAGTGGCGCTGGAAAACGTTTTCCAGCGCCACTTT
>JBHJJI010000233.1:0-5404 GCA_050042805.1 Leptolyngbyaceae cyanobacterium
GGGCGATCGCTGCTGACATAGTCTAAAAATTACACTTTCTAAGGGGGCCACTAAGGCCATTAGAGTACAGTAATTTTCAGTTTGAAGATTTCGCTGGCATCGCAGGGGAGATCTCGCACTATCCCTGGGACCGGACGGTAGGCAAATCGGCCCACTGGACTCATGGAGAGGGTTGATTCATCGCTGTAGACAAGAATGCTGACAAAGGCTAACGGTCGTCGTCAGCTGGAGGCAGCACCTCAACCGTCACCTCGACGGCTTCATCGGTGCGATCGCTGCTGGGTGTCACCTCGACGGCATTTACTTCAACGGTGCCCTCTGGCGTAAAGCGGGCAAAGCCCTCGCGACTGACCTGGAGAGGCGTTTGGCAGTTGGGGCAAATCGTCTGAGCCTTGTTTAACCCTGTGAGCGGTGTATCACATACGGGGCAGGCCCCCTCGATCAGGTTGCGGCTCAGCCACCAGCGAAACCCAATAAACGCCAAAATGGGCGTCACGATCACCAATCCCACCAGCACAAAGATCGATTTCACAATCCATCCGAGGCCCACGGCACCCAGCAACCAAGCGATCGCGATAACCGTCAGCCAACAGCCCAGCCCGGAAAAATTAATTCTGTAATTATTAGATCCTTGTGGATACACGCCAGTGCCCTCATGCCACGTTATGCGTCTGATGTACACGCTACCCGACCTCATCGCCATTGCCTGTCTTGCCATTGCTAGACGGGCGCATCGCGTTCTGTCGATGACTCTAGACTAAGCCACATTTCTGCCCAATAGGCGGTGTGATGTCCGAACGTAAACTGCGATCGCTGTGGGGTAAGGGGGAGGGTGAAGAGTTGGAAATTCGGAATTTTAAGTTCGGAGTTCGGAATTGGGAAGTCGGAGTTAAGAGTTCGGCCTTATTAGGAGTCGGGAATTGGGAGTTCGACGTATCCTGCGGAACGGGTAGAGCTCTACGGAGTGCGGAATTTTAAGTTCGGAGTTTTGAGTGCTCTGGGAGAAGGGCAGAGACCGACAGAGTTTGGCATACCCTGCGGTAAGGGCAGAATCCTACGGACTTTTGAATATCCTTTGGAAAGAGCGAAGCTTTGCGGAATTAGGCATAAAGCATAGGAAGATGAAGATGCTTTCTTCCCGAATTCCACCTTCTGAATGCCGCCTGCGCATTTCCGCCTTCTAATATTCCACCTGCCAAATTCCACAAGTTACACTTCATTACTAACCTAACGGCTTCTCTGCTGCCGGGCGGCGATCGCGCTCAGTGTTGAGTAAATTAGGGAAAACACACTCCCCAGAGACTTTTATTAATGGCGGCTGACGCATCCATTCAAACCAGTAACGTGCCCTGGCAAGTACGGCAGGGAGGCAAAAACCTGTCGGAATGGATTCAGCTGCAGTTGTCGCGACAACAACCGCGCGAGTCAGAGCCCTTCGACTTGGACTTGCCCGTCTGGATTGCCGAACTGATATTGTGGCTCGTGATCGCAGGGGCGATCGTGTGGGTGGCTTGGGTTTTGGTGCAGGCACTGGAGCGTTATCTGGCCTACCGCCAGGGGCGGCAGCCTCAGGCTCAGGTGTATACCGTGCCTCAGGTGCGCGATCGCAGTGCCGCTGATTGGCTGCGTCAGGCTCAACAGTTTGAACGCGAAGGGGACTGGCGAGCGGCCTGTCGCGCTCTGTATATGGCGGCTCTGCAAGTGTTGGCTGATCGGGATTGGGTGCCTCACTTGCCGAGTCGCACTGACGGTGAGTATTTGCAGGCCGTGCAGCCCTTGTCACGACCGCGACCGCTGCAGCTCTTGATTCGCACCCATGAGCGATCGCTGTTTGGCGGCGATCGCTTGACTGCCGAAAATGTACAGCGGTGCCGCCGGGCCTATGAGGAGCTGGACAAACGATGACCCGGACTCTGCTCGCTAACCGCTACGTCCGGTTGGCCCTGGTGGCCTTGGTGCTGCTCTGTGGTTTATTGGTACTGCTGGCCCCGGCGACGGGCCTCAAAACCAGCGGCTCTACCTACAGTCGCGCGCCCGAGGGCTATTTGGCGTGGTTTGACTATATGGCCTCTCAGGGCACGCCAGTGCAGCGCTGGCGACGTCCCATCCCTGAGCTACTAGAGCAGCCCACGACAGCGCCGCAAACACTACTGCGCGTCTATCCGGGCCTCACCAATGTCTATCAAACTGGCTATGACGCTTGGATCGATGACTGGCTCAGCGCCGGTAACACGCTCATTGACGTCGGGCTAGAGGCGGCGATTACGGAAGCTCCGTTCACGACGCAACAGCCGAGTCCATTTGGGGCGGTCACCATCAAAACCCGCCGCCGCACTGATTTACCCATCAACAGCGATCGCAATTTGCTGGGCGATAGCTATGGCGCGATCGTTTGGCAACGCCCCGCCAATGACCAACCAGGCAAGTCTTTGGTGGTTCATACCCCTCACCTGGCGGCCAATGCCTACCTCGACGCCCCCGGCAACTATGCTTTTTTGGCCGATCTGGCCACTCAGGGTGGCGGCAACATCTGGGTGGATGAATACCTGCATGGGTTCAAAGATGCCGATGTCGTGGTCGCCGAAACCGTCAATAACTGGGGCGCTTATCTGGCGCGCACCCCGGTGAAGATCGCGGCCATTCAAATCGCGATTTTGCTGGGCATCTTTTTGCTGGCGCAAAATCGCCGGTTGGGCAACTTAGCCACGGTGAAAGCGCCTGAGGTTGATAATAGCCAGGCCTATATCGAGGCCCTGGCGGCGGTGCTGCGCAAAGCTGAGAGCACCTCATTTCTAATTGATATGATTGCCAAGGCTGAGCGATCGACCCTGCAAAAGTCCCTCGGGTTCAACGAGGCCACGACCAGCGAGGCCGCTCTCAAAGCCGCCTGGACTGAACAAACAGGACAATCGGGCCAGGGCTTAAACCCGCTCACCCAGCCGCCCAAAGCGGCCAGACCGACCAGTGAAGCCACCCTTAAAGCTTGGCTAGCGCAGCTCCAGCGCATCCGCCAAACGCCCATTCGTTAGTCCAACCACGTACAATCAATTGTCTCAATTAAGGCCACCCCAATGAATGAACTCCAAGGGCACATCCGACAAATTGGCCAAACCCTGGGCCAGGTGGTGGTGGGTCAGGCCGATCTGATCGACCAGTTGCTCGTGGCGCTGCTGTCTGGCGGGCACGTCATCTTAGAAGGGGTGCCCGGCACGGGCAAAACCCTCATGGTGAAGGTGTTGGCGCAGCTCATTCAGGCTGAGTTTTGTCGCATTCAGCTGACCCCTGACATCTTGCCGTCAGATATTTTGGGCACTAACGTATTTGACCTCAACACGCGCGACTTTACCCTCAAAAAAGGGCCGATTTTTACGCAAGTGCTGCTGGCCGATGAGGTGAACCGCACCCCACCCAAAACCCAAGCCGCCCTGCTCGAAGCGATGGAAGAGCAGCAGGTCACCTTGGATGGCACGGGCCACCGCCTCCCTGATTTGTTCTGGGTGATCGCGACGCAAAACTCGCTGGAATTTGAGGGCACTTATCCATTACCTGAAGCGCAGCTCGATCGCTTTTTGTTCAAGCTGGTGGTCAACTACCCCGATCCCCAGGCCGAAAAGCAAATGCTGAAAAATACGCAGTCAGGTTTTGAGGCCCGGCGCGTCAATATTCAAAACCTCAAACCGCTGATCGAAGACACGGCGATTTTGGCGGCACGTCAGGCGGTCAAACAGCTCAAGGTGGAGGAAAATATTCTCGACTATCTCCTAGCCCTGACCCACAAGACGCGCCAGTCGGCAGATCTGTCGCTGGGGGCCTCGCCGCGATCGTCGGTGAGTTGGCTGCAAGCCAGCAAAGCTCACGCCTGGCTGCATGGCCAAGACTATGTCACCCCCGACAACGTCAAAGCGGTGGCCGCTCCGCTGCTGCGCCACCGCTTAATTTTGGGAGCCGAAGCCCAACTCGACGGCCTCACCACTGACAAGGTCATCAACACGTTACTAAAGCAAGTTGCCGTACCCCGATGAGAACATCTTTTGTTGATTAACTGCGCCAGCCTTCAATTGTGGCGACCACCACCCTGGCATAAGCATTATCAAGGAATTCTGAGATAGCCGCTTTGCCTCCGGAGGTCAATGCCGCCAGCAAGCGATCTCGTACAGGTTTAGGTGTTCCTCCTGTGATGTACATTTGCTTTTCTTCTTGGTTCGCCTGGGGATTAACTTTTTCTAGTCGTTTCAGAGATGCTTCGAGTTCTCTAAGATCCTGTCGCAGCTGTTGTTTTTCTGGATCAGAAATATGAGATCTAGAATTGTTTGAAATGTTAATATTTGAGCCAGTATTGATCCCAGTGTTTATGAATGAGCCTGAAATGTTTCCGCCGCCAGTATTGATCGAACGATCTGATGAATAACCCATGATGCACTCCTAAAATGAATGTTTCTGCCTGTCAGTAACTATTTGAACCTTGGTTTATGCCCGTGTTAAGCAAGCTATTTATTAAATCACCTCCTCCTGTATTGATGGAATTATCAAAGGTGTTGTGAACAACATCTCCTCCAATATTTATTGTGAGATACCACCCGCTTAATGGGTTCTCGATGACCGCACGTAATGTATGTGCAGCCTTCTCAAGCGAGTTTGAGTTACTATCCTTGAAAAACCTCACAGATCCCGAGTTGAGCTCCATGATTAGCAAATAGATATAACTTCCCTTTTTAAGCTTATTGTCGGAGTAAAAGAAAATTCCTGCAACAACAATCAATCCTCCTGTTAGTTTTGTTGTTGGATCTGACGATAAAGCTGAAATGAGCGCGCCAAAAGCTATCCACAGAAATATAAAAAATTCAGATGTATTGTTTTTCTTGTTGCGCTTCCATTTTCGAACTGTTATGCGGGAAATATTAGCAATTTGAAGGACGGTATTCCCGAAAGTGATTGTATTATTCCTGACTTGAATGAATTCAGTAGATTCGAGGTTTAGATTGATGTCTTCTTCTGAAAATTCAACTTGAGGTATGGGCATTGGCGCTGGACATTTTGATATGATGTAGATGCTTTTGACTTCGTTTTCTGTAGCTGAGTTATCTCAGAAAACTTCTTTTCTGACTCGCTAGTTTGATTTCAAAGCAGAAAATGATTTCTGCAATTTATTGCCAGCTTTAATGTCTCCAAATAAACTTGATTTAAGTTTAGGGGAGAGAACAAATAAGGAAAATACCGTTTTTTTCAGGTTTCTTCAGGGCTCAGTTCAGATTTATGGGGGCAAATGTCAAGACTTCTAGATTTATGGAGGATTTGCGTATGGAGAGTGCATCTCGGCTGAGATTGAGAAAACCTATTTCGTTCACGTTGCTGGCTTGCCCTATGACGCTATCGGCCAATCGCGATGACTCCAACGCTTAAGTTC
>JBHJJI010000234.1:0-7291 GCA_050042805.1 Leptolyngbyaceae cyanobacterium
GACCTCAACCCTGTAAAAGCTTCAGAAGTGTCAGCTGCCCCTGCTTATGACCTCACGGCATTTTTGACTCCGCAGCAAGCTGAATTTGCTCCTCAAGAAGAGGTTGCTGCGCCCTTAGATGCCCAGGAGGCCGTTTCACCAAAGGTTTCCAGTGAATCGATGGCGGCTGTTACAGTGCTGCCAGGTACGGCAGCTCCAGATGCTGTGTTGGATTCATTCTCAGTGCCCCAGTCAACAGCGGGCAAAGCTGAGATTTTGGCTAAGGTTCCTGACGTTGAACCGGCATCGGTTGAGCTGTATACCCTCAGCGATGATACGCAGGTTCACCAGGTTGATGTTGGCGAAACGGTCTGGTCGATCGCGCGCAATTATGGGATTGATCCCAAAGTTCTCCAGCGAGCTAACCAACTGTCTGACCCCGATGTGATTGTGGCGGGTGAATCCCTCACCATTCCCGATGAGCAGGCTTTGGTTATGCAGTCAGGAGCTGAATGGCTGAATGAGCGATTAGCTGCACAAGATGAGCCCGCTCTACAAGATGAGTCGGCTCTAGCGGTGGCTGCGCCTTCGGTTCAACAAGGTGTGCCAGCGGCTGTAAAAAGTAACGAAACCGTTGAATTGGAATCTGCTAGCGCGCTGATCAGTGAGTCTGCGCAGTCAGTCACAGATGTGGCGATCGCGGATCCCTTTGTCGAAGGTTTATTGTCTGAAGTGGCTGAGGCAACTCGCTCCAGTCTGGATGCAACGGCTACTACGGCTACTCAGTATTCAACTGAAATTGCCCAGGTGTTTGATGCTGACACCGATTTAACTGAAGCATCGATCGACGTTGCTGACTCAACTCAGGAAGTCGCTGTCAATCCTCAGTTTTCATCTGAGGCCGATGCCACTCTAGCTGAGCCCAGCGAAGGGTCTTTTCTCGCGGAAGACCTGCTGGCAGCAGCTCCTCTGGGCTCTGAAGTGTATGCCCCAGTGATGGAGAACCCGGTCGGCCAAGTCGTGACTCCAGAGATGCCCATCTTGCCTAGCGAAGATGAGTATTTGCCTGAGGCACCTAACCACTTTGAGGGCTATATGTGGCCCGCTCAAGGGGTGTTGACTTCCGGCTATGGCTGGCGTTGGGGACGGATGCACCAAGGTGTTGACATTGCTGGTCCGGTTGGTACGCCGATTTATGCAGCGGGGCCTGGCGTGGTCGTCAGCTCTGGTTGGAATTCCGGTGGTTATGGCAACTTGGTGGATGTACGACATCCTGACGGTAGCCTGACCCGTTATGCCCACAATAGCCGTCTGATGGTGAGTGCCGGTCAACAGGTGCGTCAAGGCCAACAAATTGCTGAGATGGGCAGTACTGGTTTTAGTACCGGACCTCACCTGCACTTTGAAATTCATGTGCCGAGTCAAGGCGCTGTGAACCCCATTGCGCTTTTGCCGAGCCGTTAGTGACTAGTCAATCAATCATCAATAAGGGAGGAGGTTCTTGAAAATCTCCTTCCTTTTTGGTGCTTGGGAGATTGCCTGGCAAGAATAAACCGGTACTCTAAAGACGGGTTTAGCTAGAAACCTTGATTCCATAGCGATAAAGTATTCACAAAATCCGCTCCTACGGGTATCGTCTTTACTGAGAATCTTCTTGAATCTCTATCGCGTTGTGCTCGCCGGGGCTTGATACTGTCTAACCCTGGCAGAAAGTGCTTTGGGCTGGAACTAGGGATGTGATTGATTTAGGCCCAAAACTCTTCCCTGAGTAATGGGGTCACTTTGTGTTAAATTACTCAAGTTGCGCTCAGCGCTTTTGGCTCAGTAGCTCAGTGGTAGAGCAGGGGACTCATAAGCCCTTGGTCGCGTGTTCAAATCACGCCTGAGCCATTCAACATCTCTCTCTTTTAAGTTTTCAGTCGTTCAATCCTTGAGCTGTTGCGGGTTCATGGATGGCTAGGGCTTTTGCCCCTGATGCTTGGAATAATCTTTTGAACCATCAGCCAACCTTTTGCGATTCTATGCTGATTCTTGAGGTTGGCTGCTCTGGTGTGGATATTCAGAATGAACCTGTTAGGTCTGGCCCTTGGCTTCCAACTCCTCTAGGCGGCTTTTGAGATCTTGGTTCGATTTTTTGAGGTCTTCTAAATCTTGCTGAAGCTTATCGATCGCCTGATCTTGTTTGATCGCTTTCTGCACTTTTTTGAGGGTTTCCTCTGCTCGTCGTCGCACTCGACCATCGTCAATGTGATCAGCGATGCCCTGTAGAACGGCGATCGCGCCGACGTCTTCCATCATGCCGAGCGCGGCAATCACCGTCATTTGAGTGGTGAATTGCGGTTCCCGAGAGATGGCTTCCAAGCGTTCGAGAATCCGCTCAACGTTGGCTTT
The DNA here is from genome assembly GCA_050042805.1 of Leptolyngbyaceae cyanobacterium. Classification (GTDB taxonomy): domain Bacteria; phylum Cyanobacteriota; class Cyanobacteriia; order Phormidesmidales; family Phormidesmidaceae; genus Halomicronema. The sequence goes on from JBHJJI010000234.1 coordinate 2,371, forward strand.
GGTTTGTCCGGTGGAGACCTGGCCCAAGGCGCGTACAGCGCCTAAACGTAGCATTGAAGGCACCGCTGGCTCGGTGTATTGCAAGATCAGTTCTAGGGCTGCTTCTAATGTTTTGAACTGACTGACGCCGCCGAGTGCACCGGAGCGAACAACTTCGTTCCACCCTGCCCGCTCAGTGAGAACCGTTTGAAGGGTTGCCAGCGTTTCTGTGGTGGCTGGGATGCCTGTCAAACGAGATGCGCCGACTTCGCCTAACGCTCGCACGGCTGCCGCCTCGACGTAGTAGCTCGGATCACCGGTGGCCACGACTTGCGAGAGTGCCTGGTAGCTTGCCGATGTTTTCACCTTGGCGAGGGCCGTGACCACCGCTCGCCGGACTTTGGGATGCTGATCGGTTAGGCCGGTGAGTAGGGCCTGCACGGCCTGATCGAGTTTGAGGTCGGCCAGATGCTTGGCCGCTTCGGCTCGCACGCCCCAAAAGGCATCCTCTTTGAGAGCGGTGGCCAGCGCCTTGACGGCTTCTAATCCTCCCTTTTGGGCGATCGCCTCAGCGGCGAACACGCGGGCAATGGGGTCAGGGTCATACGTGAGCTGGGCTTTGAGTTCTGGCAGGGGATAGTCGAGCTTGACGGTTTTGGTGTAATGGTTGCCGACGTCAAAGCTGACAAAATCTGGCTTTTGGGCCAGTGGAAAATAGAGCACTTGCTCCTGCTCATGAATCCGCACGGTAATGGACTGCAGGCTGGCGCGATCGCCGTCGACGCGACCAAAACCGATGGGTATGCGCAGATCAAAGAGGCCACTCTGGCTACTTTTGTCGCCCGCCTTGGCTTGGGTCTGAGTCACGGTCAGTTTGGCAAGGCTGCTGTCGGCATCCCACCGGTAGGCAATTTGGAAATCGGGATGGCCGCCCCGGTAGACATATTGGTCGAACAAGAACCGGAGATTGCGGCCCGTGGTTTCCTCGATGGTGCGAATCAGGTCGAGGGTTTCGACCGTTTTGTGAGCAAACTTGTTAACAAAACCGTGAATGGCTTGCCAAAAGAGGTCATCGCCCAGTTCGGTGCGAATCATGTGATAAACGCAGGCCCCTTTTTCATAAATGTGGCGATCGTAGAGTTCAATCGGTTCCCGATAAACGTGGGTGATCATGGGGCGACGGTAGCGGCTTTTATCTTCTGAAAGGTAGCTGCGCATCTCACCCAGACGGTAGTACGCGGCTTCTTCCGCGCCATATTGGTCATGAGTCCACAACACTTCTGAATAGGTAGCCATGCCCTCTTTGACCCAGGCATGAGACCAGTGGTTGATCACCAGGAGATCGCCAAACCACTGGTGAGCTAACTCATGGGCGACGAGCATTTCTGAGTTGGTGTTGTCTAACGCAGCGCGCTCGTCGATTAGGCAGCGATCGGTCAACAGCGTGCAAGAGGTATTTTCCATGCCGCCAAAGGTGAAATCTTTGATGCAGACTTGCGTGTATTTAGGAAAGGCATAGCGGTAGCCAAAGCGATCGCTAAAAAACTGCAGCATGGCAGGGGTCTTGCCCATCGTGCGTTGGGCGTCGTCTCGGCGACCCTTTTGGGCGTAGTAGGTGACTGGAATGCCGTCCCATTCGTCCCGGATCTCGTCAAAGTCTCCCACTGCGAGCGTCATCAAATAAGAGGGGTGGACTTCTTTTTGCACCCAATGGAAAATTTTCGAGTTGTCTTCTTCTTTCGTCTCGACCAACTCACCGTTAGAAATGGCCTGATAGGGTTGGGGCACGCGGACGCGAATTTCGCTAGTAGCCAGCTGTCCTGGATAGTCAAAACAGGGGAACCAGTAGCGTGAGTCTTCGTCTTCGCCCTGAGTCCAGACCTGGGTAGGTTTATCGGGTTCGTGGGTGGTCGGTGCCACAAAGTAAAGGCCCCGCTGGGGATTTTCGCTGCGATAGGCGATCGCGATTTCAATCGGTTGATCAATGCGGGTGGGCTGACTGAGGGATACCTGTAACTGTTCGCCATCGTGATCAAACGGTTGGGCTAAGTTGCCGACCATGACGGACTCAATGTGCAGGTTCACCGCGTCTAGGCCCAGTCGTTCAATGCCGTTGCGAATGGGGTTGAGGCGAATGGTGCAGGTGCCGGTATAGCGCTGCTGGTCAATCTCTAAATCCAAATCTAAGGCAATGTGTTCCACCTGTCCGGGGCGATCGGGCGTGTAGTGAGGGCGCGCTCCCGGTAGCTCAAAGGATTGATGTTTCGGCGATTCGGCGTCAAAGCCAGCAATGTTTAGCATGGTGAGATTCCTGAGAGCAATTCAGCAGTTTTAAAGAGTGAGGTGCCGTAACGATGGCAAAACGGGTCTAAACCCTGCCTATCAGGTTAGCGCTTACCTCTGCTGATTTAATACGAAACCGTCGCCAATGTGAAAGTTGTTGGCTGAACCCACTGTAAGTAGAAATTTCGCCATGAATCCAACGGCTACGGTTGCAGTGTGATGGAGTGTCGAAAACCGCCTCAATCTTTTCATGAAGGTGATTTAGCGGTCACTGTGATGACTGCCGACATGCCTTGTTGGACAACTACTGCACTCCGTAACCTAACGGAAGTCTGATAGCGTTGGTTCGCTTTAGGGTTGACTCAGGGTTGGATTTTGCACAGATGCCGCGTTGGAATTTTCTCTGATGCTGTCTTTGGAGGATGAGCCGCTTCCTGGTGATCGCCTACTTCAGATTTCTGGGCTTGATGATCAAGCTCGCCTTCCCAAAAATCCATGCCAATTTTGTGTCACCTTACATTGGCGGTCAGCCATGGCTTCAAAAAAAATCACTAAACTTGCGGAGACTGTTCGCTTGGCCGTGCGGACCTACGACAACGGCAAGCAAGAAACGGCGAGGAATTTACTGGCCTTAGTGGCTTCTAAAATTCAAGATGCTGAAGAACGTCAAGAACTCAATGGCTTAGTCGAATCAACGATTCGTCAATCGGGTTCTTGGGTGTATTACAAGTCCATTGTCTTTGGGGCCAGTACAGCAGTCACTCACTCTCCCGAGCGGGCTTGATAGGGTAGCGGCGTCACTGTTGTGTCGTGTGTCTTTCAGGTTGTCTGAGCGGTGGTGAGCCAATCCGCGATCGCACCGATGTGGGTCATTTCCCCATCGGGTGTGATGCCGGCTTGAGCGACCAAGTGAGGACGATATTTACCTGTTTTGACCATGACGGCTTTCATGCCAACGCTCTGGGCCCCTTGCACATCGGCTTCAATATCGTCGCCGATCATCACCACGGCGGCTGCAGGCAACCCGAGTTCCTCCAGTACTTGGTAATAAAAGGCGGGATTGGGTTTCCCCACGACGACAGCAGTTTGATCCGTGGCATATTCGAGACCGGCGACAAACGCGCCGATGTCTAACTGCAGCCCCGCTTCCCACTGCCAGTATTTGCCTCGGTGCAGCGCCATCAACTGCGCCCCCTTCATCATCAATCGAAAGGCCCGATTCATCAGGCGATAATTCCAGTCATCACCAATATCGCCAACCACAATCACGTCGGCATCGGTGTCAGACCAGGTGAATTCGCTAAAGTCTTGTTTGGCGTCTTCGGTGACTAACGGATAGATTTTGGGGCTACCTAACTGACGGAGGTGTAAAACTGCTGCATAGGCGGCAGTGACAATTTCTGAGGGGTCGATCGCCAGCCCCATGGCCTGCAGGCTAGTACTCATGGATTGAGTCGATTGAGTCGTGTTATTCGTCACGTAGCGGTAAGGCAGTCCGCTATTGCGCAGGGCGGCGATCGCCGCTTGGGCGCCTGGCAATGTACGGTTAGCGACGTAGAACACCCCATTGAGATCGAGTAAGAATCCTTTGGCCTCTTTGAAAGTTTCCGGTAGCATGGGATTCCCCTCCTTGCGTGATGGTCTGGCCACTGCGTTCTCTGCAGGGTAGCGAGATTGCCCGTCAGAAAGTGGCTCAGCATTTACCGTTCTGCCATCTTATCGATCCCAGTTTGAATGTTGACGGGAGCCGGTTGACGGGATGAAGTGTGGTAGAGCTTGGCGTGATGGCAGCAGGCGGCATGTCGTTGACCCCTCAATCAGCAAATGATTATTGGTACGCGGGTCAGCTCATGACCGGCGACATGCTGACCCTGTCACTGCAAGATCCGGGCCTGTTGTATGGGGCTACCGTCTTCACTACCCTGCGGGTTTACGACCAAGCTATCGACCACTGCTGGACTGCCTGGTCGGCTCACCAAGCGCGGCTGACGCGATCGCTCCAGGCCTTTCACTGGGTAGAGCCGGATTGGGCGCAGGTGCGTCAGGGGGCTATGATCCTGGCGCAGCATTTCCCGGTGCTGCGGGTGACGGTGTTTCCTGACGGACGAGAATGGATTGTCGGGCGATCGCTGCCGCCGGATTTGGCGCTAAAACAAACCCAGGGCGTGCCGGTGTGGGTTGCCGATGGGGAGGAGTACGGTCGCACGCTAGCCGCTCATAAGACGGGCAACTATTTGGGCAGCTGGCTAGCGTTGCAGGCGGCTCAACGAGCGGCGGCTCAAGAGGCGGTCTTAGTGGATGATCAGGGCCATTGGCTAGAAACCAGTACGGGCAACCTCTGGGGCTGGGCCGATGACCAATGGTGGACGCCGCCGCTAACGGCTGGAATCTTGCCCGGTGTGATGCGATCTCGCCTCCTGCAAGGTCTACAGCGGCAACAGCAAACCGTTTTGACCGCAGCTTGGACGCCTCAACGGGTGAGCCAATTCTCATTTTTGGCCTATACCAACAGCGTGGTCGAGGTCGTGCCGATTCAGACTGTCCTGCAGGGGACTTCGTCTGTGAACTACAATCCAGATTATGGAAAAGTAAAGCAGTTAACTCTGGCCTGGCAGTCTATTGCCAGCTGAGTTTCTGAAGATGGGTTAACATTAATTAA
>JBHJJI010000235.1:0-19169 GCA_050042805.1 Leptolyngbyaceae cyanobacterium
TGAGTTTGGGGAGCTAGACCGGAAGTCACCATGCCGTTTTCAGTCTCTGGGTCACGTCATGATCGAGGATAAACCTTGACATTGATGTTAAGGTCAAGCCTATGCTGACCATAAAACAACTCACCCAAGCCGTCGGCCAGGGCATCACGCCTCGGATGGTGCGGCACTATCACCAAATCGACCTGCTGCCGCCGCCGGAGCGTTCCACCAGCAACTATCGGCTTTACAGCGAGGCGGATATCCAGCGTTTGCAGCGCATTGTGGCCCTGAAACAGCAGGGGTTTCAGCTGACCCATATCAAGCACATGCTGGCTGACCAGGCGATGACCAAGGGGGCTGATGCGCTACTGCCGCAGTTTCAACAGCAGTATCAAACTGTGTTGCAACAGCTGATCAAATTGCGGCAAACGGCCATGGCGCTGGAAGGTTTGTTAGGGCGCGATCATGGCTGTCAGGCTACGCAGGCAGCCGCGATCGCCCAACTCCGGCTGCTAGAGACGGAAACCCAAGCGGCTCAGTCCATCAGCGAAGCGCTCTGGACTCATCTGGATGCCGCCACTGCTGACCATCCCGAAAATTTTTCAGAAGCGCTCGAACAGTTGCTGCCGGATCTGTCCCAGCGGCCTGAAATCGAGGTGGATATCTTGTCTCATCTAGTGCTCGCCTGCGGGGACGTCAGCTTGGCGGCGTTTGTGAAATTTAGCCCAGACGCTATCAAAGCCGCCCGTGAATCCTTGCAGGCAGGCTGCACCGTCGTCGGCGATGTGCCCGCCGTGAGCAACACACTGGATCAAACCCGACTAGCCCATCTCGGCTGTCAGTGGACGACCCTGATCGACAATCCCCACGTCAACGATGCCGCTGAGGCCGAGCACACTTTCTGGCAAGAACCCGACTGGCCAGCTCGATTAATGCCGCTGATTGACGGCAATATCTGGGTGGTCGGCTATGCCCCCTCAGTCTTGATGAAGCTGTGTGAGGCGATCTCTCAGCACCGCTATCGCCCCGCCCTGATCATTGGCTTACCGATTGGCTTCAGCCATGCCCCCGCCGCGAAGCGCCGACTAAGGCGCTTGCAAGTTCCTTACATCACGGCAGAAGGCACTCTGGGAGGCGGCCTCCTTGCTGCAGTCATCTTAAACCGACTGGCCGCTTCCCTCATTGAAAAGCCTGACTGCCACTGTTACTTGCAAGCCCAATAGGGGAATCGCTAGGCCTATGAATGTTCCTGCTGAAGCTAACGCTGTCACAGCAAGCTCGCGACTCTAGCCACCGGTCTAGAACATCACCCCAAAAGTTGTCTGCATCGCTAAGGGTTACGGCTCAGAGAGGTTTGGGAAAACTAGAGCCGTTATATTTCTAAACAACTGAAGTAATGAGTAATCATGGCCAAGCTAAGTCTGGAACGAGAAATCAGGGGCTTAGCGCCAAGCGTCAAAAACCTAATCGCATGGGATTGACGACAATTGCTCAATCGACCGCGCTTACTTGGTCAGATAACCCTTCCCAGCTACCCCAATTCTTGACGGTAGCAATCATTTTGATTTGCGTCCTGCCATTGGTGCTGACTTGGGTAGGGGTCGACTTCAGCTCATCTACAACCGCCTTAGAACTGGATGCGCTAGCTCTGTTATCGCCTCAGGCGGTCACAGAGGCCCTGCATCATGTCTTAGAAGGCAGCTATACCCACACCATTCTTGAATGGAGCGCGGTCTGCGCGGCTATTTTTACCGTTGTTTTGGCGTTTGCCCATTTCAATATCAAAGGTGATGTCACCACTCCCGTGATTGGCGTCGCTTTGCTTTGTGCAGGCTTTATGGATGCCTTTCACACCCTTGCCGCAGACCGTCTCATTGAAGCAGTTGCCAGCAATCAAAATTTAATTCCCTTCACCTGGGCACTTTGTCGCCTGTCAAATGCCGCGTTAACGATTATGGGGGTCAGTCTTTTTTTGGTAGGCAGTTCCCATAAAAAATGGCGAGGAAATACCACCTTTGTAATGGTAGTCAGTTTTGGGTTTGGGCTGCTAGCTTATAACATCATCCGCATTTGCGCCACCAGTGAAAGTCTGCCACAGACGATGTTCCCAGATGCCTTGATTACGCGTCCTTGGGATATTTTTCCACTGATTTTATTCGTTATTGCAGGCGTCTGGATTTATCCTAAATTTTATCGAAAAAACCCTAGTCTTTTCTCTCATGCATTAGTCATCAGTACCATTCCAAACATTGCGACTCAAGTCCATATGGCGTTTGGTTCAACAGCACTGTTTGATAACCACTTTAATATTGCGCACTTTCTTAAAATCATCGCTTATTTAGTGCCTTTGCTGGGTTTGATTTTCGACTATATTAGAACTCATCAAGCACTAGAGAAACGCAATCAAGAATTTGCATTGGAAATTAATGAGCGCAAGAAAGTAGAACAGAATTTACAATCGACTATCCATGAGCTTAAAACCACTCAAATGCAGCTCGTCCAAACAGAAAAGATGTCAGGTTTAGGGCAATTAGTGGCAGGCGTTGCCCATGAAATCAATAACCCGGTCAATTTTATTTATGGCAATACCAAACCGGCGACTGGCTACGTAGAAGACATGTTTGGTTTATTGAATTTGTATCGTAAAACGTATCCGGAGCCGCCATCATCTATTCTTGACACAATTGAAGAGATTGACTTGAATTTCATCGAGAGAGAGTTGCCAAAATTGCTAGGCTCAATACAGATGGGTGCGGATAGAATTCGGCAAATTGTGTTGTCTCTGAGGACGTTTTCCAGACTGGATGAGGCAGAAGTTAAAAATGCCAATATCCATGAAGGCATTGACAGTACTTTAGTGATTTTATCAAGCCGTCTTAAGGCCAAACCCAATCGACCGAAAATCGAGGTGCTGAAAGAGTATGGCGACTTGCCTTTGATTGAGTGTTATGCAGGGCAACTCAATCAGGTATTTATGAATATCTTGGCGAATTCGATAGATGCGGTAGAGGAGTGTTACTTCAGTCATCAAGACAGTGCCGAAAGCTACCATGGCCAGATTTCGATCAAGACACAGCTGCTTGCTTCTGAGGAGATCTTGATTGAGATTTCCGATAACGGCAAGGGTATGACTTCATGCACTCTGGATAAGGTGTTTGATCCTTTTTTCACGACTAAAGCCATCGGCAAAGGCACTGGCATGGGCATGCCGATTAGTTATCAAATCATCACTGAACGACATGCCGGAAACCTCATGTGCGAGTCGACTGTGAATGTAGGAACAAACTTCAGAATTCAGATTCCGACTGTGGTTAATAAGTCTCTAGAGACTGTCTAGAAAAGAACGAGCTGATGCTCGATTGCTAAATCATCAACTACAGTTCAGATTCTGACTGATTCTAGTAGAGTGCGCGCAAATGACTCTCGGTGCCGACCCATTGGTAACAGACTAAATCACTGTGGTCGCAGCAGGTGCAGTCGGCGCATTTTTCCGGCGCAGGGAGTTTGCGAATCCGTCCTTTGCGGCTGAGTTTGTTCAACATCGGCTGTAGAGCGTTGATGTTGGTATGAAAGTGCAAGGTTAGGTCGGTGACGGAAACGATGTTGTGATCAGCGATGTAGGTTTGGACGTCGCGAAGCATGGTGTGGGTATGAGAGGGGATGGGCAGGGGCAAGGCATTCTTGACCCAGCGATGTCAAGGATGAGGTGATGCGGACAGGGGCGAGGCAGGCTCGATATAACTCGACAATCTTAACCGATAGGTAACTTCGAGCCTGCCTCGCCCGTACGGGATATGCGCAGGTTAATGCCCTTCCAGCAGCAGCGATCGCCGCTTTCTGGCGGGACGAGAGTAGCGCATGCAGATGAAGGAGGCGATCGCGATGGCCAGCAAGCCCCCAATCCACGCGGTGGAACTGGCCGGATGTTGCGCAAAGGTCATGACCTGATAGAACATGACGGCACTCCAGTAGGCTAAGCCCGTGGTCCAGAAACCGACAAAGGCAGTCCAACCAGCGTTGGTTTCGCGGTAAACGGCCCCCATGGCGGCGACGCAGGGGAAGTACATCAGCACAAATAGCAGGTAGGCGAAGGCGGCAGCGCGGGTATCGAACCGCAGCGCCATCTGACCGAAGGTGGTAAAGGCCACTTCCTGTTCTTCGGCGGCGGTTTCGAGTTCGCTGACATCGCCGACGGACAGGCCGAGGGGATCGAGCAGGGTACCGGGCAGGCCCGCGAGATTGGCAGGAATGGTGGCAAACGCTTCGCCAATGCTGCCAAAGAAGTCAAAGCCTGCGGCCTCTAGGTCCTCGCCAGCGGCGATCGCGGCATCGTCACCCAAGGCTCCGTAGAGAGAATCGAGGGTGCCCACTACGGCTTCTTTGGCAAAGACGCCAGTGAAGATGCCCACGGTGGCGGGCCAGTTCTCTTGAGCCACCCCCATCGGCGCAAAGACCGGGGTAATGCTCTGGCTCACTGAGCTGAGTAGGGAGTTATCGCTGTCTTCATTGCCGATCGAGCCATCGGTGCCGATGGAGTTCAGCACGCTGAGCACCATCACCATCACTACGATCACCTTACCGGCCCGCACAATGAAACTCTTGAGGCGTTCCCAAGTGCGAATCAGCACCCCTTTGAAGGTGGGCAAGTGGTAGGTCGGCAGTTCCATGACGAAGGGCGCGGCCTGTCCTTTTAGCAGGGTGTGCTTCATAATCAGCCCGGTCACCACGGCCATGGCCATGCCGATCAGGTACAGCAAGAACACAATATTTTGTCCGGCACGGGGGAAGAAGGCGGCGGCGAACAGAGCGTATACCGGCAGTCGTGCCCCACAGGACATGAATGGATTCATCAGGATGGTGAGGATGCGATCGCGGCGACTTTCCAGCGTTCGCGTGGCCATGATCGCGGGCACGTTGCAGCCAAAGCCTACCAGCATCGGCACAAAGGATTTGCCCGGTAGACCCACAAACCGCATGAAGCGATCCATCACAAAAGCAGCACGAGCCATGCAGCCGCTGTCTTCTAAAAAGGCCATGAAGAGGAACAAGCAGCCAATCACGGGAATAAAGGTGGCCACGGTTTGAATGCCGCCACCCATACCGTTTGCTAAAACCACCTGCACCAGATCGGGCAGGCCGATCGCTGCCAGCACCACGCCGAAACCATCGACAAAAATGGTGCCAAACAAAATGTCGAAGAAGTCGATGAACGCCCCGCCGACGTTGATGGCAAACATAAACAGCAGGTACATCACGACTAGGAAAATGGGAATGCCCAGCCAGCGATTCAGCACCACTTGGTCAATTTTGTCTGAGGTGGTCAGGCTCACTTCGCGGGGGCGGGTCGCTACAGTGTTCACCAACCGATGAGCGTAGCCATAGCGGCTATCGGCAACGGCAATATCAATGTCTTCCCCCAGCACCTGATGAATGCGGTGACGCTGCTCAGACACCTGCTGCAATATCTCCGGGGTGACATTCGAGGCCGAGGCATCGTCATATTCCAGCAGTTTGAGGGCAGTCCAGCGATCGCGGGCGGTGGGGTGGGCAGCGGCGATCGCGGGGGTCAAGGCGGTCAACGCCTCTTCAATCAGCGACGGATAAACGACCTGGGCCGTGGGCAGCTCAGGCGCTACCAGCATCTCGTCGACAATCCGTTGCAAGTCCTCAATGCCCTCATTGCGAGAGGCCACCATGGCAACAACGGGACACCCCAAGCGCTCAGCTAGCAGCTGAGGATTCACGCGAATGCCCTGATCTTCAGCCACGTCAGTCATGTTGAGTGCCACCACCAAAGGCACGCCCATTTCCAAAATCTGGGTGGTGAGATAGAGGTTGCGTTCCAGATTGGAAGCATCAACGATATCGACCACGACCTGCGCCTCACCCGAAAGTAAGTAATCGCGGGCGATCGCCTCATCAATCGAACTGCCGTCTTCCTCCGCATCAATGGCATAGATGCCGGGCAAATCAACCACCGTGACGGTTTTCTCCCCGTAGCGATAGCGGCCTTCTTTGCGATCGACAGTCACCCCCGGCCAGTTACCGACCTGCTGATTCGCCCCTGTCAAGTCATTAAATAAGGTCGTTTTGCCGCAGTTGGGGTTGCCCACTAGCGCGATAGTGTTATGACTCATGGAAGACCTCCTCAGGACTGAGCGGTTCTACTTTCAGCGCTGCCGCTTCATCTTTGCGCAAGCTCAAGTGATAGCCGCGCACTTCTACATCGACCGGGTCGCCCATGGGCGCCTGGCGCGTAACCGTAAACGATGTGCCTGGGGTCAGCCCCATGGACAGAAGCTTGCCGCGATAGGCCCGACCGCCAGGCTCATAGCCGACAATGCGGCCTGACTGACCCGCGCTTAAAGCCCCTAAGGTTAGGGTGGTTGCTGTCATCTCAGAGTCTCCTTTTACAACGGTTGTAGGCTCCAGATCGGGAACCGGCGGGGTGACGTCCAGTTCGGTGGTCGTCACGCTGACCCGGTGAGCCATGCCAGCCCCCAGGCCAATGCGGCAGCCTTGCAGGGCCACAATCACCGAGCCGCTTTTCATACGGCTGACGACGGTGATGTCGCACCCCTGCACAATGCCGACATCCATCAAGCGCCGCACCAGGCGGTGCCCGCCCTTGATATTGACAATCCATACGCGATCGCCCACCGACGTCATTGCGAGGGGCAATTGCCCGCCTTTTGGGGTGGGCGAGGAAGCCGCCTGAGGGGCGATCTCCTCCTCTTCCAAATCAGCAGTGCCGCCGAGGAAGGTGATGGCCCCAAATTGGGGAGCGAGTGCCGGGTCAGAGTTGGAATTCATAGCGTTTGTCATGGAAAAGGCTCGTTGCTTAATAGAAAAGCTTCTCAGGTACTGTTTGTTACTAAATGCCAAAAATGAGCGATCTCACCTCAGCAATAAACGTTTTCCGAAATGGAATAGCCAAGCCTTCATGAGAATATATCCTGAAATACTTGGCCAACTTAAAGCAAAGAGACTGAGCTTAGAAACCGACATCTTTAAAGGCCTTCAATACAGCAAAAGCCTTCTTGCATAAGCTTTTTAGGCGAAATAGATTTTTGCAGGCAACTATAAAATACATGAAAAAATTTTCAAATAATGCAGTTATTCAAGATCCTTAATGCAAACGATCGTCATTAAATTCACGAACTATTTTTACCGTGATTTTTTCGACAACTATCGACCTTTAATTCAAAGTTAAGGATCTGCTTGATCGGAAATATTTTCAATAGTGATGATCGTCACGATAGATACCCGCGAAAAGCTTGCGGGCAAAGGGATTTCCCTCAGGAGATGACAAAAACCGGGAGATTGTTGGCAGGTAGCGGTGTTAAGCCTGGTTAAGCACGGATTTGTCTAGATATAGCCGAATTCGGAATGAAGAAGTCGGAAGTCAGAATTGAACAGCTTATCTGATGGTGATTTCAGGCATTGGGGGTGACTTGATCAAACCGCGGCTTGCTATAAGGTGCAGGGTGGCCGATATCGGGTGCAGGATGCAAGGCATTAGGAGGTAGAGCGTAAAGGGTGGACTACGCATCCTGAGAATCCTGTTTAGAACATCTCTCCCTACCCTGGAAAAGTCATTGGCCAAGCTATGCAAGACCGATTGACCGATTGCTGTTAGAGCGGCTCTCCTTAGCGGACATTGCTCGTGCGACCCCGGTTTCTGAACAATGGCTACAAACCGACGCCAACGAAAAATACCTCCAAAATCAACCCTGCGTCTTTTCAGTAGCCTGCTGGGTGAACTAAGGTCTGACATGACACCGACGATCGCCCCTGAGCTGACAGCACAGCCTTCGGAATGCCGAGGTCGGCAGTGAGCCTTGAGGCATAGAGCCGGACGCCAGCTTAAAGTTGATAGCCCTCAGCCTGCAATCGAAACATATGGGCATACAACCCATCTTGCTGCATCAGTTCGTCGTGGTTGCCGAGTTCCAGCACTCGTCCCTGATCTAATACGATTACGCGATCGGCCAATCGCACCGAGGAAAATCGGTGGCTGGTAAATAGCGTCGTTCGCCCCTGAGTCAGGTTTTTAAACCGTTCAAATAATTCCATTTCTGCGATCGCATCCATCGCCGCTGTCGGCTCGTCCAAAATCAAAATCGGGGCTCGACTCATAAAAGCTCTCGCCAATCCTAACTTTTGCCATTGTCCGCCTGACAATTGCTGCCCTTTGGGAAATAAGTTACCGAGCTTAGTCTCGTAGCCATCCGGCAACGTTTGAATCCAATCATCCGCCCCAGCTGCCCGCGCCGCCTGGATAATCCGTTCGCGATCGGCCATGGCCGTGACATCGCCTAGCCCAATATTTTCGGCCACACTGAGTTTGTAATGCGCAAAATCTTGAAACAAAACTGCAATTTTCTGCCGCAGTTCATCTAAATCAAAAGTTTCTAATGCATACCCGTCAATTGTGATGCGACCGGAACTGGGTCCATAGAGACGAGTTAGGAGTTTGACGAGAGTCGTTTTTCCCACTCCGTTGACCCCAACTAAAGCAACACTCTCCCCTGGATAAATCGTGAGATTAATATCACGCAATGTTGGCCGTTCAGCCTGAGGATAGGTGAAACTCACCTGCTGAAAACAAATTCCAGTTTTCAAAACTGGGGGAAACGGAGCAGCCTGTGCCGGACTCGTAATGGTGGGCCTTAATTCCAAGAAATCGAGATATTGAGTCACATAAAGATTAGCCTCATAGGCGGTGGAAACATTCTCCACAAGGTTGGCTAATAAACTCTGCGACTGCGAAAATGCCCCCGCATACATAGTGAAATCACCTAACGTGATTTGCGATCTAACCGTTTGGATAATGACCCAAATATAGGCTCCATAAAATCCCAGGCTCGGCACCAACCCCACCGCAAACCGAGCGCTCGTTCGCTGTAACATCAACCGATTCATCTTGCGATGATGTTCCCGACTAATGCGATACCACTGATCCATGAGATAGTCACCCAGCCCATAAAGCCGGACTTCCTTCGCCATTTGTTGCTGGGTTAACAAACCTTGAAAATAAGACGCTACACGATTGTTGAGTGTTTGCTTACGCATCAAGGAGAAGCCTTTATTGGAATAGGCAACACCGATCCTCAGTGGTGGCAAAGAGGTGAGAAATAAAAGACCTACCATCACCGGATTAAACTGCAATAGGAGACCTAAAACACCCAGCAGGTTAATCAACTGCCCTAAAATCATCGTGAAATTATTAAACGCCCGCACCGGATAACTGCTACCACTTTGCATGGCCCGACTCAGCGACTCGTGAAATTGCGATGATTCGTAGTGTTCTAAATCTAAACGAATGGCTTGCTTTAACAGTTGTTGATTGGCATATAGAGAAAAGCGATCGCTAATCACGAGGGCAATATAAGGGCGCAGATTTTCTAACCCAGCTTTGAAAATTGCTAATGCGAATCGGATACTGATGAGTAGGGCTAATGATTGCCAAGCGATCGACTGACTACTGAGGCTAGTCGCTAAGGCATCAATGATCAACTTATTAATGTAGAGCCAGGCAACGGGCAGTAAAGCCGCCACCACGGTCCCACTCACAGAAAGTAGTAGCCATCGAGGAGCCGCCTGCCAAACCAAGCGCAGCAGTTTGGGTGTAGTTGATAGGGTCACCCAAAAGCGACGTTTCAAGGAATCTTCAGGGGGAGAGGGCATAGACAATTAATTTGAATTTTAATGCAAAGTGATTGACGAATCTCTTAATAGCTCAATCCGGTAAGGCCCTTAAAAACCAGAGATTTTGGCAACAAAATCACTTCAAAAACCACATTTAAAGGCCTGGCAAAATCTCCTCGGTACCATTAGCTCTGAACAATGAAATAAACACTTTTTGGCATAATAGGCTCTTGGGATGACGAGAAAGATTGAGGATTTACCAGCTATAAAGTTGCAGAACGATTATGGATGATCGGTTTTGGTTGCTACTGGATGGCGGCGACCTTATCCTAGTCTTGTGAGTCCAGATTTGAGGCGCTCTTCAAAGTCCTTGATTGACATAGGTTTCGTAGCAAAGTGCCAGTACTTATGGTAAAACTAGGATGCGCTGGATGGTGGCTAGCACACGCTGGTGGAAATATCCACACTATCAAGCACGGAAGTTTAGAAACCAAGACCTAAGACCCAGAACCTGAAGCATCCTCAAACGAGGTAGGGAACTTAGGCCATGCTCTACTAGTTTAGATATCTTGATAGCATCTTGCTGAAATGGGAATCCTAAAATGGCCAAGCTAGAAAGGTTTTTATAGTTAACGCCTATGAATACGTCCTCCTGTCTAAACCAAGATACCCAGATGGATCAGCAAATCAACCCAAAATTCAAAGTCTGGGATATTGGTCTGCCTCGAACAGGAACGTCAACTTTTTGCAAAGCAGTGAAGATTTTGGGCTATCGGAAGGTTAAACATAATCCTCGATTAGAGCACTTGCAAGACCTAGATGCTGCTTCTGATGCTGGTTGTGTCATTTACTACAAATATCTTGACTACAAGTATCCGGATTCAAAATTTGTTTTGTGCACCCGTGACTTAGAGGACTGGCTCGCATCAGCAGAGTTCATTTATACAAAATATCCATCGGTTGATCGAGATATCGCCATTCTGCGACGAATGATGTTATATGAAACTGTCACATTTGATCGCCAGAAATTCATTGATGCCTACCATCGCTATCATGATGACGTCTATCGCTACTTCAAAAATAGACAAAATGATTTCTTAGAGATGAATCTTACTGCCGGGGATGGCTGGGAGAAGCTTTGCAGTTTTCTCGAATTGCCGATTCCAGAACAGCCTTTTCCTCATGCTAACAAGCGGACTGACTTTTATCCTGAGCCCAAACCAGTCAATGCCAAAAAGAATCGTTTGGTTGATGTGGCTTAATCATCAAATGGATACTCCTAAGGTTTAGTGCTACACAGCAGAAGCGTTGAAGTGCCTTCGTAAATGACTTTTGTTTATTGATCAAGTCGCTTTATTGAGTGAAATGAGATTTCAGAGACTTTAGAGATGGCCCAGCTCTAGGCTGAAATCCTGTCAGGGTTAAAGCTTTTAAGTATTCATAGGTCGTTATTGGTCACAAGGTATTTTTTGGTATCAAAATGAGTGAATTGAGCAATAATTTACCCAGCTATGCTTTTGTATTTGTTTGCCAGCAAGGCGATCTCGAAGGCTTATCTCTCTTACTAGCTGCTTCTCTTAAACGATTCCTCGACTGCAACTATGAAATCATTGCAGCGGTCCCCCTACCTGAAGAGAAGTGGGGAAAACTTTCACCACAAACGATCGCTGTCTTCCAACAAATGGGGGTGAGAGTCGAATACTTTGACAATCCAATATCGCGAGATAAGAAAGGCAACCCACTAACGAATAAAATTTATTCTTTGCAAATACCCACGCAAATGGATAAACTGATTTTCCTGGATTCCGACTTACTTTGTTTGCAGGACTTTGATCCAACGAGAAAATTCATAAGTCCGTTTAGTGCTGCTCCTACTTTCAAGGCTACTGGCAAAAACTGGGATAAAATCTATCAAGCCGTATCAGCAGAGGTTCCGTCGATTCGGATTAAAACCCTCTTTTCTGAAGAGCTTCAACCTCCTTATTTTAATTCTGGTTTTATTGCTGTGGATGCTCATTTAGCATCAGAGCTTACGGATATGTGGCTAGATAGTTTTGACAAGATCGATCGCTCTGGGGCAATGGAGAGCAATTTATATTTCCGAGAGCAGGTAAGTCTTGCCGTCGCCGTGATGAGATTGCAATATCAATATGACCTGTTGGATGAAAAATATAATTACTGGGTCAAATATAAACCGTTAGATTCGCATAATTTACCTTATTTTCTTCATCATACTTGGCCTCATCCACCCACCTATCATCAGCCTTACTTGAAACAACTAGTGCGATCGCTCGTAGATAGTTACCCCACGATAGAGCCCTTTGTTAAGCGCTGTCGCTGGAAATATTATCTCCGTCCAGAGTGGATGGTCAACATTAATCAGTGGGCTCATCAAAATCGTCACTCGATGAAAAAAAAGTGGGGGCCAGACATTACTAATTGGATGATTCATGGTCACTCATAGTGGATTGTCGCTGACTTGAATCCTGAGTCAAGTTGACGAAAAATCGATTTTCTGCTTATTTGAAATCAGAATTATTTTTGATGAAGGTGTTTTCACAGCGTGGACAGTACTCGTAAGGTTTTTGGCATCGGCTTGAGTAGAACGGGAACCAAAAGCCTAACGGTAGCGCTCAATACCTTGGGATGGGATATTGCCCACTATCCAACCGATGAGCAGACGCTGCAAGATCTCAGATCAACGAATGCCAACTTCAGAATTTTGCGTCAGATCAATGGCATCACAGACTTGACGGTTGTGCCTTTCTATTCACAGCTTGATCAGCTCTTCCCGAACAGTCAATTCATCCTCACCGTACGTCACCGGGAGCACTGGTTGCGATCGCTCCGACAACATTGGGACTATGCCGAACAGCAATACCAATTAGCTGATAATCCAGCCGATTGGATACCGGTTCTAGAGGCAACTCGACTTCTGAAAATGTCTGTGTTTGGCCGCCATGACTTTCACTCAGGTCATATGCTGGCAACTTATGAAAAACACTGCACAGATGTCCTGGAATATTTTCAGCAGCAACCCCACAAGTTGCTAGTCCTTGATATTTGTGCCGGAGAGGGATGGGAAAAGCTATGTCCGTTTCTAGGCTGTGACAGGCTCGAACACCCCTTTCCCTACGTGGAGTTCAGACAGCCTGTGACGCTGAGACGCGAGGAATCTGTGGCGTAACTTTTCTTGCCATCCCCCAATCTGTTTGATTAAACCTCATCCAGATTCAGAACTGGAGCTTTTACGTCCGCCTGAACCTTACCGCCTGCGGCACCTCTCCTTAGTAAGGAGAGGTTGAAAACATGCCGGTTCCTTTCCTTACTTTTGGCGAAGCCTGTCCGGAAGGCTTAGGAGAGGTTTTAAAACTACGGTTTTCATCTTGGTCTTGGTTTATAAGGTTCAGGGTTTCAGGTGTAGGCAGTCACCAACCCGGTGAACCAAATGGGGGGTGGACTCGTGACGAATCTGGAAAGTTTTGAGGCCGACGTTGTAGAGGGCATTGCGATTGAACCGCTCTATCCCTACCTGAGTCAGCAAGGCTCGATCAAGCGCGGGCGGTCTTTATGCAGGCGACTGTGATCTTAGGTGGCGGCAATGCGCCAGACATTACTCAGGCATGAAACTGAGAGTTGTTACGCAAGTTTGATGATGGCAGTGAACCCCTTTGCAACTGATATGATCCTTGCATCGGTTCTGGTGGGGAACAGCCGCTAGAGGTAACGGGGAAAGTCCGGTGAGAACCCGGCGCTGTCCCGCAACTGTGAAAGAGGTTCGACGCTTCTCAGTCAGAATGCCCGCCGATGACAGGGTTCATATGCCACAACATCTGCGAGGTACAGATGGTGATTCCATATTTTTCCGATCGCTGTCTTGTCACAGCGACGCCTGCTATGGGCTCGCTCTGCGGTCAGGCGTCGCCCTATTTGACTAATCAGCCGTTGGGTCAGGAGCGGTTCTGCGATGACATCTAAGCCCCCTTCCCCAATCACATCGTTGACAGCATCTGGTTTCTCTCAAGCCTGGCGATCGCTGGCCCGCAGTCGATTTTGGCCGTGTTTGCTGTTGGCGCTGGGCACGGCGAGCAACATGGTTTACGCGCATACTCCCCTCGTCGCCTTTGCCGCCCTGAGTGGGGTCAGCCTGTCTCGCCGTCGGGCGATCGCGGTGGCCCTGAGCATCTGGCTGGTTAATCAAACTATCGGCTTTAGCCTGCGAGGCTACCCCCTCACCGGCACGGCGTTTACCTGGGGCGCTTTGATGGGCTTGGGCACGCTGCTCATAGTGGTTTTGGCCACGATGCGACCGGCATTTAGTCAATCCTCCTGGGCGGGTCATTTTTTATGGACGCTGCTGGCCGTCATGGTGGGATTTGTGCTGTATCAAGGGCTGATTATGCTGGCCTATCCAGTGCTGGCCGATGGTCACGCGATGGGCTGGGATATCATTGCCCAGCTATTGAGCCAACAGCTGATCTGGGCGGGCGCGATCGCGATCGGGCACGGGGCATTGCTCTGGCGACAACAGACCTTACTGAATCCAGTACAGAGCTGAGTTCAGCAAGCCTGACGCAGTTGCCTCCGACCTTGGCTCCCCTGCGCCTAAGGTTGGCGGATTTAGGGGGCAGATACGTCAGTCCTATCAGTCGTTACCTAGGAGCATCAGCATGTTGCCATCATGGATGAATGAGTTTCAGGGCAGTGAATGGCACGGTCAGGCTGAGTTGTGGCTTGCTCCTGCAGGCAATGCAGTAGAGATGAGTGAATGCACTCTCGCCATCCAGGCAGGCTGTCTGGCTTACACATGGGCTTATGCGGGCGAAACCCAAACGGGGTCTTTCACTTTTGATGACGATGGGGCCACGTGGACAGATAGCTGGCATCAGCCAGAGGCGGTGCATTGTGAATATCTCGGGGATGCTTGGGGGCTTTTCACCGTCGAACATGCCTATGCCGCCCCATCAAGTCCTGATTGGGGTTGGCGCAGTAAGCTATCACAAAGACCAGACGGCACCCTAGTTCTTCAAATGACCAATATCGCCCCCTGGGGTGAAGAAGGCCGAGCGGTCAGAATGGTCTGCCAAAGAACGAACTCGGATGCTTAACCAGGCAATGCAGGGAAACCTCTACCGCTACGCGGTAAAAGTCTTTGAGCGCCACGTTATCAGCGGGTCGCCCTAATTATCTTAGGGGGCGTCACGCCAAGTGATGAAGCACCCAAACCAATCAAAAAACGGTGACTCAACACTGTCTTAATATGATGATTGACCCATGACGAAAAGCAGACCAGCCCCGATCACGAAACGAGCTTTTATTTCTTTTATCTACATCATCCTTGCTCTGGACGTGGCCTATAGAATTTGGAATCGTAGCGATTCAATTTTAGATTGGCAGCTGGTCGCAATTTTGGGTTTGTTGACCTTTGCCACATTGGGCGATCGCATCAGCGAGCTAATTATCGGTAAGGAAGGCATAACGCTAAAGCAAAGTCTGGATATTCAGGTTTTTGAAGCCAAGAAAGATGCAGAAGATCTGCAGTTAATTAATGAAACTGGCAAGGTCAAATATATCGATGGACTGCTTAAAAGAGTCGACAGTCCGGATCGGGATGTTTGGTCAAAACTGATCATTTATAGGCTGACCCTGAGAGCATTAACTCGGCAAATCTGTAAGTATCACGGCATGCATTTGGAGGATGTACCCTCATTAACAAGTATGATCGATTTTATGAAAGATCAGGGTTTAATTACCGATCAACTGGCGTATGATCTCAACTTCATAAGATATTCAACATTTTTCTTTGAATGGGGGACGGGTCATCCACCGACCGTAGAGGAAATAAAACGAGTTTTAGACATCACTCCTCAGGTTCTGAAATATTTAGAATCCATGATCCAACAGCCAGAAAAAGCGGCATAATCATTACCGTGCAGCGGCTAGGTAGAAACCATTGCAGCCAAGCTCAAGATGGTGACAACCTCTGAACGCAAGCGTTAGGAGTCGAATGATCCCTGTTATGGGCATTGAAAGCTCCGAAAGGTTGATCCATTCTCAGAAGTCACCGAAGGAGATTTTCAGTAAAGCCGATACCCGTAGGGGCAGGTTTTGTGAATGCTTGATGGCGATGGCATCAAGGTTTCTCGCTAAACCCGCCCTGACAGTGCCGGTATATTCTTTCTAGGCAGTCGCCTAACCATCAGGTGATTGCTGATGCTGACGTCTTTTTTCCGGTCGAAGGGTGACGCAGGACGTCTGATCAGACTAGCGGTCTTAAACCTGAGGGTGCGGCACAGTTTCATTAGCCCTAACGGCTGTTTTATGCCCAAAACGGTAGTAGGGTAGAAAATTAGTCTGACTAAGCGCTGGGTTAAACCTCATCCAGATTCAGAACTGGAGTTTTACATCCAGGTGAACCTCACCGTCTGCGGCGCTTCTCCTTCTCTTGGGCGAAGCCTGTCTGGAGGGCTTAGGAGCGGTTGGATCTCTAGAGCAAACCTGTGGTTTTTACCAAGGCCTTGGTTTAACCCGTTCGCGTTCACGTTGCGTTCTCTACGCTGAGATTTATGGGTAAGCAGAAATCATCGCGCGCTAATCAGCCTTCGGGCGATCGCCTCGCCTATTCCGAATTCGCGACTGAACGCACGGCCGCGACGGCACGGGGTGTGGCCGATCTACCGCCGCAGAAGCAGTCGTTAAAGGTCATCGTGAGTCGCAAAGGGCGCGGCGGCAAAACGGTCACTCTGATCAGCGGCTTTCAACACAAGCCGGAGACGTTAAAAGCGCTGGCCAAAAAGCTGAAAGCCCAGTGTGGCACTGGTGGCACGGCCAAAGACGACACGATCGAAATTCAGGGCGATCATGCAGCGACCCTGCTGGAATCATTGCAAAAAGCGGGATACACCGCAAAAAGGAGTGGCGGTTAATGGGTTTATCAGGACATTCGACGGGACGGCGGCACGCGCGATCTCGATCGCACTCCACCCCGCAACGGTTTATCACGGGTCTGGCGCTGGGGCTGATTTTGGCGATGGTGCTGGGCGCGTTTACGCCGCTGCTGGCGCAATCGCAGTCGAGGGCCACCGCCCCTCACTTGATCGCTCAGGAACAGCCAGATAACAGCCTCGAAGATTTCCTTAATGACGAGGGGGAATTTGCGGTCCCGTCTGAGCCCGATCCGCCCCTCATTCCGGAAGATATTAGCGACCACTGGGCGGCTGACTGCATCGACGCGCTGGCTCGCCGCCGCGCCCTGCCCCTGAACGACGTCCCCGGTCTCTACCCCGAGGGCATTGACATCCTTGATGTGCCCCGGTTTTTGCCCGAGTCCGGTACCACCTGGGCCGCCGCCGTCACGATGCTCAACCAGAGCTTTCCGGCCACCACGCTGTATGGCGTGGCCACCCCCTTAGAAACGGATCTGCAGTTGCCTTCCCCCATCAACGTGCTCTACACCTATCCCGAGCAATATTACGAGCCGGATCGGGTGATTACTCGCGCGGAGGCCATTAGCGCCCTCGCGGCTAAGGCCGGACTGCCCTATACAGCCCGCGCTAACGAACTGCTCGCCGCTAGCTTAGAGGATGGCGATCGCGTGCCGGCCTATGGTCTTGAAGGGGTGGCCGCTGCCTTGGCGACGGAGGTGCTGGTCAACTATCCCAACGCGCAACAGGTCGAGAGTACACGCCCGATCACCCGTGGCGAAATGGCCGCACTGATCTGCCAAGCTCACCCCGATCGCGCCCTGCAAGCCACCATTGATCCCACCTGGGTAGCCCGTCCGCAGTCGTTGCTGGATCAAGTGCAGCCGGATCCAGAAGTGCGGGGCGTCTGGCTAACCAATATTGACAGCGAAGTCCTGTTTTCCAAAGACAACCTGGCTGAGGGGATTCAGCGACTCAAGGCGCTGAACATCAACACCCTCTACCCCGTCGTGTGGAACATGGGGTACACGCAGTATCCCAGTGCGATCGCCGAGCGCTGGCTGGGTAAAAAGCAGCGGCTTTGGCCGGGCGAAAACCCACAATTTGAACGCGAGCAGGGCGCTCGCGACATGTTGCAAGAGCTGATTGAGCTGGCCCACGCCGAGGGCATGGCGGTCATTCCCTGGTTTGAGTTTGGCTTCATGGCTCCGGGCGAGTATGCCCTGCACGACGAGCATCCCGACTGGTTTACCCAGCGACAAGACGGCACCGAAGAGATTCCCATGGGTGCAGAAATCTTCACCTGGATGAATCCCTTCCATGCCCAAACCCGACGGCTGCTGCTGTTCCTCATCGCTGAGGTGCTGGACAACTACGAGGTTGAAGGCATTCAGGTAGATGATCACCTGGGCCTGCCGGTGGATATGGGCTATGACCCCTACACCACCGCGCTCTATCAGCAAGAACATGAGGGCGATGCCCCGCCCACTGACATCAACGACCCAGCATGGATGCGCTGGCGAGCTGACAAAATCTCCGAATTTATGGGAGATGTGCGCAAAGTGATTGACCAGCGCCGCCCCGGAGCGCTGCTGTCGGTCTCGCCCAACCCCTACCCGTTTTCCTACGCGAAGTATTTGCAAGACTGGCCCAGTTGGGAAGCCACTGGCTGGCTGGATGAAGTCATCGTGCAGATCTATCGCGATGATCTCGATCGCTTTGTCTGGGAACTCAATAAGCCCGCTACGATCGCGTCCCGTCGCCGCACGGTCACTAGCATTGGCCTGCTCAGCGGTTTGCGGGGTCGCCCCACCGATGTGGATCTGCTGACATCACAGCTCGCCGCCCTGCGCGATCGCGGCTATGCAGGGGTGTCTTACTTTTTCTACGAAAGTCTGTGGCCACCAGGAAGTGAGACTTTCGAGGAGCGCGATCGGCAGTTCAAAGCCTCGTTCACCAATGCCGTCGCACGGCCCGAGGCAGTCATTAGTGACGGGCTATAAATCTCACGAAGATGACTCCTTAGCTGCAAGCAACTTTTGAGGCAAAGAGATCGCGCCTTTCTTTCCCAAGACATCTGGAATCCGCAACCTTGATCGCCTTGAATAAATCCCAAAATGTGATCGCTTTTTAATCGTTTTTTATCGGTAGGGCGATTTTGTCTTCACACCGTACTGGCTCAACGATAGGCTACATTTTGCGTGATGCCGCTACCTGTCGATCAACGGCAAGATGCGATAGATAAGCCCGAATGTCATCGGCTCTCATCTCGCTGGGATGACGCTTTTGATGGAACAAGATGAAGTCTCGGATGTAGCAGATACAAGACTTTTCTGTTTTGAGGCTGAAATGCCGTAGCCGCATCGATTGCCATACTTGACCAAGCAAACGAGGTTTTTGCGATGAGGTCATGATAAGTCGATGCTGGATAACGCCGTCATTAGAGGTGTTATCCGTCAAAAGTGCTGGCTAACACCTGAGCGGGTGACAAAGGGACTTGAGGCCTTAGTGGACAAAGCTTTGAGAAAATAGTCAGGCAAAAAAATAGGGAAGCTTCTAGGCCTCCCCAAACAAAATATGCTGCCTGCATCCTACCAAACGACGCTCCGCGCTCAC
>JBHJJI010000236.1:0-8413 GCA_050042805.1 Leptolyngbyaceae cyanobacterium
AGCCGATCGCCTCCACAATATGCGCACCCTAGAGCATCTCAAAAGCGAACAGCAACGCCGTATCGCCGCCCAAACCCTGGAGATTTTCGCCCCCCTGGCTAACCGATTGGGGATCGGTCGCTTTAAATGGGAACTCGAAGACCTGTCTTTTAAATATTTAGAGCCTGAATCTTATCGGGTGATGCAGACTTATGTGACCGACAAACGCACCGATCGCGAGGCCCGTCTGCAGTCCGCCGCCATCACTCTGCGCGAACGGATGGAGCAAGCGGGTATGGGGATCGTGGATGTTAGCAGCCGCCCCAAACACCTTTACGGTATTTTTCGCAAAATGGAGCGGCAGCAAAAAGACTTCAATGAAATCTTTGATGTGGCCGCGATTCGCCTGATTGTTAATACCAATGAGGAATGCTACCGAGCATTAGCGATCGCCCATGATGCTTTTCGACCGATCCCTGGTCGGTTTAAGGACTATATTGGCTTGCCTAAACCCAACCGCTATCAGTCGCTGCACACCGTGGTCATTGGCAACTATGGCCGGCCCATTGAGGTGCAAATTCGCACGCTAGAGATGCACCACATCGCGGAATACGGCATCGCTGCCCACTGGAAGTACAAAGAATCCGGCGGCTCTAGCAATGCGCCGATCACAACAGACGAAGAGCGCTTTACCTGGCTGCGACAGCTGCTGGAATGGCAAAGCGACCTCAAAGACGCCCAAGAATTTATGGACAACGTCAAGGGCAACCTCTTTGACGAAGATGTCTATGTGTTTACGCCTGACGGTGACGTGATCTCGCTGACGCGGGGAGCCTCCCCGATCGATTTTGCCTATCGCATTCACACTGAGGTGGGCAACCACTGCGCCGGGGCTCGCGTCAATGGCCGCATCGTGCCCCTCGATACGCCGTTGGAAAATGGCGACATCGTGGAGATCATCACCCAAAAGAACAGTCACCCCAGCCTCGATTGGCTCAACTATGTGGTGACGGCGGGCGCGCGCAACCGGATTCGCCAGTGGTATAAGCGATCGCACCGCGATGAAAATGTGGCCCGCGGTCGCGAGATGCTAGAAAAAGAGATGGGCAAAAGTGGCTTAGATGCCATGCTGAAATCAGAACCGGCCCAGGCCGTCGCTGAACGCTGCAACTACCCCAACGCTGAAGACTTGCTGGCGGGGCTGGGCTATGGCGAAGTTACCCTTAATCTGGTGGTGAATCGGCTGCGCGAAGCGGTTAAAGCACAACAACCGATAGCGGCCACGACCACACAGGAAGAAGATGCCGAAACCATTCTGGCAGAGGCGATTAGCAGCCCGGCTCGCCCGCCGAAGCCCAACTCCAACTCACCGATTTTTGGTGTGGAAGGATTGCTTTATCACATGGCAGGCTGCTGCAATGCGCTACCGGGAGAATCGATTATTGGGGCCGTTTCCATGGGGTCGCGGGGCATTGCCATTCATCGTCAGCGCTGCCCCAATGTCGAACGCATTCCCGGCGATCGCCTGATCCCCGTCAGTTGGAACCATGGCGAAGCCACAGCGAAGCGATCGTCCACCTATCCGGTGCAGGTCAGCATTCAGGTGATCGATCGCGTGGGCGTCCTCAAGGACATTCTCAGTCATCTCTCTGATCTGGATATCAACGTCCACAAAGCCCAAGTCAAGACCTTCCCGGCCCAAACGGCGGAAATTGAGCTGGGGCTAGACGTCCGGGATCATTCACATCTAGAGCAAACCTTTACGCAGCTGCGCAAAATGACCGATGTTCTCTCGATTCGCCGTATCAGTGAAGCCTCTTGATCGATGGGCGATCGCGCCTCCCCCTTTTCTGAAGAGCGTCCTAGCAAACTGACTGGCTGGCCTTTGTCAATGCTTCGCGATTAAACTGGCTCTTCGACGGTGGCAGCCGCTCGTTTTGGCACAAAAGACTTCAGCAACACACCCCCTAGAAGCAGCCCGGCTACCAAAGGTAAGCCTGCCAAGAGGAAATTGGGCTTGGCGCCGTCTTTGAGAAAGATAAAGTCTTCAGCCAATTGGTCGCCGTAGAGGTCTTTGAGTTTGAGGCGGGTGTCGTCGTCTACATCAATGCCATATTGCACTAATCCAGACACTTCACCTTGGGGAAAGAGCTTGTCTTGATTGGCGGCGGCATATTCAACGACGGTCTCTTCTCCCTCTTCTACTGCAGCCTGCAGGTCTTGTAGCGTCTGCAACTGGGCCTTATCCTTCGTGGCTAAAACCACCTGAATAAACCCTTGGGCTTCGTCCTCGGTGCTGAACATCGGAATGTAGAGTTCATTGACCTTGCCGATGAAGCGAGTTTGCGCATAAGCTGCTTGGGGCAGGCTGAGTTCGGTGTCACTCAGGGTTAACCATTTATCGTCAGGGCGATCGCTCAAATACTCTTCCATAGAGTAGCTGGCGGGTTCTAAGTTCGTCGCTGCGGTATATACGCGTTGACCGCCGCCCCACAACAGTGCGATGGTTGCGAACCCTAGAAACATCTTTGCTCTAACTTTCATGGTGAGTTTTCTCCTCGAAATTGTAAGCGGATGGATGCCAGCTGAAGAGAGCTCCATCGGCGTCCATCACAATTCCCCAGCTGCTGAGGCCAGAAACAGAAATTTCACAGTCCAATAAAAAATATCTAAAGCTGAGCCAGTTAGCCGAGCCAGCCATCGGCGGCATAGCTCACCCACTGCTGGGCCAAAAGTCCTACACCGACTACGGCAATGACCCAGACTAACCGGGTGAGCTGCGGCACTGACAAGGCACTCAAAATTGCCCCGATGCCGACGAACGCAAAGGGGGTGCCAAAGAAGTGACGCGACGTGCTGTAGAGGTTGCCAGAGTTAGCCAACAGGTTAATGAGTGAATGCACGCCGGAAAAGGCGATCGCATACAGCACAGAAAATCGTCCTAAATACCGCGGCCAGTCAGCGATATTGCCCACCTTAATAACCTTGATCCAAGACTGACGAAAACGAGCGAGCCCCATC
The DNA here is from genome assembly GCA_050042805.1 of Leptolyngbyaceae cyanobacterium. Taxonomy (GTDB): domain Bacteria; phylum Cyanobacteriota; class Cyanobacteriia; order Phormidesmidales; family Phormidesmidaceae; genus Halomicronema. The sequence goes on from JBHJJI010000236.1 coordinate 3,001, forward strand.
AGCACGCCGATAAACGCGAGCGGATGCAGCAGCAACAGATACCACCCCACCTGACGCGGCAAAACCACCACCAGATGCCGCCTCTGGCGAGCTGCGGTCAACAGCATCCCGACCACCGCGACCCCGATGAGAGCAGGCAGATAAAGGCCATGCAGATCGATCAGCAGCGATCGCGGCAGTAGTAGCAACCAGGGCCGCAATCCCACGGTGCGTCCCCACTCAACCTGCGCGTGAAATGGGGCCCAAAAGTCCCCCAGTGTTTGCCAGCAGCTGAGCCCATATAGCGCGTAGCCCACCAGACTGCCGGCGCCAATCACCGCTGCCAAGTTGAGAAACTGTGTCGGCACTAGTCCAATACTGCTCAGAGTTCGACTGGACTTTGCCAATATCAATCGCAGACTGAGTAAGACGCCGAGGGTAAAGGCGATCGCCAACCCCGACTGAATCAAAATGGGTCGGGTGAGGCTGAGACCCACCGTCAAGACAAACAGCACCCCATGCAATCCATAGGCTTGGCTCCGGCTGGCGACTGGCTCCTCGATTGCGGCCAGGTTGAGCAAAAACAGTAGGCTCAGCGTGCTAAACAAGCTCTCGGTATAGCCGATGCTGTGAAAGATTGCGTTCGGCCCTACCGCGTAGAGAAAGAACGAGAGAAAGGCGATCTGACGATCCTTAAGGATTTTCTCAAAGGTGAAGAGGGCGATTGGCAGTGACAGTAAAAATAGACTGGCCGATGCGATCTGGGCAAATCGCAGCGTGGGGATCAGCGCTGTGGAAAGGCTCAGCCAGTGAATCACTCGCGGCCAGAGGGGATAAAAAGCCGTACAGGCAGGCACTAACGCCAACTGGGCATAAATCCCCGCATCCCAATATTGCCGAGTATCGGGAGACTGCAAAACCCAATACTTTGCCCACCCCGCCGGATGAATCGTCAAAATTGCCCACTGCATCGCCAGATAAACCGCCGCCGTGACGCCAACCCTGGCCCAAAAGCTGGCGTTCAATACTGTGAAAAATCTAACGCCTGCCATATGGGGGAGCCAATCTCTCCAAGGAGGTCACTGTCTCACCATACCCGGTCGCTGAGCGGAGTTTTGATCGCTGCACGAAGTCCTAATCGCTGGGCAAAGTTGTAGCGTCTCATCGAAGTTATACCCATGGCCAGGCAAGCGATCGGGCTCCCAGGAAATCTTGATAATGCTGGTAAGCCAAGGGGCTGGGGAGGCCCATGTGCAGTCTGGCGTCGGAGAATCGGCGTTAGCCTGCCTACCCGGTGACTGAACGAAGTCAAAGTGCTTAAGTGGGGTAGCCCGAATTATCGCTCTGGCCACTTTGCTTAGGATGCCTAGAATTGCCCTGATCCTGAGCGCAGCAGCTCCGCAGGCCAGTCCAGAATCGTTTCATTAGGAGATTTCTACCAAAAACGACACCCACAGGGGCGGGTTTTGTGGATGTCTGATCGCCATGAAATCAAGGTTTCTAGCTAAACCCGCCCATACCATACCGGTATATTTTTTCTCGGAAATTTCCTTAGGACTTTCTACTTGACCGCGTAAAGTTCCCGTTGTGTCCGATCTTGATAGCAGAGTGGTTAAACGTTAGAGAGCTTGACGTCCGCTTGGCTAACGAACCAAGTGCTCACGTTTGCGGAACTGATTTCCTCACTCAGCTCCACTAAGTAATCGTCACCCTTTGTCTCCGAAGAGAGCACATAATAAGTGGTTTTATCTTCGACTGGGTACCAACCAGTACCGTTGCCATCAGGGTCGGCTGCTTGCAAAAGTGCGATTTCCCGCTCATCAACCTTAAAGACTGCTCCTGATTCGTTAGCTACCACGAGTTTTGTCTTTGCCTCCCACCGCTGCTTGAAATCCTCTTGCATTTGCGAAGGCACTGCTGCTTGTATAAAAACCAGCGCATCTTCTTGATGAGGATTGATAGATTTTTCTCCTTTGTAAGAGCCAGGCAAATTTTCTAGATATAACGGAGATTGTTCAATGCTAGAAGGTTTTTGTGCGCCTAAGCGCCACTTTTGAGCAAACTGTTCAAGGATAGTTTTATCTTCCAGATCACTGTCGATGTGTTGTTGCAGCCACTGTAAAGCCCGCATTTGCACATCTTGCTTCTGTAAATTGCTAAACATAGCGCGAGAACTAAACGCATCTCTCAAAAAGCTTGGCATGGAAGATACGGGATTAGCCATGATGAACAGTCCTTTCAGGGTATGAGGTCGTAGCCATTTCAGGTCAATGAGTCAGCACCAGAAAATGTGTCGAGATGACACTAATCTAGAGCATCTAGGCAAAAATATTCTGTTAAAAACTCTCTTTCTGATGCCGAGAAATTATGGCATCAACACTAACTTGATCAGTCCTTTGAAAGCTAATTGCAGATAAACAATGCTGCTTACAGCGGTTCTTGCTCCTGTGAGGTACAGCCGAAGTACTGAAAGCCCTGCCAGATAAGAGTCTCAGATTTGAGTTTGTACCTCATTCAGTCAGGAAACGCTGTAAACTATGGGAGGCTGGCTAAAAAGGCTGAATAAATTCCGCTGAATTTTTGGGATTCAGGATGAACTAATGCATGCGATTACTATATAGCTAATCGAAATTTAAAGCCGAAATTTAGGAGGAAATAATTCTCTCAAAAAACTGTTTTTGAGAGAATTCTCAAAAAAGCTGACCGTTGATACTTTATTTCTCAAAAAAGCTGACTGTTGATACCAAAATGAGTGATTCTTGCTCAAGAATTTTACGCAACGATTGATAATTTCAATCATTCGCTCTGTTCCCCGCGACCTCTTCTCCTGATCCGGCAGCCCTGTGAGGTCCACTCATCTCAATGCCGCACCAACTGCCGTCCTCCACATTCCGCCCTCCAAACTTGACCTACCTTGCTCCACAAAACAGCATCATTATTCTGGCTGTCAGATTGAGAGAGTTTCATTACACTACGAAGAACACGATCGCGAGTTTTATGCCTCTGCTGCAACCTCATAAGGCAGACTTCGTTACCGATAGCTTTTTCCCCAGTTATTTATGAATCCACTTACTCCTCTCCTTCACCTCGTTGGTTCTGGTATCACGGCCTATCTGTTGGCGAATCAGATTCGCGATGCCCAAACTCGTCCGAACGTCCTTGCGGGCTTTTACTTTGCTGAGTCGGGCTCGGTACCGTTTTTGACTAAGCTGCGCGATCGCGCTCAGGCGGAAGGCGACCTGTGGTTGGCGGAGCAGTTGACCCAACATGCCAATGATGAACGTCGCCACGGTCAAATTTTTGCCAATGCGCTGAAGCAGTTGGGCAAAGAAGCGATCACTCCCGAGAATACTGCTGATGCCGCCACCGTCAATGCCGATAAGAAAGAACAAAAGAGTCCTTTTTTCGACGCTTACTATCGCGATTACAGTCAAGCTGAGTTGAAGCCAGACGTCATCGACTGGCGCGTCTTTTTGGGCAGTACGCACATTCTCGAAGCCGATGCCTGTCCCGACTTTCGGCGCATGGCGCAAGCGCTAGAAGGGGTGCCCGGCATGGAAAAAATTCAGGCGGGCATTCTTAGCGTATCGGCAGACGAAGCGCGCCACGCGGGCTACCTCAAAGTGGCGATGCAGCGCCGCTATGGCTATGTGGCTACGGAATCTTTGATCAACGAATGGCGATCGCGCAAAGTGGATGCGTTGATGGCCATGGTTGGCAACCTGATCGAGCGACGGGGTGCTATGCGTACCCTGGCTCAAGATCGCGTCGAAACGACCCCGGTTGAGCTGGTGGGTGAAGATGCGAAAATCTTGACGGCAGCGTAGCATGGTTGCTAGGTGAGAGGCATCCACCGATGGCGAACATTGAGATCATTCGGGATTATTTTCCGGGCGTACTGGGTCGCGTGACCGAACTACATGGCAAGTATTACGGCAAGCACTGGGGCTTTGGGTCATATTTTGAATCGCGAGTCGCTAAAGATTTGGCAGAGTTTCTAGAGCGCTATGACACCGCTAGAGACGGACTCTGGACTGCGACGCTCAATGGGATTGTCGAGGGTGCCATCGCCATCGATGGGTTGAACGCCAAAACCGCAGGTGCGCATCTCCGATGGTTTATCGTCTCGGAAATGCTACGGGGCACTGGCCTTGGCCACAAACTTTTGGATACTGCCATTGAGCACTGTAGAGAACGGGGTTATTTGAGCGTTTATCTACACACGTTTGAGGGCCTAACCGCAGCAAGACATTTGTATGAGCAGTACGGTTTTAAGCTGGTTGATCAGACTATGGGGACGCAGTGGGGGAAAGAAGTTCATGAGCAAAAGTTCTTGCTGGAGTTTAGGTAATGGCATTGCATAAAGTGCTGTGCTAGCTGTGGTAACGAAATCTACAGCAGACAGTCTCAGTATTCTGAACTTCTTTGGAACCGGAACCTCAAATCTTTCTAGGCACTGAGTTGGCATGATGCCTCCAGTCTTGAAACACGCTTGACCAGGCTCAAGCTTTCCGATATTCACCGATCGCCCCCTAATTGCGTGACAAGTGCTCCACGGCAGAATTAATACTTAACCTGCCAGTTTCTCTGCCCCCTTGCCCCCACTGCTCCCTAACCATCGGAATGGTTGGTGAAATAACGCCGCAGTCTACTCGTTCCTTAGCTAATGGCTTCCAGGGCTATCAATGCCTCTCGGGCTGACTGCCAGCGTCGATCAAGGCTAGGGGCAACGAGTGTCTTGAGCCATTGCGCAAAGTCGGGCGTGATCTCAGCATGGTCTTGAAACTGGATGCGCAGACTTTTAGTTTGTAGTTTGGCTGGCGAGAGGCCTGTGAGACATTCCGCTAAAGTAGCTCCCAGGCTATACAAATCAGAAACCGCGAGCACCCTTCCGGCAGCTTGTTCGGGGGGCAAATACCCGTCGGTGCCCACTATGGTCATCGCGGTATTGCCACCGTTGAGCGCTTTGACGGTGCCAAAATCGACCAGGAAAGTCTTGGCTGACTCAACGGGTAACCCTGGCTGCAACAAAATATTGCTGGGGCGCAGATCCCGGTGAATGATAGTTGGCTCGTGATTGTGCAAGCTATCTAAGATGCGGAGAGCAGAGTGAGCGATCGCCATCGTTTCAGCTTGGCTAAAGATTTTTGACTCCGCTAGACAGGTTTCCAGCGATACGCCTTCGATGTAGGTTTGCACCAACACCATGGCCTGATCATGGGTCGGTAGCGCCATCTCAAAATAGCCCCGATAACGAGGCGTGGCATCATGGTTCATCAGTTTGAGAGCTTCGGCTTCTCGCTTAAACAGCTTGAGATCAGTTGCGTCCAAGCTGTCATCCAAAAACAGCACTTTTAAGATCACGCGATCTTCAGTTTGCAGATATCGTGCTTGCAGGGTCCAGCGGCCAGCCTTTTTGCCGAGTTGATGCTCG
>JBHJJI010000237.1:0-6638 GCA_050042805.1 Leptolyngbyaceae cyanobacterium
CCCGATACCGCATAGGGCTCGCCCAGCCCCAGTTCCCAAAACTGTGCCGCCTGCACTAAGCCCTCATCGGGCGACTCGCATTTATTCACTGCCAGCAGCACCGGCACGGAATGCTGACGCAGCCATTGGGCAATTTCGCGATCGGACTCAGTGGGGCCTTCTTGACCATCGACGACCATGATGGCCGCCTGCGCGTCGGCGAGGGCCGCGAAAGCCTGCTCGCGAATGTGGGGCAAAAACTCGGTATCGTCGTCAAAAATCAGGCCGCCCGTATCGACCACGAGATAGTCGCGATCGGCCCAAAAAGCTGGCTTGTAGGTGCGATCGCGGGTCACGCCTGGTTTGTCGTAGACAATCGCCTCCTGTACCCCCGCCAGTCGGTTAACGAGGGTCGATTTGCCCACATTGGGGCGGCCAATAATGGCAACAACAGGAAGCGGCATAGTCTAAGCCCTGAGAGGGAAGGAGTGATGAATCTATCTTAGCGATTGCTTTTCTAGCAAATATTTCATTGTCGCAGACTTATGACCTTACTCCATCAACAATTTTGGCAAAATTTCTCTCACTGTCAGGCAGATTTCCTGCTGTTCTGTGTCTGGAACAGCCCAACTCAGCAAAAATCCCAAACAGCGCACCCTGTAGCGCAAGCAATTCCGCCACTACCCAATGCACCAGTCAATTCTCATCAGGCGAACATGGTTCCCTGCTGTCGTTTGACAAGATGGCCCCTACAGCGATCGCATTCAAGTCTCCTGGAAACTGAGTTACGAGTCACTTCAAACGGTGATTTCTCCTGCCATGTAAGTGATGGCCTGACCGCCAATGAGTACGCGATCGCCCGCATGGGTGCAAACAAGCTGGCCCGTTCTGGGTGATAGCTGCAGCGCTCGCATCGAGTCCTTGCCGAGTTTTGCACTCCAATAGGGAATCAGTGAGCAATGAGCAGAGCCGGTGACCGGATCTTCAAAAATGCTGGCCTGGGGTGTAAAAAATCGCGAAACGAAATCAGCCTCGATGCCAGGAGCCGTCACAATTACTCCGCCCGGATCAAGATTGATTTGATCCATCTGATGTTGATCCGGATCTAGGGCTCGAATCGTCTCCTCGTTGTCAAAAACCAGCAGATAGTCTCTCGCCTTGAAGACCGCGATCGGTGCCTGAGCAATCGCGGTCAAAATCTCAGGTGGGGCGACAGCCGGCTCGGGTTTGCGACTCGGGAAGTCCAGCGTGAGCAAGGTTTCGCTAACGGCGACAGTGAGCGGCCCACTAGGGGAAAGGAATTGGATTGACGGGCGATCGCAGTTGAGATGCCTGGCCAGAACATGGGCGGCAGCTAACGTAGCATGGCCACATAAATCCATCTCGATTTCGGGCGTAAACCAACGAATTTCATACGCTTCGTCACAAGGGACAAAGACGGCAGTTTCTGCCAGGGCGTTCTCTGCCGCTATTGCTTGCATGACAGCATTTGGTAACCAGCTGTCGAGCGGACAGACAGCCGCTGGGTTACCACCAAACACTTTGTCCGTAAAGGCATCGACTTGAAAGATGGGGAGTTTCATATTGACGGCGTTTCGCGAGTCGTGATCAGAAAGCTGCTTGGCGTCACCGACTCCTCTCCGGCAGAAGGACACTCCTTTCCAATTTCTTTGTCCCCTTGCCCTCTCCTCCCGAGTACTCCTTGGCAGGAATACCCCGACCATGAGTCAGATCTTCAAAGCCTTGCCTTTATAAGTCCACTTCAACGGCTTGGCCATAGTCTCATTGAAATAGGCAATGAAATCTAAGATCCTGGCCTTGAGATCAGCAGAACCGAAGAAACTTGTCCTTCTCAGGAACTTTCTCACCAAGATAGAAAGCCACACCTCAATCTGATTAAACCAAGAGCAGCGGTTGACTGTGAATCAGTCTAGGGTAAATCGTGTGATCTGCCACTCTGGACCCCAGCGAGGCCCCAGTAAAATATCGGGACAATCATTTTCCAGAAAAGAGAAAACAATTTGATTACCCTCGATTCGAGGTTTCCCACAAGACAAGTGATGGAATTCCTGGCTCGCTGTGTCATGCTCAAGCTTCACAATGCCATGACGTAAATAAGCAGCGGAGCCGCCGCTGTGTTGCTTCGTGATGAGATAAGTACTCTCTCCTCTATTCACCACCGCAATACATCTGTCACAAGACAACTCCTGCGACTCTCGCCAGATATCCGCCTCGGAATCATAGTAACGTTGCCGTCTAAAAACACGCCTGCCAGAAAATACCAATCTCGGAACTTGGAACCGAGTCTTCGTTTCTGTGTTGAGAATGTATAGATCTATGTTTGTAAATTCTCTGCCGTTTGGGTCAGTTATTTCAACTTCTTCGAGCTGAAAAATGTATTCAGTGCCTTTAGCGCTGTCTCCATGGCTAACATCTTGGAACTGTAGAGACTGAGTGCGCAATGGTATCCAACAGCCAGTGAGCAGTATTCCTGATATCAGGAGTACATTCTTGATAGTTCGCATTGCTCCGTCCTATCTGCCTACTACTTTCAGCTGATCCTTCGCTTCACGTCGCAGTTGGGTAGAAATTCTGAACAACTCACGTCCAGTGTGTAAGTAGCTTTCCTCATAGCAGTAGGTGTAGCGTTCCATCTCTTCAATGCCGTCTTCCAGCTGGTTCAAGCAGTAGTAAAGGTTGGCCGCCACGCCAGCGGTACTGGCAGGATTTGGAAATGATTGGAACTTACTTCGCGCTTTTTCCAAAGACTCGCGGCAGTCTGCCAAATACGTCTGAAAGTTCTCCATCAGCTCATCGTCAAAGGGGTCACCGGAGAGAGCGCGAATTTCAGCCTTCAAGGGTTTCAGAATTTTGCCTATCAGGCGATCAACCGGATTGTAGACCTGGCGAATCCACAGCTCAAAGGCATTATCGGCGGCTTGAGTGGCGTCACGTCGCTGACGGTATTGCGCCTGCGATTGCGCAGTGCGATGGGTGCGATCGCGAATCTGACTGTCGGATTCAAACCCAGCCTTGTGTAATCGGCGCTGCTGGTCATAGTGCGATCGCTGCTGGGGGTCACCCAACACTTCATAGGCCGCATTGATCTGCTGAATCCCTTCGTGACCCGCTGGGGTCGTTTGGGTATCGGGGTGCAGTTCTTTCGCCAGCCGTCGATAGGCTTGCTTGACTTCTTGCTGAGTCGCCGCTTCCGGAATTTTCAGTGTGCGGTAGTGATCGGTATCCATCGACTTTATCGTCATTGCAGCATCCCAGCAGTCACCTTGAGGGTGTCTCAGCGTCGTGTTCTGTCCTTTATTGTGAAAGATTGCCTCATAGATGCCAAGGGCTGGGTTTTTCTCCCCATCATCGGGTTCTATGACAGCTCTACTTGTGACCGTTTGCGGTCGATGTCTCTGAACAAACCGCTGTACCCTAGAAGACTGAATAGATACCCGCGAATTACCGGTGCGCTCTGGTTTATGAAACGTTCCACCTTGGATAGTGCGACCCCTTTATCCCCTGTAACCCGCTCTCAGTCGCGACAATTAGTTGCTGGGTTGGCAGTGTTGTGGGTTGTGCTGATGTGCGCGATCGCGTTCTTTTGGGGCTTGGCCAGCACTGGCTTAGTAGATGAGACTGAGCCTCTGTTTGCCGAAGCGGCGCGCCAAATGTATGAAACGGGTGATTGGGTGACACCGTACTTTAATGGCGTCACCCGGTTTGATAAGCCGCCCTTGGTGTACTGGCTGATGGCGCTCGGGTTTCATCTTTTTGGGGTGAATGAATGGGCGGTGCGGCTGCCGTCGGCCCTGTCGGCTACGGCGCTGGTTGGCATGGGGTTTTATACGCTGTCTCGCTTTGGCTTTTCGCGATCGGAACTGGCGACGGCCTACGTGGTGGCTCCCAGTCCCGGCCAGCCCGCCTCTCTGGCCCGGCTCAGCCGCCGCAACTTGCTCATCTCAGCGGTGATTGGTTCGGCAATTATGGCGCTGCACCCCGAAACGATTGTGTGGGCGCGCATTGGCGTGTCTGACATGCTGTTATCGGGATGTATGGGTACGGCCCTGTTTGCCTTTTTCTTCGGGTATGCCCAGCCCCAATTTCCCCAGCGGCAGCGTAACTGGTATCTCGCGTCCTACGGTCTCTTAGGGCTGGCGGTGCTGGCCAAAGGCCCCGTCGGCATTGTGCTACCGGGACTGATTGTGGGCGTTTTTCTGCTGTATACCGGCGAATGGCGGCAGGCTGTTCATGAGCTGCATTTAGTGAAAGGGGCGATCATTTTTTTGGCAATTACGGTGCCCTGGCATGTGTTAGTGATTGCGGCTAACGGACGCGCCTATATCGATTCGTTCTTTGGCTATCACAATGTTGAGCGCTTCACGAGTGTTGTTAACGGTCACGCTGCCCCTTGGTATTTCTACTTCTTAGTGGTTGCGGTGGGCTTCTTACCCTGGTCGCCGTTTTTACCCTGGGCGATCGCCCGTCTGCAGCCCCATCGGCGTCAAACCCTGCAAATACAGCCCCGCTCAGCACAGTTAGGGCTATTTGCCCTGATTTGGTTCCTGGTGATTTTTGGATTTTTCACCATTGCCGTCACGAAACTACCTAGCTACGTTTTACCGCTGATGCCTGCAGCTGCCATTCTTGTCGCGCTCGGCTGGAGTGATCGCTGCTGCCCTGCACCCAACCAACCCCAAGCCGGCATTGGGTTTAGCCTCAGCTATGGTCTGAACCTGGCGATTTTTGGCTTGCTGGCGATCGCGGCGCTCTATAGTCCCAACTGGATGGGTAACGACCCGTCCATGCCCAATCTGCCCCAGTTAGTCAGAGCGTCTGGCATCATGGTGCGGGCCACCGTGATTTGGGGTGCGGCCTTGGTGACAGGGCTAGGGCTGGTGCTCGGACGATGGAGTCGCTGGCTTTGGAGCGTCAACCTAGTGGCTTTTGCTGCGTTCATTCTGTTTTCTATTTTGCCCGCCTTTCAGCTGGCTGATCAGGTACGGCAGCAACCGCTCAGAGAAATTGCCCAAACCGCGATCGCGGAACAGCAGGTAGATGAATCGCTTTATATGGTCGGCTTTATGAAGCCAAGCCTGGTCTTTTATATGCAGAGACCGGTGATTTATGTTGAACGCCCCGCAGCATTACCCCCAATGTTGTCTGATGAGAATGGCGTTGAGTCTGCTTTAGTGGTGGGGACGATGGATGAGATCGCGAGTCTCAATTGGCCGATTGAACAGCAAAATGCTCTGGTAACCACCGAAACTTATCACCTAGTGCGCTTATCTCTTCCTGACCAAAATGATGCGTAATCGACGCATCGCCACCTGCACGTTGATCGAATCACTCGGAATTGCTGCAATGCTTATCTGAGGAGCCTGACAATTCCGACTGCCAACTACCGCATGCTGGATTGTTTGACAGGTCTGAACATCTCCCCAGCTAGACTCATCCCATTAATACAGCGTGACTGGTGAAGTCAGTTCTGGATCTTGAAATAGGGGCGTGCTCAGGTATCGCTCGCCAAAACTGGGTTGGATGATCACAATCAGCTTGCCAGCGTTTTCGGGACGATTCCCAACTTCTACCGCTGCTTTCATGACGGCTCCGGTAGAAATTCCGGAGAGCAGACCCTCTTCACGAGCTAATCGACGGCCATAGGCGATCGCGTCGTCGTCACTGACGGTAATGACTTCATCAATCATGTCAGTGTTCAGCACCGCCGGCACAAACCCCGCCCCAATGCCTTGAATTTTATGCGGCCCTGCCTGCCCGCCTGATAACACCGGGCTATTGGTCGGCTCAACAGCGATCGCTTTAAAGTCGGGTTTACGGGCTTTGAGCACTTCAGCAATGCCTGTGATGGTGCCTCCAGTGCCGACTCCAGCAATCACCATATCGACGGTGCCGTCGGTATCTGACCAAATTTCTTCGGCAGTGGTTTGCCGGTGAATGGCCGGATTAGCTGGGTTCGAAAACTGCTGCAACATGTAAGCATCCGGCAGCGTATTCACCAAATGTTGCGCACAGCGAATACAGCCTGACATGCCTTCTAACCCGGGTGTGAGTTCGAGCTGTGCCCCAAAGGCCCGCAGCATGGCCCGCCGCTCGGCACTCATAGTTTCCGGCATGGTTAAAATCAACCGATAGCCTTTAGCGGCGGCTGCCATGGCCAACGCGATACCTGTGTTGCCAGAGGTGGGTTCAACTAATGTCGTCTGGCCAGGCGTGATTTTACCCTCGGCTTCGGCAGCGTTGATCATATCGATGCCAATGCGATCTTTAACCGACGCTGACGGGTTCATGCCCTCTAATTTCACCACAATGGTGGCCTGCACGCCCTCTGCCTGAGGAATGCGGTTGAGCCGCACGAGGGGCGTCCGTCCAATCAGCGTTGTAATATTTTCGGCGATCCGCATAAGCGTTAAATATAGTACATCAAGTCAACTTGCTGTTTGGCCTTACATTTATCGACTAAGTCTTGCAGCGTTTGCTTTTGCAAGACGTCTTCAGCCGCCTGTCGAGCGGTTTGCCAAACTTCAGCAATGACTGAGCTTTCTGACGTTTGGGGGTTAGCTGGGGGTTCTTTGCTGCTATCAAAGCCTTCGATGCAGCTCACCACGTCGTAGAGCGTAATCTGCCAGGGCGATCGCGCC
>JBHJJI010000238.1:0-5597 GCA_050042805.1 Leptolyngbyaceae cyanobacterium
TATGCTGCGTTTTGATGCTTGGGGGTGGGGCATGTTAGTGATTCGCTGCGGTAAACCCTAAAGAAGGTTGCCCCATGGCGCCTTGACGCCGTTAACGTTACCCCTCTGCAAAAAAAAACTCGCGCAGTGGCTTCGACAAGATTGGTCTACAGGCATCCACAATGCCAACCAGCTGCTGGCTTATACCTATCAGTTCATTCCCACTATTCAAACAATCAATCAAGAACTGGCGCTCTTGCCTCCAGAACAAGTAATTTATCGCATCACCCAACTAGCAGAAAAACCCAATGCCAGGGATTTGCTTCTCTTCAACTCAGCATCTTTAATCAATGAGCTTAAAGCAAGATTTCTCACGGGCTTAGTCATTCTGCCTTACCGTCGTCGCCTAGCCTCTCGTCTGGATACGAGTCCGCGATTCGATACCCCGGCCCATGCGACCACGGCTGGTTTTTGGCTGCTCCACAAGAGAGATCCCAAAGCTGCTAGCCAAGCTTTCGATGTTGTCCAAGAGCTGCTTTATGGGCCAGAGATGCGCACGTTGGCAATCAGTCTGGCATTATTTAAAGCCGCTAAAATCGTTGCTGACATTGCCGCGATTGAGGTGCCTAACTATCCCCAAGATCCCCTCTTGCGGCCTATCACCTGGAAGGCAATGCAGCGGTTCTGCAACGTGATCTCTGACACTAAAACAGTGGTGGGCAGCGTATCGCGCACATCGCGTGCCTTTGCCTCTAACCGCGCCCTGGGTGAACTCAAGCATATTCTCGACTACGTAGATGAGGTGCCCGAAGCCGAGCGGCAGCTGATTGAAGACATCGCCAAACAGTGGCGCAATGCCCTACTCGATGTCGCTACCGCCGTCGGCGAACAGACGATTGAGCAGCCAGTTCAAAATCCCTACGTCGTCGGCGATCCGGTGGAGGGCAGTCTGTTTGTTGGGCGCGACGACATTCTGCGACAGCTAGAAGAGCTGTGGTTAATGGGGCGGCAGATGCAGTCGGTAGTGATCTACGGCCACCGTCGCATGGGCAAAACCTCCATCCTGCGCAATGCCGCCCAGACCGTAGGTTCGGGGCTGCGGTTGGTGTATATCAACATGCTGCGGTCTGCCAGTGCTGAGTCCCTCAGCGATGTGCTGATCGCCATGACGGATGAGATTGCCGCCGTGACCAGGCTGCCAGCCCCCGGCGACGATGAGCTGATGGCCCAGCCGAGCCGCACCTTCGATCGCTACCTCAAGCGCGTGCTCAATGACTTAGAAGACAACGAAACCCTGATCATCGCCATTGACGAATTCGAGAAAATCGAGGAGCTGATTGACACTGGCAAACTCTCCCCCGATTTCATTGCCTACCTGCGGGGCCTGGTGCAGATGAGTCCCAAACTCGGGTTTGCCTTCGCCGGACTCCACACCCTGGAGGAAATGACCCAGGACTATTTCCATCCCTTCTTTGCCAGCGTCATCCCTATTCGCGTCGGTTTTTTACAGCCCGGAGCAGTCCGGCAACTGCTCGCCAATCCCGATCCTGACTTTTTACTCGACTATCAGACTGAGGCCCTTGATCGCATCTATCAGCTCACCAGCGGCCAACCTTACCTAACCCAACTCGTCGGCTTTCAACTGGTGCGCCGCTACAACAATCTGGTGTTTGAGCAGGGCCGCCAGCGCGAGTCCACCTTCACCGTTGCCGATGTCGAAACCGTTACCCAAGACTCCGAATTCTTTAAGCGCGGTCGCTACTACTTCACAGGCGTTTGGGATCAAGCCGGTCGTGATGTCCCCGAACAGAAAACCATCCTGCAAGCCCTGGCCCCCCAACCGATAGGACTCAGCCTCAACGACCTCAAAAGCACCACTAAACTGAAGCAGGCCCCCCTGAACGCCGCTCTCGACATGTTGCAACGCCATGATGTCGTTAGCATTCAGGATAATCAGGCCCGCATTTTGGTCGAGCTGTTTCGCCGCTGGCTCTTGCGACAGTCGTAAACATGCCACGCTCAATCAGCTAGCGGAAAACTCGCTATCGGGAGAGTTCCGGAGCCTGAGATCGCCCTCCAATCGGTTCTATCGCCACTGCGGCTTTCGGTAGCTTGCACCACAAAGCCAACCCAATTCCTCCTCTACTGTGCATCCAGGGTGATTGTCAAAGCCCTGAACACACCGTCAGCTAAGGAAGAATTTGATGAGGAATTGGAAATCGGTCGCTCAAATTGCCGCCACCGCCACGACGGCCTTTGGGATGATGACCGCTCCGGCCCTTGCCGAGACGTTTGAGCTGCAGTCGGCCACGGTTCCCGAAATTCAGGCCGCGATGGAAGCAGGCGCCCTGACTGCAGAAGATCTCGTGCAGCTTTACCTCAACCGGATTGAAGCCTATGACGATCAAGGCCCGGCGATTAATGCCCTGATTACGATCAATCCCAACGCGCTAGCGGAGGCGATCGCCCTAGATGAAGCGCGGGCTGAGGGCAACATTTTGGGGCCGCTCCACGGCATCCCCATCATTTTGAAAGACAACTACGACACTGCTGATATGCCGACTAGCGCCGGGTCAGACGTATTAGCAACGGCGATTCCGCCCGACGATGCCTTCGTGGTGCAACAGTTCAGGGAGGCTGGGGCGATTATTCTCGGCAAGGCTAATATGAGCGAATTTGCCGCCTCCTATGGTCGATTGGGCTATAGCTCCCTGGGCGGGTTGACCCTGAATCCCTACAATCTGGGTCGCGATGCCTCGGGGTCGAGCAGTGGCACCGCCGCCGCGATCGCTGCCAGCTTCGCAGTTCTGGGAACCGGGACTGATACCGCCGGTTCAGTGCGGGGGCCGGCTGCTGTGACCGGTTTGGTGGGTATCAAGCCGACGTTGGGACTGGTCAGTCGTGATGGTATTGTGCCGCTTAATTTGTCTTTTGATATGGCAGGCCCCATGGCCCGCACCGTCACTGACGCTGCGATCGCCCTCGAAGTGATGGCGACTCCCGACTCAGCTGACCCACGCACGGCAGAAAGTGCAGCTGTGGACGCAAACTACAGCGAGTTTCTCGATGCGGATGCACTCGCTGGGGCACAGCTCGGCCTGGTGACCGATTTTTTGGGCGGTAATCCTGAGGTCGATGCGTTGACGGAGGCGGCGATCGCCCTGCTAGAAGCCCTAGGCGCAACCGTCATTTTGGTCGATCTGCCCGAGGCTCTTGAGTCGCCCTGGAGCTATATGGGGCCAGTTTGGGAAAACGAGTTTAAACCGCAGATCGAAGCTTACTTAAGCACCTTGCCCGATCCCTTTCCCAAATCATTAGAGGCACTCGTTACGGCCAGCATGGCTCCTGACATTGCCCATTCCGATACGCCAGTGAATCCGGCTCGGTTAGAAAGTCTGCAAGGCATGGTCGAGACGACTGGCCTGGCTGACATTGAGCTGCTTTACACCCTGTCGAATCAGCTACCGATGGTGCGCCAAACCTTGTTGTCTGTGATGGCCGACAATAACCTGGACGCGCTCGTTTACCCCACGATGGCCTGTCCCGCCACCCCGATCTACACCGTGGAGGAAGACCCCACCTATGTCTGCGAGGCGGGCGATCCCTACAGTGCGGGCTATCTCGCTAACCTCTCTGGCTTTCCTGACATAACACTACCGATGGGCTTCACCGAAGCGGGGCTGCCAGTGGGCTTGTCGTTTATGGCAGAAGCTTACAGTGAGCCCAAACTGATTGGGTTCGCCTACGCCTATGAACAAGCAAGTCAAGCCCGTCAGTCCCCAGCCCTCACGCCTGCGCTGCCGGGGGAAGAGATTACTTATTAATGGTGTGACCTGGATTTTCTCATTCATTTCGAGATGTTCCTTAGAGCAAGCCGCAGCTTGCTAGAGGCTGTCATCATTTAGCGGCTGAGTCCTGATGCTGAAAGCGGTTCAGCCTCTAGCTAGTTTTACGGGGCGGGCGCGACAATGCCCATACCGTGCGGCTTTCGAGTTTAATTGATGACGCGCCCTAGTGAGAATGCCGCGTGGCTTATCTCCATCATCAAGATCAAGCGGCTCCAGCAGCGCTGAAAATCCGATCGCCCACCCCCTTGACTCTCTAGTGAACTAGAGATTTCAAAATAAACTTAGTCATTGGTTAGGCATCCTGTTGATGACGGTAGCGTTGACGGTGTCCGATTTGGCCTGTGCGACCTGTGGGCAGACCGTGATGCAGGCCAGACAAGGGCTTGAGACAGCGTTCCCAGTAACTAGTGAGCGGAAAACTCAACCTGTGAGTATCGCCACGACAGTTTTGCAGACGGCCATCAAAGCCGCGATCGCCACCGTTTCCTTAAGGAGGCCAGCATGGCCACACAACTATTCAAGCTGCAAGGCATGAGCTGTGCCGGTTGCGTCCGCAATATTGAAAAGGTGATCGCGGCGGTGCCCGGCGTCACCACTGGCAGCGTCAACTTTGGGGCAGAGCAGGCCGCCGTCACCTATGACGCTCAGCAAACCAGCGTGGGTAAGATTCGAGCCGCGATCACCGCGGCGGGGTATGGTGCCCAAGCCGCTACCGACGATGTGTTAGCACCGGCAGCGGACGCAGAACAACGGGAACGGACGGCCGCAGATCGACAGTTGCGGCGAAAAGTCATCTTTAGTGGAGCCATCAGTGCACTGTTAGTCATCGGCTCGGTGCCCGCCATGACTGGGCTGATGATTCCCGGCTGGCCCATGTGGCTGCATAATGCCTGGCTCCAACTCGTGCTCACAACGCCGGTGATGGTGTGGGCGGGCAGCAGCTTCTTTCTCAATGCGGGTAAGGCATTCAAGCGTCACACCGCCACGATGGATACCTTAGTGGCGATCGGCACCGGCACGGCCTTCCTCTATTCCCTGTGGCCGACCCTCTACCCGCAATGGTTTGTCGCTCAAGGGCTGCAGCCGGACGTATATTTTGAAGCCGCCGCCGTCATTATTGCCCTGCTGCTATTGGGCCGACTACTCGAACGTCGCGCCCGCCGCCAAACCTCGGCAGCGATTCGGCAACTGATGGGCCTGCAGGCCAAAACGGCCCGCATCTTGCGGGGGGGGCAGCCGGTTGACGTAGCGATCGCCGACGTCTTGGTCGGCGATATCGTGCTGGTACGACCGGGTGAAAAAGTCCCCGTTGATGGCGAAATCATTCAGGGAGCTTCCACCCTAGACGAAGCCCTGGTGACGGGGGAAAGCCAGCCGGTGCACAAGCAGGCAGGCGATGAGGTGATCGGCGCGACATTGAACCAAACCGGCAGCTTTCAGTTTCGCGCTACGCGGGTCGGCAAAGACACCTTTTTGGCGCAGATCGTCAAGCTCGTGCAGCAGGCCCAAGGCTCTAAAGCGCCGATTCAGCGCTTGGCTGACCAGGTGACGGGCTGGTTTGTGCCCGCCGTCATCACCCTGGCCATTGTCACGTTTGTGGTGTGGTTTACTGTGGTGGGCAATGTCACGCTGGCGCTGATCACCACCGTCAGCGTGTTGATTATCGCTTGCCCCTGTGCGCTCGGTCTGGCGACGCCGACGTCGATTATGGTGGGCACGGGCAAAGGGGCCGAGCAGGGCATTTTGATCAAAGGGGCCGAAAGCCTGGAA
>JBHJJI010000239.1:0-32181 GCA_050042805.1 Leptolyngbyaceae cyanobacterium
TAGGGAGCGAGATCAACTTTTGTAATCACAAGCACATCCGCTTCTCGAAACATGACGGGATATTTCAACGGCTTGTCTTCGCCTTCGGTGATGCTGAGCAGGGCGACCTTGGCATGTTCCCCCACTTCAAATTCGGCAGGGCAGACGAGATTGCCGACGTTTTCAACAATGACGAGGTCTAAGTCGGTGGGCGTCTGCGTCTGTGACAGAGTATGCAGCCCACCGGCCACCATGCGGGCATCGAGGTGGCAAGCACGACCGGTATTGATGGCGATCACGGGAACCCCATATTGGCGTAGGCGATCGGCATCGAGTTCGGTCGTCATGTCGCCTTCAATGACGGCGATTTTGAGGGAGTCGGTGAGCGCCGCCAGGGTTTTCTCCAGCAGCACGGTTTTGCCTGCGCCGGGACTGCTCATAACGTTGAGACAGGTGATGCCCCATTCGTCGAAATGGGCGCGATTGTGATCGGCCCCTTCTTGGTTGGCGTGCAGGAGATTGATGCCGAGGGTTTCGTCAAGAATTTGGTGCATAGGAGATGGGGGTAGAGGAGTTGTGGAGTGGAGGGTTGTGAGTAAAGGGTGTGGAGGCAGTGCGCGGGGGAGGGCGGAGGGGCGAGGCATTTGGTTAGTTGTTTTTTGGAAATATTACAAACGTGATTGCCCAAATGCCTCGCCCTTACGGGATGTTGGTGTGTTTCAAATGCCTCGCCCTTACGGAATGTCGGTGTTGTCCAGAGGCCTCGTCATGACGAGATGGCCCTCCTGGTTTAGGGGACGCCCGTTGGGATTTCACCATATTCCACGCGATCGATCTTCAGCTCCCGGCCCGATCGAATGTCATCCATCGGAGCCTGACAGGTGGGGCAGGCATATCGCAGCCCAAACTCGGGCCGATATTCCAACTGACAGGCATGACAAAAGGCAATCAGCGGCGTTTCTTGAATCACCAGTTGGGCGTCTGCCAAAAACGTGCCACGGGTTTGCACCTCAAAGGCAAACTGCAGACTGGCGGGTTCCACACAGGTAAACCGCCCCACCGTCAAGAACACTCGCTCAACTGGCGGGCGAGTGGGCTGCGATTCCCACCAGTCCCGCAAGGTGATGATCAGGGCCTTGGTCATGTCGGTTTCGTGCATCAGCCGCGCCTCCTATTCCCAAGCCTGATCGACGTTCATATTGGCCTCCGCATGAATGTAGCTGGCTGGTTCTCGGCGCGGCAGTTGTCCTGAAACCACCAGATGGGCCATCGTGTCGCAAATGACGCGGGTGGCCATCAAGGCGGTCATATCGCTGACGTCATAGGGCGGCGAAACTTCGACAATTTCGAGACCGCAGACGGGGGCATTTTGCACAATGCGCTTGAGCAGGTGTAGCGCCTCGCGGGGCATTAGGCCACCGGGTTCGGGCCAGCCCGTACCGGGGACAAAGCCAGCATCAATGCAATCAATATCAAAGCTGATGTAGACGCAATCGGTGCCGTCCATTGCCTTTTCCAGGGCAAAGTCGGCGGCGGCATCCAGGCCCATTTCCATAATGTCGGTCACGGTGAGGATATTGGTGCCCCGTTCGCGACAGACCTTGACCCCCTGACGCGGTACTTGCCAGCCGCCAATGCCGAGCTGCACCAGGTTTTCGGCTGGGGCATTGGCCATGTTAGTGGCGTGGAACCAGGGACAGGTATGCATCCGCTCGTCTAGATCCGTTTCCTGGGTATCGACGTGGCGATCGAAATGGATGATGCCAACCTTCTTATCCCCTAGATGCCGACAGACGCCGCGCACCGTGGGAAAACCAATCGACTGGTCGCCGCCGAGGATGCTCGGAAACGCGCCGGAACTAAAGACGTGGGCGATCCCTTTGGAAATCTGGTCGAAGGATTTTTCGTTGTTGGCGGGAATGGTGAAAATATCGCCGACGTCACAGAGGGTAATTTGCTCGCGCAGATCGACGCCCAGCTCAAAGTTGTAGGGCGTATAGAGGGCCGAAATTTTGCGGATGCCCTGCGGACCAAAGCGGGTGCCGGGCCGGTAGGTGGTGCCAGAGTCGTGGGGCACCCCCACGATCGCCACGTCGTAATTGCCCACCTTTCTAACATCTTCGACATAGGGTGCTTTGAGGAAGGTATTGATGCCCGCATAGTGGGGCAGTTCCCCGCGTGAAAAGGTGGGAATGGTGCGATCGCGAATGCTCTCCGCCGCTTCTAGGCCATATTCCAACCCCTGATCGACTTCTTGCTGCCAGCCCGTCATCGGCAGCCGGGTCTCTTTTTGCAGCGCTTCATTCGCCTCACTGGGGCGACGAAATACGGATTCATCAGTCATGAAATCTCCTCAGGCGATGCTACTTACCGGACTTTTTTAACCCCAAACACAAAGCCCGAGAGGGGGCGAAGATGCGACATCTCCGCTCAACCTCCCGGGCTTTTATCCCGCCGTGTACTGGTGACTGAGCCCTTAGCAACCTAAGCCTGCAGTGTATGACCAGCCGCTTCTCTCGGACCAGGCACTCAATCGATGAATGAGCCGGAACCCTAGAAGCCGATAACTTAGTAACCCTACTCTCGGGGCATTTAGTGACTTGAAAGATACCGGCATTATTAGCAAGCTCAATCATGTTGCACCGTAGCCAATGATACGGATGACGACCTTTGTCCTCCTTTTCGGAGTGCGGAGGGGAGATGAGATGGCGCGATCGCGCCACGACAGGCCCAAAAACTTCCTTAAGAAACATTGCCTGACGATGGCCCTCAGCCCTGATTCGCCAGGCCGATCAGGGTTTTAAAGGGGGCCGCTGATCTGGCAAAAGCTGAGGTGCTACAGGCATTGTGGCGATTTCAACCCGCTGCCCTAACGACCCCCAGCAAATCCGTCGCTGCCATAAAGAGGACTCCCCCAATCCAAAAACCGACATTCTGCGTCGGGGATCAATCTTCGACACCACTAATGGACGGTAAGATGGGGGTCTTGCGACTACGCGTCTGTTTGCACCTCATTAACTTTATGTACTTCCGTAAGTAGCGTCCCACGCTTCTGCTCTACGTTATGCTCAATCCCAACCTTGACGATATCCAACTGCATCCCGAGGAGTACGAGCGCTTTTCTCGGCACCTGATTTTGCCTGAGATTGGCCTAGAGGGCCAAAAACGCCTGAAGGCCGCAAGTGTACTCTGCATTGGCACCGGCGGCCTCGGCTCGCCGCTGCTGCTCTATCTCGCTGCCGCTGGCATTGGCCGCATCGGCATTGTCGATTTTGACATTGTTGACAAATCCAACCTGCAGCGGCAGGTCATCCACGGCACCTCGTGGGTGGGCAAGCCCAAAATCGAGTCTGCCAAAAACCGCATCCTGGAGATAAATCCCTTCTGTCAGGTCGACCTTTACGAGACTCGCATATCTTCAGAAAATGCGCTGAAGATTATGGAACCCTATGACGTGGTGGTCGATGGCACCGACAACTTCCCTACCCGCTATTTGGTCAACGACGCCTGCGTGCTGTTGAACAAACCCAACGTCTATGGCTCAATCTTCCGGTTTGAAGGGCGGGCCACGGTCTTTAACTATGAAGGTGGCCCCAACTATCGCGACCTATATCCGGAGCCGCCGCCCCCCGGCATGGTGCCCTCTTGCGCCGAGGGCGGCGTCCTGGGGATTTTGCCCGGCATGATTGGCGTCATTCAAGCTACTGAAACGGTGAAAATTGTCACCGGCAAAGGCACTACCCTCAGCGGTCGACTGCTGCTCTATAACTCGATGGACATGACCTTCCGCGAGTTGAAATTGCGTCCGAATCCGGTACGCCCCGTCATCGAGGAACTGATCGACTACGAACAGTTCTGTGGCATTCCCCAAGCCCAGGCGGCTGAGGCTGAGGAAAAAGCTGCCGTGCCGGAAATGACAGTCAAAGAGCTGAAGGCTTTGCTGGATAAGAAAGGCGATGAGGTGCTGCTGCTAGATGTGCGCAATCCCCATGAATGGGACATCGCTCAGATTCCGGGCGCAGTGCTGGTGCCCTTGCCGGATATCGAAAGCGGCGAAGGCATCGACAAGGTGAAGTCGCTGCTTAACGGCCATGAGCTCGTGGTGCACTGTCGGTCGGGTGTGCGATCGGCCAAAGCCCTCGGCATTCTTAAGGAAAGCGGCATCGAAGGTACCAACGTCGCGGGCGGCATCCTCGCCTGGAGCGAAGAAGTCGCCCCCTCCGTCCCGCAGTATTAGGCACGGTCAAATTCAGCTAAAAAAGGTCACTAATTTGGTGGCCTTTTTTGTTATTGAGATGCTTCGGTTAATCGCGAGTCAGTTACATCAAAAGGAATATCCTGTATATATTCACGCAGCTTGCCTAAAACTAGATCGATGCGTGCCTCTACAAAGCGATCAAGGGCATCTTGTGGCATTTTTTCCGCCCGAACCGACTTAGCTAATTCGTTGGTGTGACAGTTTACGAGGCCGGTGGCCAGCGCCAGAGTGTGTCCATCGTGCCGTACCTCAATCCCAGTTTTGAACCGTTATATCCTGTTCTCATATCACTCCACCGTGCGATCGCCGACTTCATGACTGAGAGCCTAGCCCGCTGTGATTCTGGTGGGAATCATCTCAGTTCATAACAAAGCACCCTACTCAAGATTAAGCTTTGGTTAAACTGGAGATTCTTTAACCAAAGCTTAATCTAATGTCTCCTCAAATCCTGGTTTCGACCCTGCTCTCAGCGCTGCTCGTTGGTAGCTCGCTCGCCTCGGCTAAAGCCAGCGAGATTGATCCGGATGAAGGGTTGGTTTTGGCTCCGTCTACAACCGCCGAAACCCTCTATAGACAAGGCGTGTTGCAATATCAGAAAGGCGATCTAGAAGCCGCGATCGCCCTTTACACAAATGCTTTATCCCTTGACCCTAGCTCTGCCGAAACTTATAGCGCTCGCGCGGGTGCTTTAGGTCGGTTAGAGGATTACGAAGCCGCGATTAACGACTACAGCACGGCCATTGCCCTGGATGAGACCTTGGCTGCTGCCTATGGCGGTAGAGGGCTGGCGAGATCGCTTCAGGGAGAACTCAATGCCGGTGTTCAGGATCTCTGGATCGCCGCCCAACTCTTTCGACAGCAAGACAAAATTGACCAATACTTCGAGACCCTGGCCATTATCGAAGGCATTGCACCCTAGATTGAGTCCTTAACTTTTGTCACTGGTTCAAAGCTCCCCAATACGGCAAACTACACCCTGATCAAGTCACAGCAGATGGGGGAAGTCGTCATTTGGCAAACCCCTTAATTCTGCATTCCGCATTCCAGTGTCATTGCGATCGAGTCACTCTGCGGGAGTCTTCCAGAAGTCTCCCGCACCGTCAGGAAAATTAGCTCTGGCCCCAATTCGCGATTAAATGGGTGAGGATTCCCTCAACCGATGTAGCCTTTCCTGTGTCTGATACCAAGCCCAGCCGTTCTCTCGCCCGCATTGCCAGCATTGTCGCCGCCGCGACGTTGATTAGTAAGGTCTTTGGGCTGGTACGACAGCAGGCGATCGCGGCGGCGTTTGCGGTGGGGCCAGCGGCCGATGCTTACAACTTTGCCTATGTGATTCCGGGGTTCTTGCTGGTGTTGCTGGGGGGCATTAACGGCCCTTTTCACAGCGCCATTGTCAGCGTGGTGGCCAAGCGAGATCGCGAAGAAATTGGCCCGCTAGTGGAATCGATTAGCACGTTAGTGACGCTGGTGCTCACGGTAGTGGCGCTGGGGATGGTGCTATTCGCTGCCCCCATTATCGATTTCGTCGCGCAAGGGTTGAGCGAGACCGATCCACTAGCCCGCGCGATCGCCATTCGTCAGCTGCAAATCATGGCCCCGATGGCAGTCTTTGCGGGCTTGATTGGCATCGGCTTTGGCACGCTGAATGCCGATGATCAATATTGGCTACCCTCCGTCAGCCCGATGTTTTCGAGTGTGGCGGTGATTGTGGGCTTGGGGCTGCTTTACGCGGTGATCGGCGCGGATATCAGCAATCCCGACTATTTTTTGCGGGGCGGGGCGGTGCTGGCCGGCACCACGCTGTTGGGGGCGGTGATGCAGTGGCTGGTGCAGCTGCCCGCGCTGTGGCGATCGGGCTTAGGCCGGTTGCGGCTGCGCTTCAATTGGCGCGACCCCGGCGTGCGCGATGTCTTTAAGATTTTGGCTCCGGCCACGTTTTCTTCCGGCATGATGCAGATCAATGTCTTTACCGATCTGTTTTTCGCTTCCTACATTCCAGCGACGGCAGCCGCTTTGGGGTATGCCAACTTGCTAGTGCAAACGCCCCTAGGCATCATTTCCAACGTGATTTTGGTGCCGTTCTTACCCATCTTCTCCCGGCTGACGGCCCCGGCTGACTGGCCCGAACTCAAAGAACGCATTCGTCAAAGCCTGATGATGACAGCCCTGACGATGTTGCCGCTGGGGGCGCTGATCATGACCCTGGCGCTGCCGATTGTGCAGGTGATTTATGAGCGGGGGGCCTTTGACCTGAGAGCTGCTGAGATTGTGACTTCGGTGTTGGTGGCCTACGGTTTAGGCATGTTTGTGTACCTCGCGCGAGATGTTTTGGTGCGCGTTTACTATGCCTTGGGCGACGGTCAAACGCCCTTTCGCATCAGCCTGGTCAATATTGGGTTGAATGCCGTTCTCGACTTTTTCTTTATTCGCTGGTTTGGCGCACCGGGGTTGGTGTTGGCGACGGTTGGGGGTAACATCACCTCGACGATCGCCCTGGTGGTTTTGCTCGATCGCAAACTCAACGGCCTGCCCTGGCTGCAGTGGGGCCGCACCATTTTGATGTTGAGCATGCTCAGCGGTTTGGCGGGCTTAGCCGCTTGGGGTACCCGGTTAGGCTTGGAACAAGTCTTTGGTATTGAAGGCTTTATCAACCGGCTATTACAGCTCGCGATCGCCGGGACAGCGGGAATCGCTGTGTTTAGCTTAGGCACCGTCGCCCTGCGGATTCCGGAGGCGACGCTGTTGGTCGATCGCCTCACGGCCCGCTTTAGGCGGCGTTAGGCGATTTCCACGAAACATAAACCCGACCCTGCAAGGATCGTTTTGGCTGGGAATGCCCCTAGTCAGGCGGCGTGAACACCACTTGGGGGAGTAGTCGGGTCTCGTCGGTGTCGGGCACAAAGGCCCATTCGGTCATGCCTAAAAACCGATCGCCTGGCCCAAACACCTGATAGTGCTGGCAGTTCAAGTCTGCCTCTTGGAACCGATGGGGAATCTTTTGTCCCTGCTGCCAACGCCTAGCCGCGTCTTCAGACAGCACAATTCGGGGATGGTGTTTCAGGACGATCGCCGGAGCAATGGGAGTATAGCTATCAGCTTGCAGCTGGGCTTCTAACTGGGCTAGGGAAAGGCTGCTTTCCAGGGTGAAACCACTGCTTTTTGTCCGTTCTAACCCGGCCAAGGTGCCGCCCACGCCGAGCAGGGCACCCAAATCCCGCGCAATGGAGCGAATGTAGGTGCCCGCACCGCAGGCGATATCCACGGTGAGTTCAGGAAACTCGCCCGGCTGCCAGGCGACCGGGGTAATGTGGTGCACGGTTACCGTCCGTTTGGGCACGTCAATTTCTTTGCCCCGGCGAGCCAAATCATACAGCCGCTGCCCCTGCACTTGAATGGCGCTATAGCGTGGCGGAATTTGTTCAATCGTGCCGATAAAAGTGGGCAAGGGCGCGATCGCCGCTGATTCGGTTAGCGACAGCGCCCCCGCTGAATAACAAATCTCCCCTTCGAGATCGTCGGTGGTGGTGATGACACCGAGGCGAATGACGGCTCGATAGGCTTTGTCGGGCGGCAAAAACTGCAGTAAACGGGTCGCTCGCCCGAGGGCAATCGGCAGCACGCCTGCAGCCTTGGGATCTAGGGTGCCGCCATGGCCGACCTTTTTGAGATTGAGTAAGCGTCGTACCTTAGCTACGCAATCGTGGGAGGTCCAGCCGACAGGCTTGTATAAATTGAGAAATCCGGCGATCACGGTTAGAGGTCACTGAACAATTGAACGGGAGACTCAGCATCTCACCCGAGTCGCGATCGGCCTTACCGTTAAAGGTTCGGCACTCGCGATAGCTTAGACATCCACTTTAACAAGGCAAAAAGGGATTCACGGGTCGCTGACTGGCAAGTTGCCAAGTTTCGCCTAATTTAGCGCCAGTGCGCCGCAATTTCATCCCATTCACCGCTTGCTCACAGTCTAGATTGGCGGTGAAAAGGCGCATCCATCTGACGACCGTTTCTTTTAGTATTGCCTGACAGAAGTCTCTTACCCTCGGGCTATTTCTCCCGTGAACCCTAAACCGTGAACCTCAACCCCAAGTCATCCAAGCACTACTCGCAGTTCTCAAACTGTCGTCTTCAGGGGAATCGCGCGGGATTTTGGGGTGAGATGGGTGCTATCACGCTTGCCAATAACCCCAACTGACGTTCGACATTAACACAGGGAACCCGCCATTGGTGGATCCGTTGCTGACAGTTGTGGCAAACGACGACAGGTGGCTACGATTCCACCAGTTCTGGGGCCATGAGGGCACACTAAAGACGTTCCTAGAGGATGTCTTTAGCCCTATGACTTCTCAAAATCTGACCTTAGCAATTGCTGATTTATATGCGCGGACGATCGCCACGGGCAAAATCACCCATAGCCATCGACGAGTATTATCCGAGGCGGCCAGTTCGCTTGAATTAAAAGACCACGATCGCACCGCTATTGACGGTCTGTTACGGGCCATCCATGGCGGCCAGCTCAGCGTGGTTGATGAGTAAGGCGATCGCTAGATGCCGAGCCGTTGATACACTTCATCCAAGTTGCGGAGATGGTGTTTCGGGTCAAAGCAGGCATCAAGGTCAGCGGTGGAAAGATGGGCGTTAACGCGATCGCTATTCGTCACCAAAGCCCGAAAATTGCCGCCCTCAGTATTCCAAGCCTGATGCGCTAAAGACTGTACGATTTCGTAGGCGTCTTCCCGTGTGAGGCCTTTCTCAACTAGGGACAGCAGCACCCGTTGACTAAAGACCACGCCGCCGTAAACATTCATATTGCGCTGCATGTTTTCGGGGTAAACCAGCAGCTTTTTGATCAGCTTGGTGCTTTCCACCAGCATGAAGTGAGTCAAAATGCAGGAGTCGGGCAGAATCACCCGCTCGACTGAACTGTGGGAAATATCGCGTTCATGCCACAGGGCCACGTTTTCGAGGGCGGCCATGGCATTACCGCGAATGATCCGGGCGCAGCCGGTCAACCGCTCTGAACGAATGGGGTTGCGCTTGTGGGGCATGGCGGAGGAGCCCTTCTGCCCCTTCGAGAAAAATTCCTCCACTTCCAGCACATCGGTGCGCTGCAGGTTGCGAATTTCAACCGCGAACCGCTCCATGGACGCGGCAAGGAGCGCCAGCGCATTCATAAACTCGGCGTGAATATCGCGCGAGATTACCTGAGTCGACGCCGTGTCGGGCCGCAGACCTAGCTTTTGGCAGGCTAAGGACTCGATTCTGGGGTCGATGTTGGCGTAGGTGCCGACTGCACCCGAGATTTTGCCGACGGCGATTTTTTCTTCTAAGTGGGTGAGGCGATCGCGGTGGCGCATCATTTCCGCCAGCCAGCCAGCGAGTTTAAACCCAAAGGTCAGCGGTTCGGCATGAATGCCGTGGGAGCGCCCAATCATCACCGTGTCGCGATGTTCCTGCGCCTGATAGCGAATCGCCTGAATCAGATTCTCAACGTGAATCTTGATCACCTTGAGGCTTTCCACCAGTTGCACCGACAGCGCGGTATCCAGCATGTCAGAGCTGGTCATGCCCAGGTGAATATAGCGGCCCGCTTCGCCCACGTACTCATTCACGCTGGTAAGAAAAGCGATGACATCGTGGCGCACTTCGGCTTCGATTTCGGCAATGCGCTCGGGGTTGAAATCAGCTTTGGCCTTGATCTCTTCAACGGCCTCTGCAGGAATGTAGCCAAGGTCTGCCTGTGCTTCGCAGACGGCTATTTCTACCTGAAGCCTAGTTTTGTACTTATAGAGGTCGTTCCAGAGCTCGCCCATCTCGGGCAGTGTGTAACGTTCAATCAAGGCGACCAGCAGAAAACAACCGATCCATTCTACATACCGATGCTTCTTTGCAGGGTTTTTTCTGATAATTCGACTCGTCTGCGGAGTTTGCCAGCTGGATACTCATGGCTCTGTGGGTTGCGGCTTCAGAGCATAGCGGGATAACTGCTGCAGCTGCCAGGCGGCCCAGTGAAACCCGGTCACAAGCCACAGTGAGCCGGTTGAGAGGTACAGAACCGTGGCGATCAGTCCCAGCGAGATCGCTGGCGGGATTTGGCGGCGGCGATCTCGCCAACCCCTCTGGACTGCGGGCTGTCGCCTGCGATCGCGCCACAAACAATAAAGGACGAATAGGCTCAGGCTGATCGTCGTCCAGATCACCAGCGTCACCGGCAAAACTGCTTCGGTGGGATGGGGCAGCAGCAGCACGCGAAAGCCCAGTTCTTCAAGCAGGGCGGGGGCCAAAAGGGCGCTGAGGAGCGACCTGACCGATAGGCCCGAAACGGCGCTGAGCGGCAAACGGGAATTGAGCGGCCCGAGAAAATGTTGTCCCAGATAGAGGGCGATCGCGTAGCTGCCCACACCCAGGATTAACCAGCCCAAATCGGGCCAGCGGGGCCAGCGCAGCGATTCGATCAGGCGGGAAAAGGCGGTGGGAATCACCACATAATCGCCGAACAACTCCGTCGGGGCGAGGGGCAAAATGGTTGGATCTTGGCCGCCGACTTGGTTGGTGCGCAGAAACCACAGCTCCGCCCCATGATCGAGCAAAATCGCCGCAATGCTGTCATGGGCGACACGCGGAATCACGGTGCGCCAGCTCAGCACACTGCGCAGATAAGCCACGCCCGTACCGACCCGCTCGCCAATTTCGCGATCGCGGGTATCGTCTGATCCCGTGCCAGCGACGCGATCGGCAGTCTCGTTCCAGTCGGCGCGGGCAATGCCGAGGGGCACCAACTGCTGCTGTAACCGCTGACCGAGATCAATCAGATTTTGAAACAGCTGCGTTTGCGGATCATCGGGATGATTCGCCAGCCAATCGGCCACTTCAGGAGACGCCGCCACTTGACTGCTAATTACCTGAATCGTTTCATACAGGGCCTGACTCGAATCTTGCACACAGGAGCGGGCAGGCGTCACGATGGTGGCACCGGTACCGTCACCGGTGCGGTAGCGGGCCATCATCATAAACAGCTCACGCTGGAATTCGGCAAAGGGAGTCAACGTCGTGTCACCAAACTGATAGGTGTGACTCAATGCGGGAATTTTGACCAGCACATCCGAAATGGGTCGCACCCCCAGCCAGCCGCGCTGCAGGTTGCCCGTGTACTCTGCCCACAGCGTGCGACCCGACACGATGCCTTGGGGGCCGTGAGCATAGACCTGATCGTAGATAACCTGCAGCTGCAGCTCCTGGGTGAAAGGGTCGCGAATGACGGCACCGATGCCATAGGAAAAGTGGCCAGTTACCGTGCCAGGGAGCGATCGCGACTCGGCTTGCTCGCCCCCAACACCGCCAAACAGATGCATCACCAACATCTGTTCACCCTCCTGCCAGGTCGTCAATGGGTCAAGTTCACCATCCGAGGCGATCAGCACCGACTGCGTTTGCCCTTTGCGATCGGGGGTGTCGTGCCAGTTGCCAAAGTTAATGTAATTCAGGGCCGCTTGGGGGGCGCTAATCGTCTCGTCGGGCTGCAGCTGAAACTGGCGGCGGTGGGCGATCGCCCGCACCACAAAGAGACCTTCGCGGTTCTGAGCGCCATAGAGATACCACCCCGCTGTGCCTGCAGGCGAATCGGCCAGCCCCTGCGGCGTGGATTGAAAAATGCCGTTGCGATCGGCCGGTACCTGCGGAATGTGAACTGTCTCGATCGCGCCATCAAAGTCCTGGGTGACCGGGTTGTAATGCTGCACACGCAGATAGTCGCTGGAGCAGGGCTGCTGCCCCGGACAGGCTGATGGTGCCGGATAGGCGGCGTCTGGCCCCAAAATTTTGACCAGCCCATAAAACCGTTCGGGAATTTGAATGGGAATGGCATCGATGTGAATCATCGCTGCGGCCCCCTCACCGCTGATCACTGCCGCCGGTAGCGCCACAATCATGTCGTCTTGGGGACGCGTGCCCGCTAAAGACTGCAGCGGCCCCACCTGTGACCAGCCATTGAGTCGGGTCGGGTGTATGTGACCCTGCTCAATACTGGAGATCGCCGCCGCATCAAACTCGATGCTTTGGGTGACCAACTCTAATACGGGTTGAATGTTCGGATCAGGCTGCCATTGCAGCCGTAGGCGCTGACCAATCAGCTGGGGCATCGGGCTGGTATATACCTCCAGCCAAACCCAGTCTTGATCATCAGCTTCGGCCTCGGCACGTTCGGGCAAAATGAGTCGGCCTGACCAGGTGGCAACGGGCAAATAGCCGCTGGGGGGTCGCTGCTCTGGGGGATAATCGGCAACCTCAGTCACGTTGGCCACCGCTGTCACGCTAGCGAGTGGTGGCGACGTGGGCGTGATCGCCTCGACCTTGAGCAGAAACAGGCAGGCCGCGATCGCCCAGCCTAGTAGCATTAATGCCATCAATCGCCCGTAACGACGAAGTCTGATCGACTCCACAACCCCTCTCCTGTTGTCTGATTGAGAAACTGCGATTCGTTTTGACCATAAAACTTACGCCTTCGCCCCCAGCGTCCCCGACATCTGAGGGAGGTTGCATCGGGTTCCCAAAAATTTGGGAGCTGGGGGGCAAAACCCGCTGCAACTGCGTCAGTCCTGAAAAACTCTACTGCATCCTTTATTCCCTGAATCTTGTCCACTCCTGCGACCGCGCCAAAGTGAATTTTCTGGATGTCGAGGCGGCGGCAGGATTTTCTCGATTGGCTATCGGCGACCCGTTGATTTTCGAGTATTGTGGAGTGGATTTAATCAGCATTTGTGGGGACAAGGTCGTGCAAGCAAAATCAAAGACACTTAAGACAACGGGTCGGGCGATCGCCGCCGCGATCGTCACCACGGCAGCCCTCCCGGTTGTCCAGATATTACCCAGCTTCGCCCAAACCGAGACGACCGAGGCCCCACTTCAGATTCCGGCGGCGGCCCTCGCCGAAATTCGCGAGGCCCCCTTTAGCGAGCTGTTTGTGCTTGGCGATGATCAGGCCTATGCCATTAAAGATCAAGACTACAATTCTGCTGAGCCCGACATTGGCTTTTTTAGCCTCTGGGGCGATATGCCGGCCAACGATCGCTTGGGCGTCGTGGTGAAATATTGCTTTGAAGATACTAGTCTGGCCAATGTCAGTGCCGAACTCGTTGAGATGCAACTCATGGACGGCGATACGTCCCTCGTCACCATCGATCAGGTGATTGACTCTCGCCCCGCCTACCTCAATGAAATTCGCCCGGCCCGTCAGAGCAACCTCAGCTCTTCCTTTTACTATGATCCGTTTTACGATCCCTACTACTATGCGCCGTTTCGGTTGGGCTTTTCCTACGCGCCGACCACTTACATTCCAGGTGTGGAGTGCAGCACCGGTCTCGCCTTCTTTGATTTAGCCCCGGTGCAGTCAGAGATTGCGGCACTGCCGGAGCAGACCTTGCGGGTCAGATTGCTGTTTAGCAATGGCGCGACGGAGTATTGGCGGCTCGGCGGCGGCACCGTTAGTGAACTGAAGCGGCTACCCACTATCGAAGCTTTGCCTTAGGCTCGCGTCGGGGCGAAAGGCCCTTCGCCTCTACGGAAAGAGGATCGGAAATTTAGTTTTGCCCCTCTCGGGCTACTACGTACACACATTTTGACCGTTATCCCTTTTTTCCCAGAACCTTTTCTTGGCGGGGTTTGCCGCGCTCTTGTTCGATGGCCATCCTGGCCGTCTGAGGCCGCTGAGCAAAGCCTTACAGACGTCGTTGTGGGGGCGATCGGTGAAGGTGGCAGGCTGGAAGCCTACCCGACCGGTGCTCGACGACACGGAAGCCGCTAGAAAAGTGGGTAAGAGGAAAAGCCCGAACATTAAGGGGAACAGGACTTATGTGTACTTAGTAGCCCTCTCGGGAGGGGTGCCTGAGGCGGGGTGGGTGCGATCCCAAGCACTCATGACCACTCCTCCCCGCAGCCCCTTACAGGATTAGCTCCTGTAAGGGTTTTGAATTCTACTCTGGTATCGATGGGGCAAATGTGCTCTTGTTCGATGGCCATCCTGGCCGTCCTGAACCGTTCATTACTTTTGAGCAGGCGGGTGATGGAGGCAGGCTAGGAAGCCTACCCGACCGGTTTTCTAGCCGGCTTGAGCCGATGTCACTATCGCCATTAGAAAGGCTAGAAGCATGGCCGCATCAGGTTTACAGAAAATCCCTACAAGGTTAGTCCAGGAGGGGAAATGTGATTCTGATTTGCCTCAAGCCAATTTGCGGAATTTATATAATCCTTAGGAGATTTCTGAGAAAGAATATACCGTTATGGTACGGGCGGGTTTAGCTAGAAACCTGGTGGCATCGCGACCAGGCATCCACAAAACCCGCCCCTACGGGTATCGTTTTTGGTAGAACTCTCCTTAGTTCCTAACCAACAACATCATCGGTTTTTGCCGAATGATGTTGCAACGATTCTGCCTGCGAGCATGCGTGGGAAATCCCCTATCCTCACTCATCCCTTTTTTGAAACTGCCGGGCAGTCGGCCACATACCAGCGCCAGGGCAACTCAACGCCCTGCGATAAGCCAATGCGGGTCGTTTGCACCAGTTTAGTTGCGCCGTCGGCGATCGCCTGTTGAAATGCAGTTGATCTGGGTTCTAGCCAAAGGGGCTGTCCGACATCGAAGCGGCTGCCGTTGAGGGTGCGATCAATCTGCAAAGCCCGGCAGAGTTTGCCGGGTCCCGCTGCTACGCGCTGCGGTTTTTGCCGCTGCTTTTCGTCGATCCAGGGGGGCAGGTGATCGAGTTCCAACGCTCGAATCAGCACCGCACTGGGCGCCGTGTCGCGGTTGGTGACCACGTTGAAGCAGGGATACATGCCGTAGATCAGGTAGACGTAGCAACAGCCGGGTGGCCCAAACATTACTTCGTTGCGAGCCGTGCGGCGACGATAGGCATGGCAGGCGGGGTCACCGGGCGTATAAGCTTCGGTTTCGACAATGACGCCGCGATAACAGCTGCCGTCCTCAAATTGCCGGACGAGACTGCAGCCAATCAGCTCCGGGGCCACGTCGGTGGCAGGACGGCCCAGCCAATCAGCGGCAATGGTGGGAACAGTGGAATGTGTCATGCTCCCTGTATAGCGAGAGTCTGCACCGGTTTGCAAGGATTAATGGGAGGCCGCATCATGGCTTCAAGCAGTGGGGAGGGTGGAAAGTAGAGGGTAGAACCGTCACGATCGCTGGCCTTCTTCACACGCATTCGGTCACAATCGTCTCTGTTCATCTCTCAGTGTCAGCAGCTTATGTGGAATGAGATTGCCCGAGAAATCAGTCGTGTGACCGAACGCCCGTTCGAGATTCAAGACCGGCGCAGTATTGGCGGTGGCAGCATTAACCAGGCCTATCGCCTTACCGACGGCGATCGCGACTTCTTTCTGAAGCTGAATCAGGCGGCGCAGTATGCCATGTTTGAGGCCGAGGCGCTGGGTCTGAAGGAAATGGCCGACAGCCAAACCATTCGCGTGCCCCGCCCAATTTGCTGGGGCGTTGTGGACGGTTCGTCCTACATCGTGATGGAATATCTGCCACTGGGCAACAGCAGTCGCGATGCCTGGTATCAGATGGGGCAGCAGTTGGCAGCAATGCATCGGGTGGTCAGCGATCGCGGGTTTGGCTGGCACCGCGACAACACCATCGGTGACATGCCACAAAAAAATTCGTGGACGGCGGATTGGGCGACGTTTTATGGCGAGTATCGGCTGCGTTATCAGTTCCAGCTTGCTAACCGGCGAGGCAATTTTTCTCGTCAGGCAGAACTGCTGGCCGCGCTCCCCTCACTGCTGGCTGGACATGAGGCGCTGCCCTCGTTGGTGCATGGCGACCTATGGTCGGGCAACGCCTCGGTAACAGTGGATGGCACGCCGGTGATTTTAGACCCGGCGACCTATTATGGCGATCGCGAAGTCGATATCGCCATGACCGAAATGTTTGGCGGCTTTCCTAACGCTTTTTACGAGGGCTACAACGCCGCCTATCCGCTCACAGCAGGTTATGAAAAGCGCAAAATTCTCTACAACCTCTATCACGTTCTCAATCACTTCAATCTCTTTGGTGGCAGCTACGGCAGCCAAGCCCAAAGCATGATGGATCGTCTATTACGGTAAGCGGCTGGCCGAGTTGACTGACAAAACTCTTGCCTCCCTCATTATGATGCAGCGTATTGTTCCAGAATCGACGTTGCTATCGCAAGTCGCAGTTTGATCAGGTTACTGCAAATGACTGAAATCACCCTCTGATCGGCTTTTCAACTCCGACTTCCGGCTTCTGAATTCCGACTTCTGCTATATACCCTTGATTTCTGGGTGCCATCGCTCAGATTTGGCAACGAGGATGAGGCGTCTCTGCCAACGAAGCCACACACGTTTCTCCCAGATATGATTAGATGGATCGGGAATCCTGGAGTCGTGGGCTAGGGACAAAATAAATGGGCAACACCTATAAACGTGTATTACTCAAATTGAGCGGTGAAGCCTTGATGGGCAGCCTCTCGTATGGCATTGATCCAGATATTGTTCAAACCATTTCTGACGAGATTAGTGAAGTCGTCCAAAGCGGAATTCAAATTGCCATCGTCGTCGGCGGTGGCAATATTTTTAGGGGGATTAAGGGATCGGCCGCTGGGATGGATCGCGCCACAGCTGACTATATCGGCATGTTGGCGACGGTGATGAACGCCATGACCCTGCAAGACGCCATAGAGCGTAACGGCACCCCAACGCGGGTACAAACTGCGATCACCATGCAGGAGGTGGCAGAGCCTTACATCCGGCGACGGGCGATGCGGCATTTAGAGAAAAATCGGGTCGTCATCTTTGGGGCGGGATCAGGTAATCCTTTCTTTACGACCGATACGACGGCAGCTCTGCGGGCGGCGGAGATCGGTGCCGAGGTCATGTTTAAGGGCACGAAAGTCGATGGCGTGTATGACTCTGACCCCAAGGTGAATCCCGATGCCCGACGGGTTAACAGCCTCACCTATGGCCACGTTTTGGCCCATGATCTGAAAGTGATGGATGGTACGGCGATCGCCCTATGCAAAGACAACAATATCCCTATTATGATATTTGACCTGTCTGTACCCGGAAACATTCGCCGGGCCGTGATGGGTGAGTCAATTGGCACAATTGTGGGAGAGTCCTGTGAAGTTAGCTGACTTAACTGATATCGAAATCGCCATGCAAAATGCGGTGGATGCCACGAAGCGAGCATTCAACACCATTCGCACGGGGCGCGCTAGCACGTCGCTGCTAGACAAGGTCATGATTGACTATTACGGTAGCCCCACGCCGCTGAAGTCATTAGCTAACATCAGCACCCCTGACGCCAGCACGCTCATGATTCAGCCGTTTGACCCCAGTGCTTTGACGAACATTGAACGCGCGATCTCAATGTCTGACATCGGGCTAGTGCCGAACAATGACGGTAAGTTGATTCGCCTCAACATTCCGCCTTTGACCAGCGAACGACGCAAGGAATTTGTCAAAGTCGCGAACAAATACGCCGAAGAAGGGCGTGTCTCGGTACGCAACGTCCGCCGCGATGGCGTTGATCTGTTTCGCAAACAAGAGAAGGATGGCGAGATCTCGAAAGACGAATCTCGTGATTTTCAAGATGAGGTGCAGACTTTAACGGACAAGTACGTGGCTCAAATTGATGCCGCGTTCAAGGCGAAAGAAGAAGACATCATGACCGTTTAGGCGATCGCCCCCATCTTTACTCTGGTTAGGCAGCTCGATCACCCCGGATCGCGGCGGGCATTCGAGCTATCTTTGTCCCCGTCTAACCTCATTTAATACCCGTTCTCAGTGATCGAACGCCTGATGCAATCTGAGAAACGCCAGGGAGCGGTGGGGCCGGGAGGCCAGCTCTGTAGCCTTGTTTCAGAGCATCGGTATAACCGAGTGATCAACGGCGGAGTTGGTTAAGCCCTATCTGTCCACAGCCCTAGCCACATGGTAGGATTAGCTACCGTCTTGCGGTTTAATGCTCGACCCGACAGCCTGCCTGTCGGTGGCCCGTTGGGGCCGCTGTTTGATGAGCTTTTAAGCCGCTGTTTATGCTGCTGAGGGCACTACGAGTCGAATGCGCTTTGCCAAAATCTTGATTGCAAACCGAGGGGAAATTGCGCTCCGAATCCTCCGCACCTGCGAAGAAATGGGAATTGCGACGGTTGCAGTTCATTCCACGGTAGACCGCCACGCCTTACACGTGCAATTAGCCGACGAATCGGTGTGCATCGGCGAAGCCCTCAGCAGCAAAAGCTATCTCAACATTCCCAACATCATTGCAGCGGCGCTGACGCGGGGGGTCGAAGCCATCCATCCGGGCTACGGGTTTTTGGCCGAAAATGCTCGCTTTGCCGAAATCTGTGCGGATCACAACCTCACTTTTATTGGGCCGACTCCCGCTTCGATGCTGTCGATGGGGGATAAGTCCACCGCGAAAGAGACCATGCAAAAGGTGGGGGTGCCGACCATTCCCGGCAGTGACGGTCTGCTCAAAAGTGATGTTGAGGCGCGGGCGATCGCCGATCAGATGGGCTACCCCGTCATGATCAAGGCGACGGCGGGCGGCGGCGGCCGGGGCATGCGGTTGGTGCAGCAGCCCAGCGATCTCAAAAAGCTGTTTCTCGCCGCTCAAGGGGAAGCCGACGCCGCGTTTGGCAATCCCGGTGTATATCTCGAAAAGTTCATTGAAAAACCCCGCCACGTCGAATTTCAGATTTTGGCCGATAGCCACGGGAATGTGGTGCATCTCGGGGAGCGCGACTGCTCGATTCAACGCCGCCACCAAAAGCTGTTAGAAGAAGCGCCCAGCCCCGCCTTGAACCCAGAATTGCGCCAAAAGATGGGGGATGCTGCCGTACGGGTGGCGAAGTCGATCAACTATGTCGGGGCGGGCACCGTTGAATTTTTGGTGGATGCCCACGGCAATTTTTATTTCATGGAGATGAATACGCGCATTCAGGTGGAGCATCCGGTGACAGAGATGGTGACGGGGCTTGATCTGATCGCGGAGCAGATTCGTATTGCCCAGGGCGATCACCTCGCCTTTACCCAAGACCAAGTGGAACTCCGGGGCCATGCGATCGAATGTCGCATTAATGCCGAAGCCCCCAAATATAATTTCCGTCCTGCACCGGGTCGCATCAATGGCTACTTGCCCCCCGGTGGCCCCGGCGTGCGCATCGACTCCCACGTCTACACCGACTACGACATTCCGCCCTACTACGACTCATTGGTCGGCAAGCTGATTGTTTGGGGGCCCGATCGCCCCACTGCTATTCGCCGGATGAAGCGGGCGCTGAGGGAGTGTGCCATTACGGGCTTGCCGACGACGATTCCTTTTCACCAAATGGTCTTGGAGCATCCCCAGTTTCTCGCAGGCGAAATCTATACCAACTTTGTCAATCAGCTGCTCGATCTGTAAGCCTATCGGCCCAAAGACGTCAGCCTTGAACATTACCAAGGGACATTCAGTCAATCAGTCCAGTTCAGAGGCCCTGCTATTCACCGGTAAAGGTCGGGGAGAAGGGCTGTTGAGATGGCTGCGATCGCGGGTGATCTCAACGGCCACATTACCGGCGAAGTTGGGCACCGGCGGGGTCAGCTTAGTCAGCTTTACCGTGACCTGAGTCAGGCGATCGTCTGACTGCAAAACCGCCTTGGCAATTTCGCTGACGACTGACTCGATGAGATAAAACGGCTGGTGTTGAATCAACTGCTGAATCGCCTGCACTGCATCGGCATAGTTGTAAGTATCGCTGAGCCGGTCGGAGGTTCCCGCTTGGGCAAGATTGAGGTCTACAGCGAGATCGACCCGAAACCACTGGCCTAATACATTCTCTTCAGCAAACGCGCCGGTGTAGCCATAGGCGCGGATATCGTTGATGTAAAGCGTATCCATACAGGGCAGAGTGTTCTAGGTAGAAGGAAGGGGTGGTGACGATAGCTTTAGGACCGGCCAGTGAATTGGGTGCATCCTAGATTGGCAAATCCATCAACGTGTTTAGGGCGGGCATCTTGCCCGCGATCAGAGCTAGAAATCTGTCTAGCTTCGGCGATGAGGAATTTGTGAGAACCATCCCTGAAGGCTACAGCAAATCTTGGTGGGTAAAGGGCTTCGCGGCTGCCCCTGAGTAGGTCGCCACGATGTGACCGTCGCCGACTAGGTGATATTTGTAGGTGACGAGGCCTTCTAACCCCACCGGCCCGCGAGGCGGCATGGTTTGGGTGCTGATCCCCACCTCAGCCCCAAAGCCGTAGCGAAAGCCGTCGGCAAAGCGGGTCGAACAGTTGTGATAAACCCCCGCAGCATTGACCTGGCTGCGAAAGGTATCGGCGGCTTGGGCATCTTCGGTCGCGATCGCCTCAGTATGTCGCGAGCCGTAGGTCTCGATGTGGCTCATGGCGTCGGCCAGTGAATCCACGACCTTGATAGCCAAAATCAAATCGCTATATTCCGTCGCCCAATCTTCTGCCGTGGCAGCAGTAATTTCTGGCAAGAGCGTCTGCGCTGCCTGATCGCCTCGCAGTTCAACCCCTTGAGTTTGCAGAGCCTGCGCTGCTAAAGGCAAAAACTGAGCCGTGATCGCCCGATGCACTAACAGCGTTTCAATGGCGTTGCAGGCCGACGGATACCCCACTTTGGCATCAACGGCGATCGCGATCGCCTTGGCCACATCCGCCGCCTGATCGACATAGAGATGACAGATCCCATCGGCATGCCCCAGCACGGGGATGCGCGTATGGTCTTGCACAAAGCGCACAAAGGCATTGGAGCCCCGGGGAATAATCAGATCCACATACCCGTCTAACGCCAACAGGGCACGGGTTTCTTCACGGGTGGTTAAAAGCTGCACCGCATCCGGATTCAGGCCCACGCCGGTTAAGCCCCGGCGAATTGCCGTCACGATCGCCTGACAAGAGCGAACCGCTTCTCTGCCCCCCTTCAAAATGACGCCATTGCCGGATTTCACTGCCAGACTGGCGATCTGCATGACGGCATCGGGGCGAGATTCAAAAATGACGCCCAACACCCCCAGCGGTGAACTGATGCGTTTCAGCTCCAGGTTCTGATCTAACTCGCGGTGAATTTGTACCACCCCGACAGGATCGGGCAGCTGGGCCACGTCACGGACGCCGGCGATCGCCCCCTGCAGCTTCACTCCGTCAAGCTTGAGGCGACCATAGAGCGGTTTTGCCAGATGGTCGGCGATCGCGGCTTCACAGTCGGCGGCGTTGGCCTGTAAGATGGTCTCTTGGTCAGCCCACAAGGCATCGGCAATGGCCGCGATCGCCTGATTTTTAGCAGCCGTGGGCAAGTTCGCGAACTGCTGGGCCGCCGCCCGCGTGTTTTGGGCGATTGGCAGCAAATCGACCGCTGCACCGGAATGACTCGACCCTGAATTATGGGGCGTCGCTACCTGAGATACCGTCATTGCCAACCCGTCCTGAACCAATGTGTAGTCATTTATTTTAACAAAGAAGCCTGGGCCAACTTGACCCAGGCAACATGACGAAATACCGAGCAGATTGTCCTGAATCTTTAGATCAAGGTCAGTTGCGGATATTCGGCAATCATTTCATCCGACGTCAGGGTTTCGCCAGAGGCTTGGGGAGTCCAGAGAATCTCCACAGCCAAGAGGCGATCACTAGAGATGGCCCCCAACGTACTCAACACCTGACGAACCTCCTGCGGCGACGAAATTTTCGGCAGATTCAATTTGCCCTGAGTGGCCACAATCACTGAGGCCACGATGTATTCACCCGGCTCAGTGGTCGCCAAATCCCCGCCCGATTCGGATTGGGGTTTCGGCTCAGCCTCTTGCAGCCGGTTATTGACGTTGGTTAACGTTTCCCCGGTAAACTTGCTGCGCTCAGCCAAAACCAGCTGATTGAAACTTTGCTCCGCCGACAAGAGGCGGGTCGATTCGATACTCGCGGTGGCGTACTGCCAATATTCTGGGTGACGCAGCATCGCTAAGCTGGCTTCTTGCAGCACCTGCGTCAGGCCTGCAGACGAAGACGTGTCGGCAGACAGCGCCATGCGGCTGAGGTCATCCTGCAGCGATCGCGCTTCGGCCAACAGGCCAATCTGCAGCTTGGCAACTGAAACAGTCGGGTTGCTGCTGCCTAAACCTTCGACCCCGCCGTTGCTGTCACCTACCTCCCGCACCGTACGCATGATGAAGTTGGCCAGGCCAACAAACAAAATGATGGTGAACAAGCCACCAAAGCCACCGCCAAAGCCAAAGAGCGGCAGCAAGAAGGGAAACCCAAACCCGCCTCCCGGATAATAACCACCGCCGGTCGGGGCGCGATAGGAGCGTGAGGGAGAAATCGTTCGGCTAGGGGCGCGGAAGCTACCACCGCCAATGCGCCCGCCCGCCCGGGCGGCAAAAGCCGCATCGGCGTGGCCAAAGACTAAAACACCGACGAGGGCAATTGCCATCAGCGGCTTGACGAGAAATTTGAGACGACTAAAAAAGTTTTGGAATGTGTGACCCATAATGCTATCCAGACTGTTTTATCGCGAAGTTATAGCGCCATGAGGCCAATGGTATCGAGTCCTCCTAGCGCGATCGCCGGTGTTCATACTGTAACGTTTCTTGGGTCTGGCCTCGCCCCCTTTAACCCCAATTTCCAATGGGCAATTGCCGCACCCTCAGTGCCTGAACCAATCTCTCCTGACCAACCGGGCTGTGGTGCACCGCAGTCATCTCAACTTTGTCTAGACCATCTCCCACTTTTTGAATCTGTCTAAATGGCTTGACTGGGTGGTTCCGTTAGCCCCTAGAAGCAAGCTAAATTTTGTCTGGGTACCCCATTGAAGGCTTTTTAAGCCTGCGTCACATCCTCTTTTTCTCTGTCTTAGCCAATAGCGGGCACCAGCATTTTCTCAACCTTTTGGAATTGATTGATCGCGTTAAGCATTCCTTAAGTGCCTCATTTCCCGGGGCGCTCTGGGCAGACTAACCATTATTAAGAGGCTCCGATAGAATCCGCTGCCGACATCTGAAAGGCGATTTCTGTAAGATATTGGAAAGATATTAGGAGGAAATATACTGAAGGCATCTGAGGATGTCTGGTGCTTGAGACAGCGACGAAGGTTGTACCATAGGAACTCAACGCTATAACAAGATACGTTGATTCAGGTGTGTCTACGCTCGTTGACGGCTGACCCAGTCTAGTCTTTCAGTAAATTTACTGACGTTGAACCTCTCATCCAACTCCAAGTTTTATGCATTCCAGAGTCATTCCCTAAAACTGAGTCACGAGGAGCCCGAGTAATGTCGCAATGGCTCTCAATATAGTCACGAATTATCTCTTTAAACAGCTTTATTCAATAAGCAATGTCTAAGGCAAAAAAAAGAGTTTTTATCCTAGTTGCCATAGTTGTGAGCAGCTTGTTGGCCATCGGGGTGCCTCAACTGCAGGCGCAACAGTCAATTGATGTTCGCGTCGAGCGATGGCTATCGATTCAAGAGATGGCGGGCGATGTGCGTTATCTGAGCCTGCGGGGTAATCGGTCAGCTGAGATTGGCGATCGGCTGACGGCGATCGGCGATGGGGTGCGCACTGGCAATAACGCCTCTAGCACGCTGGTTTTGGATACCGGGGTCGGCACGATTACCATGCAAAACAATACGGAACTTGAGGTTCGGGGGTTAGACTTTGCCGACGACAACGGTTACATTACTCGCCTTTACGTCTCTCAGGGGGGCGTCAGCCTGAATCTCCGTCGCTTTACTCACGAGGGATCAGAATTAGAAATCCAAACCCCCTCGGGGGTCAGCGGCGTCCGAGGCACTGAGTTTGGGGTGCTGGTGGATCCTGATGACCAGCGCGTGGGCATTGCGACTGAAACCGGTGAGGTTTATGCCGAAGCGCAAGCTGAGATGGTAACGGTACCGGGGGGCTTTCAGACACTGATTCGCCCCGGTGAGCCCCCCTTAGAACCGACGCCGATTCCCGACGTGCCTGAATTTGATTACCAAGTTGACATTATCGTTCGCAATAGTCTGCGATATTTGCTGCTACGTGGGCAAATTGACCCCATCAATCAGGTTTATGTGGGAGAGGAATTGCAAACTGTCAACGAGTCAGGAGAGTTTGAATACGAGGTACCGGCTCGCTATGGTGTGGGCATCCAGGTCAGAGTAGTCACACCGCTAGGCAACGAGGCAGTGTATGACGTTCCGCTTCTCTAATCTCTTGAAAAATCGATGGCGATTTTTGCCCGGCGTTCTGGCTTCGCTGATTATTTTGGTGCTGAGTCAGCTCGGAGTGCTCGCAGATTTAGAGAATGCAAGTTATCGCTGGTTATTTCAAAGCCGCGGCGATCGCCCTTGGGATAGCCGCCTGGTGTTGGTGGCGATTGACGATGCGACGCTCTCAGAGTTAGGCCAGTTTCCACTGTCGCGGGATGTCTATACACAACTGCTCAACCGGCTAGCGGGGCAGCGACCCCAGGTGATTGGCTTCAATATTCTATTTGCTGAGTCGAGTCCGGCTGATCCGGCGT
Organism: Leptolyngbyaceae cyanobacterium; assembly: GCA_050042805.1. Lineage (GTDB taxonomy): Bacteria > Cyanobacteriota > Cyanobacteriia > Phormidesmidales > Phormidesmidaceae > Halomicronema. The sequence continues at coordinate 24,774 of JBHJJI010000239.1, forward strand.
TCGCTAAGGCGATCGCGCAATCTGGCAATGTGGTACTCGCCACGGGAACAGATGAACGCGGGCGACCACTGACTGCTACCAAATCCTTGCGCTCAGCAGCGATCGCCACCGGGCATATTCGCAAAGAGGTCTACAGCGATGGTTTAGTTCATGTGGTTGATCCGTTGGTGGCTGATGAGACCGCCTTTGGCATGACTTTAGCTGAGGTTTACTCACTCACTCAGGCCCCCGTGGCATTGCCCCCGCTTAACCAACCGCTGTGGATTAACTGGCCAGGCTCGGCCGATACATTGCCTCAATATTCTCTCAGTGACGTCATCGCGGGACGCATCTCGCCCACGGTCTTTCAAGAAAAAATCGTGATTGTGGGGATGACTGCCACGGGCATTGATGCCCTGCCGACGCCCTTTGATGACAATCCCCCGGCCGGGGGCGTGGTGATGCAGGCCGCCATTCTCGATAATTTGCTACAGCAGCATTCTCTCCAGCCGATCTCGGTTCCTGGACTGTGGGTACTGTTGTTGGTCGCCATGCCAGGGGTGAGCTATTTTCTCATTGGCCGCCCCTTGCGGTGGCAGCTCCTCTTGGTGAGTGGCAGTTTAATGGGCTGGGCCTGTCTGAGTGTCCTGCTATTTCGAGGCGACTATTTACTGCCGAGGATGCCGCCGTTTTTGCTCGTGGGCATCACCGGTATCAGTGCCATTTTTAGCCAGCAATTAAGGGCTAATCTTGCCCTACAAAAACTGTTAGAAGACCTCTGGCAGCATTACCACTCCAGCAAAGCTAAGCTTACTTTAGGGCCGGCTCCCTCCCGTGCGATTCCCAAAGATTTGGGCAACGAAGTTCAAAAATTAGGCTTTTTAGCGAACGCATTAGGTTGGGCGCAGGCAACGCAGTCGGCGATCTCTGAAAGTGTACCGATTGGCATGCTGGCCGTGGATGACCGTGACCGGGTGTGGTTTTGCAATTCGTTAGCGGCGCGCTATTTAGATATCGAGTTGGGTACTCGATTGACGCTGTCACTAGTACCTCGGTGGATCGAGCGAGCCCGATTTCAAACCATTATTCAGAATCTTTTGCAAGGTATTGCGATCGCGCCGATCGAGTGTCAGCAAGGGTCAGCTTGGTTCGAACTCCGTTTCCATGTTTTGGAGGGTATTGCTCAGCCCAGTCCTTTATTAGAGGATGAACGCCGCTTTTTTCTAGTGCTAATTGAAGACATTACCCACCGTAAAGGGTTTGAGTTGCAATTGCGATTACTCAATGAAGGGTTAGAGAGTGAGGTGCGACAGCGCACCAAAGAATTAGAGAGAACTAACCTGAATCTGATACAAGAAATTTCTGAACGGCGTCAGGCGCAAGACAAATTGCACTATCAAGCGCTGCACGACAAGTTGACTGGGCTCCCCAATCGAGCTTCCCTTGAGTCGATTTTGGCAAAGCTGATCGCGCAACCCCAGAAGCCTGAAAAAGCAAAATTTGCCGTGTTCTTTGTCGATTGTGATCGCTTCAAACTCGTTAACGACTCCTTTGGACATTGGGTCGGTGATGAACTGCTCAAAGCCATTGCCAAAAGCCTGCAGCGCTGTGTCTCAGCGACCGATCTCGTCTGTCGCTTTGGGGGGGACGAGTTTGTCATTCTGCTCACCGATATTCCCAACGCGCGATCGGCAATTCAGGTAGCCCAACGCATTCAGCAGCAACTACAGAATTCCTTCACGATTCAGAACCGGCAGTTTTATAGCAGTTGCAGTATTGGCATCGTCCTCAGCAACCCCAATTACATCCAGGCAGAAGATATTCTTCGCGATGCTGATATTGCCATGTACCGTGCTAAACGCAGTGGTAGTGGCTATGCCTTCTTTGAGCCCAAGATGCATTTAGCGGTGCGATCGTCCTTACAGCTAGAAACAGACTTGCACCAGTCTTTACAGCGGCGAGAGTTCGTTGTGCATTACCAGCCCATTTTTTCCCTGGAGTCCAAACAAATTAAAGGCTTTGAAGCCCTACTGCGATGGCGTCATCCGACCCACGGGTTGATAGGGCCAGGGCAGTTTATCCCCATTGCTGAAGAAACGGGGCTGATCGTGCAAATTGGTCAGTGGATTTTGCAAGAAGCCTGTAGTCAAATGCAGCGCTGGCAGCAAAGAAAAATCCTGTCTGCCGATACGTTTATGAGTGTCAATCTATCCGTTCAACAGTTTAATGATCCTCATTTACTCAAACGGATTGATGAAACATTGCAACTGACTCATTTAAATAGCAAGAATCTCAAACTAGAGATCACTGAAAGTGCGCTCATGACCAATTCAGATGCCGCAATCAAAATTTTGCATCGGTTAAAAAACAGGGGCATTAGCCTGAGCATTGATGATTTTGGCACCGGCTATTCTTCTTTGAATTACTTGCATTGCTTCCCTATTGATGTTCTCAAGGTAGATCAATCTTTTATTCAGCAAATGGTCAAAGGGCAAAAGTATTTGAGCTTAGTTCAAGCGATTAGAACGCTGGCTTATCACTTTGATATGGTGATGATTGCTGAGGGGATTGAAACCGAAGCTCAGATGGACTGTCTAAAGGCCATGGATTGTGTTTTGGGCCAAGGGTATCTCTTTTGTCCACCGGTTGACTATCAAACGTTAGAATCCAAATATTTGCAGTGTTTTAATGAGGTGTGATGCCTGAATCTTGAGTATTTTTCAAGATTAGACTCTCTAATCGACTGCGGCGTTCTATTGACGATGGTTAGGGAGCAGGGCAGAGAAACTGGAATGGTCAGGTCGCTGCTGCAGTAGAGCACTAGAACTTTATCCACGCTAAAAAGCGCTCCTACTTCAACCGTAAGAGCGCTTCTTTAGTGAATACGATGGACTTGAGAGCACTGACCTATAGCGCTTCGCCATCGACAGAGATCGAATCATCAGCTTCTTCAACGGTTAAAGCCGGTTGCTGGCGGAGAGCTTCTTGCTGGCGCTGTCTAAAGTCTTGCGCTTCGGTAGTGATCGCTCGATTTTGCTGCTCTTGAAATTCTTCAGAACTCATCGTCGGTGCCAAAATGGCCCGGTGGATCAGCTCATAGGGACTCGCCGAGTCGCCGAACTGATCAGCACCATCATCATCTGTACCAAAGAGATCAGCGTCAGCCGACTGGGCGATCGCGGCTGAAGACAAAACCACCACGCCGATGCTGGCAAATGCCCCAACCAATAGCCAAGAAAGAGATTTTTTCATCATGTGCATGACGGGTTAACTCCAATTACACCACTATGATAGCCAGCGCAATATATGCCTTACTCTAACAGAGAATTTTGAATGCGGATCGCGCTGGCTATGCAATACGACGACGCAGCAGTGGTTGAATAAGTGCCAGAGAAACGACACAAAATCCTAGTAGCACCGCTAGCGCCTTCCCCATAGTGACGTCGCCAAAAGGCGCTGCCATCACCACGCTGGCTAAACCCCAATTGCCGGGGTGTAAATAGATGTACCGAATCGGTTCGATCGCATAGGTCAGCGGATTTAAGCTCGCCACCACCTGCAACCACTGCGGCATAAAGGAAAGGGGCACCAGTGCGGTGCTCGAAAACAGCAGCGGCAGATTGGTCACAAAAATGACGGCAATCAGCTCAATGTGCCCTGGCAACGCAAAGGAGAGGCCCAAACTCAACGCCGTCACCCCTAAGACCAACGTCAGCACAATTAACACGACTAACCCTAACCCAGCCGGATCGGGCAGCCCCGCCCCTAACACCGCACTGAGACCGATAATGGCGGCGGTTTGCACCATGCTCATCGCCGCGATAAATACTGCTGACGCGGCCACGATGGAATAGCGTGAGGCTAAGGGCGCGACGAGAAAACGGTTAAGAAAACCAAATTCGCGATCGAACATTACCGGCAATCCGGCATTGAGGGCACCACCAAAGGCCGTGAACACGATGATGCCCGCCCCTAAAAACTGACCATAATTTTGGCTTTCACCAAATAGCCCCTGGGGCACGTTTTGAAACAAGGCACCAAACAAAATCAGCCACATCACCGGCTGAATCACGCCTGCGACTAAGGTAGAGGGGCGGCGCTGTAATTGAATGAACAGCCGCCGCGTCATCGCGATCGTTTCTTGCAAAAAGGCTGCCGAAAACAGCCCTGGCGTCGCGGTCGTGCTGCTGCTATTGATCTCCGCCTTCCACTGACGCAGGTCAGGATTATCGAGAGAGAGTTTGGGTTTGGGGGTCAGGGTGGTGCTCATAGCTATCAGAGTAAGGAAAATTGGGTGAGTAGAGGAGACATATCGTGAAGTGATGGGACGAGAGGGGCGGCACTAAAGTCTCTCAGGCGAAAGTCTCTAACGCAGCAGCGGATGATGATTGGCCTAAGTCCCTTTCATCGCTTGCTTGCGTTCGGCTTTGAGGTCGCGACTGCCGGCAGCCGCAATTTCGGCATCCATCAGGGTGCGCCCCGTCGCGGCCAGATAGACATCATCAAGGCTAGGGCGCGATTGTGAGATGCCAAACATGGGCAAGCCAGTCTCTTTAAGCGCCTGCTGCACAGTCATTAGCGCGTCAGACTGGGCGGTTACGACCAGATTTATCGAGTTGCCTTGGGCATCGTTGACGATCGCCTCTTCGACACAGGGTAAGGTTAGCAGCAGGTCTTTCGCTTTGTCGGCTTCGTCATCGGGGGTGAATTCGCGAATCCGCAGGGTGATGCGATCGCCCCCCACCCGGTCTTTGAGTTCGTTCGGGGTGCCCGAGGCGATGACCTTGCCCTGGTCAATAATGGCCACCCGGTCTGACAGCGCATCGACCTCTTCCAAATAATGGCTGGTGAGCAACACCGTGGTGCCTGCCGCTTTTAGCTGTCGCAAAAACTGCCACACGGCAGAACGAGTCTCAATATCTAAGCCGACGGTCGGTTCATCCAGCACTAAAACATCGGGCTGGTGCAGCAGTCCCAAAGCCAAATCGAGGCGCTTTTTGAGCCCGCCGGAGTAGGTGCCTGATTTTTTGTCGGCCCAGTCGGTTAGCTCTAACAACTCAATCATCTGCTGAATGCGATCGCGCGCCACCTTGGCGGGCATATGATACAGCGCCGCCTGTAGCTGCAGCAGTTCGCGACCCGTGAGCACCTTGTCAAGGGCCACCTCTTGAGCAATGTAGCCAAGTTGCTGGCGTGCTAAAGCCGGATTGTCGAGCACGGAGCTGCCGTTAATTTCCACGCGGCCAGCATCGGGCGTACTCAAAGTGCAAAGACAGCGGATCGTCGTGGTCTTACCGGCTCCGTTCGGCCCGAGCAAACCAAAAATTTCACCCGCCTCAATGGTGAAGGAGACATTTTTAACGGCGTCAACGTCTCCGTAGCGCTTTTGTAAGCCTTCGATTAAAACGGCTGGAGGCATATCAATAAACTGACCTTGCTTAAGTCGCGATTCATGCGGTTTGCAGTGGCCTCGATAGATTGAGGGTGTATCGAGGGCTTGTTCTCGATTTATTCTACCGAAGTGGGCTGAGGAGTACCCAAAAAGCCAGATGCCCTTAATCATCAGGAATCCATCCTGGCTTGGGCTCGAAGGTGACCGATAAAATCTTGGCCAGATAGTTGCTGAGGCCAGCGGGCCTAATTGTTGACGAACAGAGGAATTTTCAGGGCAGTATACTTGAGAAGTCCCATCAAAACAGTAGGAGATGTCTTATGACTGTGTCGGTAATGGAATTCACCACATCCGTTTAATTGGCAAGGTCTAAGACTGCTATTTGAAGCATTGCGCTTAAGCCTTTTAGAACCTTGCCCTGACTAGGTTTCTTTGAGGACAAGACATTGAATTTATCTGATTTTGGCTGGTGCGTTGGCAGCAGCCTGGATTTGGCTTTTGCGCCTTTGGCGCAGGCCGGTTTTGCCGTGGGACGCGTCGTCTCAGAGCAGCGCGGCGCTTATCGGGTCTATACCCAGTGGGGCGAGCAGGACGCTGAAGTGACAGGACACTTTCGGCATCAGGTTAAAGACGCACTCGGGTTTCCCGCAGTGGGTGATTGGGTGGTGGTAGATCCTCAGGAGGATGCCGCCGAGGCGATCGCCATTCATCAGGTGCTGCCGCGCCAGAGTCAATTTGTGCGACAGGCGGCGGGCACCCTGACCGCAGGGCAAGTCATCGCCGCCAACGTGGATACCGTGTTTTTGATGTCGGGGTTGGATGGTGACTTCAACCTGCGGCGGATTGAGCGGTATCTCGTCACCGCTTGGGACAGTGGAGCCAGCCCGGTGCTGATTTTGAACAAGGCCGATCAGTGTGCTGATTTGCCAGCGGCGATCGCCCAGGTTGAGACGGTGGCGATCGCAGTGCCGATTCATGTCATCAGCGCCACCCAGGGCACCGGACTCGATCAGCTCGCTCCCTATTTATCGCCGGGCAAAACGGTGGTGTTAATTGGGTCTTCGGGGGTGGGCAAATCAACCTTGACCAACTACCTGCTAGGCGATCAGCGAGTCGCTACTCAGGCCGTCCGCCTTGATGACAGTCGAGGACGGCATACCACCACCCATCGACAGTTATGGCCGTTGCCAGGGGGGACATTGCTGATTGACACACCGGGTCTGCGAGAGCTGCAGCTCTGGTCAGCTAACACCGGGCTGGAGGAAACGTTTGGCGATATTCAAGCGTTGGCCGCTGACTGTAAGTTCCGCGACTGCCAGCATCAGGGCGAACCGGGATGTGCCGTACAGGCGGCGATCGCGGCGGGAGAACTCACGACCGCACGGTTGCACAGCTACCAAAAGCTGCAGCGTGAACAACAGTGGATCGAGCAGCGCCAGGATACCCAGACGCGACTCAACACCAAACGCCGCTGGAAACAGATGTCTAAAACCATCCGCCAGCATCAAAAGCGAAAACGGTAATGCCTGACCTCAAAGGTGTGAGTCATGGCTGTTAACTGATGCTGGTTCTCAATCATCGCGAGCCAGCACTGGCGGCCAAACTTGCCCAGCCCCATATTTAGTCAATCAAAGAACAATCCTTTGCCACCGACTATTTGCAGCCAGCGCGCTGGCTGCAAATAGTCGGTGGCAATTCGACCAACGTTTGACAAATATAAACAAAGGGGCGATTGGGTTTATTGAACCCAATCGCCCCAAGCATGACGCTCGTGCGTCACTGTGTTTTCTGGTTCAGTTGTGACCAACCAGTTCACTGATGGACAACCGCTGCTCTTACTGAGCTTTACGCTTAGCCAGCACTGAGCCACCACCCAGCATGCCTAACACCACCAGACCCAGCGCCGAGGCCGGTTCGGGCACATCCTGGCCTTCTACAGAGTGAGAGGAAAAGTTGTCGAAGGCGAGGCCAACATTCTTAGCTTTACTATCGCCGGTGAACACAAACCGAATAGCTTGAATGTCTTTGCTGTCGCGA
>JBHJJI010000240.1:0-11415 GCA_050042805.1 Leptolyngbyaceae cyanobacterium
GCCGAAAAGCTTGGAATGGGGCTGCCAACTCTTCACAGTCGGCCCTAAGCGAAGCTGCGATTTGAACTGATCTAGTTTGTGTGGACTTCAAAAGCATCCTAACTTCCTTGCTTTGGTGCAGCAATCAAATAATTTCAAGCATCCAGTCTCTATCTCAATTCCTGGACTTTTGACTAAGTACATGGACGTAATTCAACGTAGTCCTGAGCTTCTGGAAGCCTTGAGATGCCGTTGTCGGGATGTTGATTAATTCTGTCTACCTACTTAACCTGAGTACGGGTTAAGGAAACCTGGCTGAAATATCCCCTCCATGGGAGGGGTGGCCATCGGCCGGGGTGGGTCAACCCCTTGGTAACGAGCTGGAAACCCACCTCTAGCCCCTACCGAGAGAGGAACATAGGCTCGGCAGCGTAGGCTCTCTCTTATCCCGTACTAACGTTACTTAACAAGAGTTTCAGGGCTCACCCAAGCTACATTACAGATGCCCTAGGGAGAGCCAGCGTCCTCATGATTCCGAGCTCAAATGGTGAATTTAGTTGCGCGAATACAATGTTCTAATTTGGCAGAATTCATAAGCCAAGAAATCATCCACACTAATAGGTCTTATAAATCAAAAAAAATTACCTCTTACCAAAAAATAACATTGCCACGAACAGACAATTTAATCACCCTTTATAACTGTTCTTTTTCTATGTTGATACATAGATCATAATCGCTAAACGATATAGTCTAACTTTGGCCAAAAAACTCAAAACTGCTAATTTCAGCGCCTATGCTCCTGCTGGCTTGAATTGTGACCCAGACTTCTTTTTTGTCGGTTAGTGTTAGCTAACTTGAGGGAAGACTTGGGGCAGAATCGTCAGACTTGCTTTAGAAACAAATAAAAACCATTGAGGCCTTTCTATTCAAGCATTTCAGCAGTTTTCTTACTAGTACTCTCCGGCAGTAGTGACACTACTATTCCAGTTTCGCTGCCCCCTTGCCCCACTGATGCCTAGTCACCAGCACTAGTGGGCAAAGTGACGCTGCGGGCTACTAGTCTCACAACAGGTCTAATCTCTTTAGCGATCGATGGATCATTCGGGTTTGTCCGAACTGCTTCCTGTTTGTTGTTCTTGCCAAGTTTTCTGTAAGGCTACCCATTCATATTTAGCCTAGTTTCTGCTTCATTGCTCTTCACTTCTTAGTGCTATGACTAGTAATTCTTCCTTTGAGAATTCAAGTTCCAATCGCTGGCGGCGATGGTTTAAACCATCATCGCCAGCGATTGGAAATTCTCCTGCCAAAGCAAAATCCAGTCAATTCAAGCTCGGCAACTTTTGGGCGCGATCGCTGTTGGGAGGAACAGCCCTATTCGTTTGTGCAGCCAGCTACTGGAGCTATCAAACGATGCGCAATTTGCTGCTAGAAAATTTGCAGAACCAGGCATTTTTAGAAGTCCAGGTGGGGGTCAACGAAATTGACGGCTGGTTGAGCAACCACAAAGCCTCCATGGCCGCCAGTGCGAACAACCCCGTCTTTAGAACGATGGACTGGGCTCAGATCGAGCCTTACCTCAGTGGTGAAGAGCAGCGGCTGTCAGAATTTATGTATTTCGGCATGATCGACACCGAGGGTCAGCTATACACAACCTTGCCCGATCAGCCCATAGGCGAAATTGATCTGAGCGATCGCGCCCATGTTAAAGGCTCTCTCAGCGGGCAAAATAGCCTCTCTGATCCGTTGATTGCCCGCATTCCTGCTGGTAAGAGGATTGTTGCTTACGCCATTCCGGTTTGGTCAGGCCAATCTCAAGGTGATCAGCCCTTAGGTGAAGTGATTGGCATGATGAACGGGGTAATTGGCATCGATATGATCATCGATGTCATCAACGGCCTGGAATATGGCAACAACAGCTATGCGTTTGCCCTAAATTCCAGGGGGGAAGCCATTGTTCACCCCAACTCGGAATTAATGTCGACCATTGAGACCCCCGCACCGAGCCTTCTAAAATCGGATGATCTCGGTCTAGCCACTGTTGCCCTACAGATGACGAATGGACAGCAAGGGTTAGAACTGGTGGAAATTGACGGTGTTCAAAAGTATGTCTCCTACGCTCCCCTGACGGAAGCCGATTGGTCCATTGCGTTGGTGATTCCTCGGAGCAATATTGAGGCCCAGCTCCGCCCCCTCGACTTAATGGCTTTAGTTGTCGTGGGTCTGACTGGCACCATGATCGCGGTCTTGTGGCAGGTGCAGTCCTTTGAGCAACAACAGCTCAAACGCTCTAAAGCCGCGGCGGATACCGCGAACCAAGCCAAGAGTGAATTTTTGGCCAACATGAGTCATGAGCTGCGCACGCCCCTCAACGGCATCTTGGGCTATGCCCAAATTTTGGGGCGCTCCCGCAGTTGGGGCGAGAAAGAAAGTCAAGGCGTCAATGTCATTCACCAATGTGCGACCCACCTGCTGACCTTGATCAACGATGTCCTCGATTTGTCCAAAATTGAAGCGCGGCAGCTGGAAATTCTGCCTCAGCCCATTCATCTGCCTGCCTTTTTGCAGGGAGTGGTGGAAATGAGCCGGATTCGTGCCGAACAGAAGGGCTTAGCCTTCCATTACCAGCCCGATGCCACCCTGCCAGAAGGGGTGAACATCGATGAAAAACGCCTGCGTCAGGTACTCATCAACCTCTTGGGGAACGCGACTAAGTTTACTGAACAGGGGGTCGTCACTTTAAAGGTGAGCGTGGTCGGGCAGGATAGCCTCGCAGAAACGGTGCGATTGCGGTTCCAGGTGGAAGATTCCGGGGTCGGCATTGCCCCGGATGCCCTGGAAGCCATCTTTAAGCCCTTTGAACAGGTGGGCGATCGCAAGCGTCAGGCCGAGGGCACTGGGTTAGGACTCGCCATTAGTTACCGCATTGTGAAAGCGATGGACTCGACGCTTCAGGTGGAAAGTCAACTGGGAGTGGGCAGCCAGTTTTTCTTTGAGGCGGATTTATCCCTGGCAGCAGGCTGGCAGCAGGCGGCCCGACAGTCGCCGCAGGGAGAGATTATGGGCTATCTCGGTGATCGCAAAACCATCTTGATCGTTGACGACAAGTGGGAAAACCGCTCTGTCATTGTCAATTTGCTAGAGCCCTTCGGCTTTACCGTGATCGAAGCGGAAAATGGGCAAGTTGCTTTAACTCAAGCCCACACTCATCACCCCGATCTCATCATTACGGATCTGCTGATGCCGGTGATGGATGGCTATGAGTTTATGGCTCAGCTCCAGCAGTCTGAAGATCAGGCTTTGAGACAGACTCAGATCATTGTGTCTTCCGCATCTGTATCTCCAGAGGATCGTCAGCAAAGCCTCGATGCCGGGGGCGCTGAGTTCCTGCCGAAACCAGTTCACGCGGACGAACTGCTGCCCTTACTCCAGCAGACTTTAGAGCTGGTATGGCAATATCAGCCCGGCTCAGAGCCGACCAGGACGACTGCCGATGCCTCGATGACCAGCGACTCTAACGCCGATGTCCCAGCAGACATACAGGTACCGCCCCCAGAGGTTTTGCAGCAGTTTCTCACCATGGCCCAGCAGGGACGGTTCAAAGCCTTACAAACGGAGCTACAGACCCTGGCCCAAGAGAATCAAGACTATGGCCCCTTTGCCGATCACCTTGACACCTGGGTACAACAATTCCAGGCCGAAAAAATTGAACAGTTCATTCTTCAACACCTAGCCTGAGGGATATCAATCGATGGTAAGACCCACCGTAACTGGCTTGATTCTGGTCGTTGATGATACGCCCGCAAATTTGTCTGTCATGTCTGAAGCATTGACCGATGCGGGGTATGACGTGGCGGCGGCACTCAGTGGCGATCGCGCTCTCACACAAATTCAACATCAGCTGCCTGATCTGATTCTGCTCGATATTCAAATGCCGGGAATTGACGGCTTTGAAACCTGCAGCCAGCTCAAGGCCAATCCTGACACCGCCGACATTCCGGTGATTTTTATGACGGCGCTATCCGACACTGTCAACAAGGTGAAAGCCTTTGACCTGGGTGCGGTGGACTATGTCACCAAACCGTTTCAGGAAGCTGAGGTGCTGGCCCGAGTGAGTACCCACCTGAAGCTGCGACAGTTGACCCAGTCTTTGGAACAACAGGTAGCGGCTCGCACCGAAGAACTGACCCATACTCTGGAAACCCTGCAACAGTCACAGCTACAGCTGATCCAGCAGGAAAAGTTTTCGGCGCTGGGGAGTTTAGTCGCTGGGGTGGCCCACGAAATCAACAATCCCTTAGGGTTCATTGCCGGTAATTAAAACCCGGCCCAAAATTATGTTCAAGATATTTTGGAGCTGCTGGCCCTCTATCAGCAGCACTTTCCCGACCCTGGGGAAGACATTTGCGATCGCATGGAAACTATCGATCTAGAGTACATTTGCGCCGATCTGCCTAAAATCCTGTTGTCGATGCGGGAGGGCACCGACCGGATTCGCACGATCAGCCGCAGCCTCCGCAATTTTTCCCATGCTGATGGCGATCGCAAGATGCCCTACGATCTCCGCGACGGGATGGAGAGCACGTTGATGATCCTGAAGCATCGTCTTAAAGCGACTGAAGACCGTCCTGAGATTGAGGTGGTGAAAGCCTACGACTTCGACCGTGAGGTGGAATGCTTTCCTAGTCAGATCAACCAGGTCTTTATGAACCTCCTGGCCAATGCGATCGATGCATTGGACGAAGATAATCAGGGCCGCAGCTTTGAGGCGATTGAAGCTCAGCCCAACCAGATTTTCGTTAGCACCGAACTCAGTGCCGACCAGCAGGCCGTGGTCATTCGCATTGGCGACAATGGGATTGGGATGTCAGCAGAAATTCAATCCCAGATTTTCGACCACTTCACGACAAAACCGGTGAACAAAGGGACGGGGCTGGGGCTTTCCATTACCCATCAAATTGTGGTGAAAAATCATCAGGGCACAATCGAGGTTCACTCCATTCCTCGCCAGGGAACCAAGTTTGAAATTCGCTTGCCACTGGTGGTCGAAGATTGAATATTCCTGGAAGAGAGCTGAAAATCGTGTCGCCTGGTATCGACTCTCAGTCATAGGATTCTCGATGCAACCTTGGCAAGGCCGGGGAGCCAGGGAGCCAGGGGGCGGCGGCGCGAGTAGATTCATCGTGCTGTTTCAGAGACGCGACAACAGCTCCCCAACATTTACAGGTGTAATCTCGAAACTGAGAAGTGATATAGATGTCGACTGTAACCTGACTGAAAACGACTTAGGGAAGCCGGTAGTAACCTGCAGACAAGGATTACTTTGATGGTATCGCTTCGACTAAAGAGATTGCCGCAGGGGTAGATTCAGCGATGTTCTCTGACCAGCGGCTGGCGATCGGCATGCGCCATTCAGTGCCAAAGGCGCGATCGGTCACTTTGAGGACTGGGGGTGCTTGACGGCGTTTGAATTCAGCGCGCGACATCAGCCGGATGACCTTGTGAACTACTGAGCGATCGTGCCCGGCAGCAACAATCTCATCCAATGCCTCGTGACGCTGCACCAACCGTTCCAAAATGTCGTCGAGCACCTCGTAGCTGGGCAGCGAATCCTGATCGACTTGGCCGGGTTTGAGCTCGGCGCTGGGGGCTTTGGTGATGATATTGCTTGGGATGATTGGGTCAATCTTGTGTACCTGATGGTTTTCTGCGAATCCCAGGGAAAAAGCCTTATCAGGATTTTGATTCAACCAGTGACAAATTTTGTAGACGCGGGTTTTGGGCACATCGGCAATCACGGCCAGTCCCCCATTCATGTCGCCATAGAGAGTGCAGTAGCCCACCGCCATCTCTGATTTATTGCCAGTGGAGAGCAACAGGTGACCAAACTTATTGGCGATCGCCATCAGCAGACTGCCCCGAATCCGCGATTGAATATTTTCTTCGGCGACACCAAACTCCGTGTCGGCAAACAGGGTAGCCAAGGTCTCGTCGTAGCCTGACATCAGAGTGCCGATCGCCAGCCGTTCGCTGCGAATCCCCAGGTTCTGCACCAGGATCTCGGCATCACTGATGGAATGGTCGGAACTGTAGGGCGAGGGCATCAGCACGCCCAAGACATTATCCGGCCCTAAAGCCGCTGCCGCGATCGCCGCCACTAAAGCCGAATCGACACCGCCACTTAGCCCAATCACGGCCTGGCGAAAGCCACATTTGCGCGCATAGTCTTTGACTCCCAGCACGAGCGCTGACCAAATTTCTTCGTTGACGTCGGCGATCGCCGGTTGAACGCCGCCATTGTGCAGATCGTGGGTTCGGGGATCGTATTGGACTGACAGCAGCTCCGCCTCAAAGACACTGGCCCGCCCCACCAAGTCTCCCCGGCGATTCACCGCCACACTGCTGCCATCAAAAATCAAATCATCGTTGGCCCCAATCTGATTAGCGTAGAGAATGGGCACGTCAAACCGTTGGGCGCTGTGGGTCAGCATCGCTTCTCGAATCGGTTGCTTTTGGGCGTTAAAGGGAGATGCTGATAAATTCACCACCAGATCGACGCCAGTCTCTTTCAGGCGGGCAATGGGATTGTTGGGAGATTTTCGCTGGCCCCAAAACTGTTCGTCGTTCCACAGGTCTTCGCAGATGGTGACGCCAATGTGAATGCTGTCGCCGTCGCTCTCTAGATGAAAGTGATTGACCGCCCGTCCCGGTTCAAAATAGCGGTCTTCGTCAAACACGTCATAGGTCGGCAGCAGTTGTTTATGGAAGACCCGCTTCACTTCTCCCGCTTCCAGCCAGGCGATGCTGTTAAAGAGTGGCTTTTCGCCGCGATCGCTGGCACCCTGATTCGGTTCGGCAAACCCCACCAGCACCGCTATTTGGGGCGGCATCTGAGCCGCTAGGGTTTCGAGCGTCTGCCGCATGGAGGTGATAAAGCGCGGTCGCAGCAGCAGGTCACGGGGCGGATAGCCGCAGAGGGACAGTTCTGGCGTCAGCACCAATCGGGCTCCTGCCGCTGCCGCCGTTTGTACGGCTTGTAGAATTTGCTCCGCGTTACGGGCAAGGTCACCAATGGTCGGGTTGAGCTGGGCGAACGTACTTTTCATAGGATGCTTGAATATCAATTTGAGGGCTGTGAGAATCGCAGGGGCAAGGCATTCGGGAAGTCATGTTGATGGTTTGGCCGATCAATTGATCCCCGAATGCCGCGCCCGTACGGTGATCGAGGATGGCGTTGAGCATTGGTCATCGGTCGTTTGTGATGGGGGCAACCATCGTCATCAGATAAACACCATCGGCTTGTCCTTCAGCAATTCAAAGGCTTCGGCATCAAAGCGATAGAGGCTGGCAGGGCGACCGGCACCGCGCGAGGTTTTGGTCTTGGTATCGCGTAAAAATCCCAGCTTCAGTAGCCGCGCCCGAAAGTTGGAATAGTCAGAAAAATCTTCGCCGAGCACGGTCATATAGAGCTGATAGAGATCGCCTAAGGTGAAGCGATCGGGCAAGACATCAAAGGCGATCGGGCTATATTCCAGCTTGTTTTTCAGACGCTGGTAGCCGTAGGTCAAAATCTCATTATGGTCAAACGCCAGGGTCGGCACCTGCGTCAGGGGATACCAGGCAATGCCACTAACGCCATCGGCGATGAGTTCCGCTTCGGCAAAGCGCACCAGGGCAAAATAGCTGACCGATAGATACCGCACGCCAAACACCTCGGCTGATTCGCGGGGATCACGATCGGGGCCGCCAAAGGTATACAGCTGTTCTAGATAGAGGTTGTTGACGCGAATTTTTTCTGACAGCACCCGGTAGGCGGCATCTTCTAGCGATTCGCCCTGACGCACCAGGGTACCGGGCAGGCTCCAGGTGCCCACGTAGGGATCTTCTGACCGCATGACCAGCAGCACCAGCAGTCGGTTTTGCTCTGTATCTACTGAGAAGATGACGTTGTCAACGCCCACCTTAAAGTCAGCCAGAGCGTCCGCTTCTAGGAGATCGGTTGTTTTTCTTTGGAGCTTTCCGTGCATGGATATAGGTGGTGTTGATCAATGTAAGCTTTGACCGCCGCTGGCAGCGCGTCTGGATCATCAGTACGGCGATAGTGAGAGGAGGAAATATCGAAGGTTTCGGGAATGCCGGCGATCGCGGCTTGCCCGCCGTGGCGGCGAATGGCCTGCAAGTCGTCGTCTGACAGGTCATAGCGGGGACGGGGAATGACCAAAATCTGCACGAGCTGAAACAGCTCGGCAGCCTGATACCACCTGGGCAACTGCGGCACGAGATCCGACCCCACCACCAGCGTCAACTCCGCCTCTGGCCAAGAATCGCGGGCGCGCTGAGCACTCACCAAGCTGCGAGAATGGCTCAGCTCGGTGTGCAGGGCGAGGGTGCCCGGTGCCGCCGGAATATCGTGAATCATCAGCTGCAGCATGGCCGCGCGATCGTGCAGCGTGCTTTGGTGCGCCTTGTAGGGATTGTCAGAGGCCCACACGGCCACGTGATCATAGTGACAAGACAGCCACTGCAAAATCTCGTAGTGGCCCCAATGGGGCGGATCAGCACTGGTGCCAAATAGGGCGATGCGCATGGGTGTTGAAGCAGTCTCTGACATACAGATAATGGGGTAAAAGGAGGACGGCAAGGACAGTAGTGACCGCTTTTAATCGATGTTCAGGGAAGCTTCAGGAATAGACCTGAGCCGCTGGAGCCGTTGCTCCCTGGCGGGTAGCCGCCGTCAACGCGGCCAGGGCGGCAGTTATTTCGACGGGAAAGGGGCGGGGATCATGCACCGACCGCACCGATGCAGGCAAAGACTGCACAGAGCGGGCCGTACGCTGAGCGATATCCGGCAGCGACGCGAGGGGGGTTAGCAGCTCACCATCCTGCATTACCGGTTGCAGTAAAAGCTGCGCACCGGCAGGAGGCATTTCAGACGCCAGGCCCAAGCGATCGCTGACGCCGCGATCGCCCGCATCCTGCCGAAAAATTTGCTTGCGACCGGGATAAGTGATTTTACTCTCAGACTCTTTCATCACGGGCAGGCCATCAATTTCCACCAGCTTATACACGCCATTGACCGGTGTGCCAGTCACTAAACGCGTCCCGAAACCATAGCCGTCGATGCAGGCCCCGGCCTGGGTCATCCGCTCGATTTCATATTCATCCAGATCGCCACTGGCAAAAATGGGCACGTCGGGGAGGTGCGATCGCACCTGCTGCGACAGTTCCACCAAATCGCCAGAATCCAGCCGCACTCCGGCCAGTGCCCGCTCTCCCTGCTGACGTTTCTCTGCCAGATGCCGAGCTGCGGCCAGGGTATCGTAGGTATCGATCAGCAGCGGCGCGCCCGGAAAATAGCGGTGAAACGCCTCAAATGCCTCCGCTTCGCTGCCTTCAATTGCCGCGATCGCCATCACTAAAGCATGGGCCATCGTGCCCGTCGGCTTTTGCCCCAGCTTCAGCGCCGCCAACACATTTGAGGTAGCCGTCAAGCCCCCCGCCAGGGCCGCCCGCGCCGCCCATACCGCCCCTTGCGGACTGAAGGCGCGCCGGGTGCCAAACTCCAGCAGTTTTGCCGCAGGCCCCGCGACATCCCTGAGCCGTGCCGCCCGCGTCGCGATCAGCGTCTGGTAGTTCAGCGTGTTGAGCAAATAGGTTTCGACCACTTGGGCTTGCCACAGCGGCGCTTCGATGCGCAGCAGCGGCTCATTGGCAAACACCGCCGTCCCCTCGGGCACCGCCCACACGTCCCCCGTAAAGCGAGCGTCCCGCAGCGTCTCCCAAAAAGCGGATGGGGCCTGATCAAAAATGCCCGTGGCCTGCAGCTCGACCAGTTGGTGATCGCTAAAGTGCAGCGCCTGCAGATATTCCACCGCCTGGGTCAAGCCCATGGCGATGAGGTAGCCGAAATTCGGCGGCAGTCGCCGGGCAAAAAGTTCGAAACTAGCGCGTCGCTGATCGAGGCCTTCGCCAACATAGCAAGCGCTCATGGTGAGCTGATACAGATCGGTCAGCAGGCTGTAGTCTTCGGGTGCAACGAGTAAAGGCGAGAGCGTCATAACCGGATCTCAATAGGAAAATGATTGGCAAGATATTGGCAATGCGGAGGGGCAGGGGAGCGGAGGGGCAAGAGACAAGGCTACCGGCTTAAGCGGTGGCGTTATTGCAATACTTTGCATGACTTATGGTTAGTTTAACCATAAATATTGAAACTGTCTCGTCTCGCTACGAGCTCTTCGTAATTTCTGCCCCCTGACAACGGTCGGTCAGTGGGGTGTCGAAAAGACCAGTGAGTCCGGTAAATTCTGATACAGTCTGATTTTTGACGGTTAGAAAGCTTCCTATAACGTCAGGTAGCCATCGCGCAGATATTGGTCTTTCAACAAATATTTGACGGCTCCTTTATGGTGGAAATCATGTTTTTGGTCGGCGCATCCCCCGCCCCAACAGGGCTATGCTGAAGATGAGAGCTATTGACCCCAATCATGGAAACATCGCCCCTGACCCGCCCCGAGCCCACGTGGAAAGCCATTCTGCGACTGATGCGTTGGGACAAACCCACCGGGCGCTTGATTTTGATGGTGCCTGCATTGTGGTCCTTATTTTTAGCGGCGCGGGGTACGCCGCCCTGGGGCTTGCTGGTCGTTATTATCGTCGGCAGCTTAATCACGAGTGCTGCGGGCTGCATCGTTAACGACCTGTGGGATCGCGACATTGATCCGCAGGTGCAACGCACCCGCACCCGGCCCTTAGCTTCTAAGGCGCTCTCGGTGAGGATTGCGATCGGACTGGTGATCGTCGCGTTTCTCTGTGCCTATGGCCTCACCCTTTATCTCAATCGCCTCAGCTTTTGGCTCTGTGTCGCTGCAGTGCCCGTGATTGTGCTCTATCCCTTAGCTAAGCGCGTGTTTCCCGTGCCGCAGTTAGTGTTGGCGATCTCTTGGGGGTTTGCGGTGCTGATTCCCTGGGCGGCAGTGACCGGAGCGTTAGAACTAGCGGCATGGCTGCAGAGGGGGGGCGACATTTTTTGGACGCTGGGGTTAGATACGGTATATGCCATTCCTGATCGTGAGTTTGATGCCCGCCTCGGCGTCAATTCCAGCGCGCGATTTTTTGGGCGGCGCACACCGCAAGCGGTGACGCTGTGTTTTGCCGTAGCGGTCGTCCTGCTGGGCCTGACTGGCGGGGTGATGGCGTTGAGCTGGCCCTACTGGGTGACGCTAGTGTTGGCCATTGTCGTCTGGGGCCGCGAAGGCTATTTGCTCAGCCTGTACAATCCCCCACCGTCGCTCTATGGGCGCATCTTTCGGCAAAATGTGCTGCTCGGCTTAGCCCTGCTGGGGGGCATGGTGCTGGGATTGCTGCTCTAAGCCATCGGGTGCTGCAAGAGGGTTGGAGTCCGGAAATAAAGGGCGGGGAAATCAAGGGTCAGTGGAGCAG
>JBHJJI010000241.1:0-5022 GCA_050042805.1 Leptolyngbyaceae cyanobacterium
TCGCCTTCACCATAGACGGCAGGGCCAGCGATCAGATTCCGCCGCAAATCGACCCCCACAAAATCGGCATTCGCTCGGGCCATTTCTACGCCCTGCGCCTGATTGAGGATTTGGGCCTGCTGCCGCAAAACGGTGTGGTACTCGGCAGCATGGTGCATTACAACACGCTGGCGGAGTGCGATCGCCTGATTCAACTTTTCGACGATCTGTTTTGAAATTCACTGCCCGCTTTGTTCATTCGAGATCTGCGCCAGATCACATACCGGGTACAGAAACCATGTTTGTCAGGGTTTGGCGCTGCTAAGGAAATCTCTAGTAAGGACAATACCCGTAGGGGCGGGTTTTGTAGATACCCGACAGCTTTGAACTTAGGGTTTCTGGCGAAACCCGCCCTTACCATGTCGGTATATTCTTTCTCAGAAATCGTCTAAAACCCTGCGAGTGGGGAGGTGATTTCTGGGAAACGCCTCATGACGCGGGTGCGATATGCCCGATGACAAAAAAGTGCGGCCATACATCGGTGGAGGGTAGTGGGTCGGCCAGCTTTCTGGTCAGGAGTTTTAAGCGATCTTTTGAGCGCTGACCCACCCTACGCGGAGTCTATTTTCAGGGAAACCCAGCGTGATCGGGGGGCGGATGCCGATGCTCAGCAACCAGACGACAAATCGGCCCCCCTTGCTCCGCCGTTCCCCGGCTTATTCTCAATGGCATCGGCAGTCCAATTACTGAGAATGGCTATCAGCCTGCTCTAGCGCCGCGATCGCCAGTGTGGTCTTAATCACCACGTCGGGATTGAGGCTGATCGAATCGATCCCCTGCTCGACTAAAAAGCGGGCAAATTCGGGGTAGTCGCTGGGGGCTTGACCACAGATACCGATTTTACGGCCGGTGGCTTTGGCGGTAGTAATCACCTGGGCGACTAGCCGCTGCACTGCCGTGTTCCGTTCGTCAAAGAGATGAGCTACCAGGGCCGAGTCGCGATCGAGCCCCAGGGTGAGCTGAGTCAGGTCGTTGGAGCCAATGGAAAAGCCGTCAAATACCTGAGCAAATTCGTCGGCCAGAATGACGTTGCTGGGTAGCTCACACATGACGTAAACCTGCAGGTCATTTTCTCCCTGCACCAGGCCATGCTGCGCCATTTCCGCTAGCACGCGCCGCCCCTCGTCTGGGGTGCGACAGAAGGGCACCATCAAAATGATGTTAGTCAGCCCCATGTCATCGCGCACTCGTTTCAGCGCCTGACATTCCAGCGCAAATCCGGCTTTGTAGCGATCGTCATAATAACGAGAAGCCCCGCGCCAGCCGATCATCGGGTTTTCTTCACTCGGTTCAAAGGCTTTGCCGCCGAGCAGATTAGCGTATTCGTTGCTCTTAAAGTCGGACAGGCGGACGACCACCGGCTTGGGATAAAACGCCGCGCCAATGGTGCCAATGCCCTGGGCCAGCTGATCGACAAAGTACTGGGGCTTGTCATCGTACTGTTCAGTGAGGCGAGCAATTTTGCGTTTGGCCGTGCTGTCAGTCAGCGTATCGAAGTTGAGCAGCGCCAGCGGATGCACTTTGATCTGATTGGCGATGATGAATTCCAGCCGGGCCAACCCCACCCCAGCGTTGGGCAAAGCTGAGAGGCGGAAGGCAATTTCCGGGTTGCCAACGTTCATCATGATCTGGGTGCGGGGCTGGGGAATCGCATCCAGCGGCGTCTCTTCTACTCGGTAGGGTAGCTGCCCGGCGTAGATTCGCCCCTGCTCGCCCTCCGCACAGGAAACCGTAATTGGCTGCTCGCTGCGAATGACGCTGGTGGCATCGCCACAGCCGACGATCGCCGGAATGCCCAACTCTCTCGCAATAATTGCGGCGTGACAGGTGCGGCCCCCCTGATCGGTGACGATCGCCGCCGCCTGTTTCATAATCGGCTCCCAATCGGGGTCGGTCTTGGTCGTCACCAGTACCTCTCCCGGCTGAAACTGCTCAATATCGGCCACCGCTAAAATGACGCAGGCTGCCCCCGCCCCAATCCGCTCGCCCACAGCGCGCCCCGTGGTCAAGATGGGTGCGGTCACGGGTGGCTCTAACTGATAAGCCTGCAAAACATTGCTGGCCTTTTGCGACTGCACCGTCTCGGGGCGCGCCTGCACGATGAATAACTCCCCGGTTTCGCCATCCTTGGCCCACTCAATATCCATCGGCGCGTCCACGCCCCGGATCTGACTGTAGTGGTCTTCGATTTGACAGGTCCATCGGGCCAACTGCAGCACCTCGTCCTCGGTAATCGCAAAGCGCTGCTGCTCCGTCCGCGACACCGGCAGGTTTTTGACCAGTTTGGTGCCGCCGGTGTTGTACACCATCCGCAGGGCTTTGCTGCCCAAGCGCTTGCTGAGAATGGGACGATGGCCGGTTTTGAGCGTGGGTTTAAACACGCGATATTCGTCGGGGTTGACGGTGCCCTGCACCACGTTTTCGCCCAAGCCATAGGCGGCGGTAATCAAGACGGCATTGTTGAATCCTGTCTCCGTATCGATGGAAAACATGACGCCCGCTGCGGCTAGGTCAGAGCGCACCATTTTTTGCACACAGACCGATAGCGCTACCTCAAAATGGTCAAAGCCCTGGGTCTGACGATAGGAAATGGCGCGATCGGTAAATAGCGAGGCAAAGCATTTTTTGCAGGAGGCAATCACTTCCGCCTCACTATGGACATTTAGATAGGTTTCTTGCTGACCGGCAAAGCTGGCATCGGGCAAGTCTTCTGCCGTGGCGCTCGATCGCACGGCAACGTCGGTATCAACGCCGTAGCGATGGCCCAAATCCCGATAGGCATCGCGAATGGCAACTTCCAACTCGGCGGGAAACGGCGCATGCAGGATCAGCGATCGCGCCGCTTCCCCCCGCTGCTGCAAATTTTGAACGTTGGTGGTGTCCAGGTCGGCGAGGAGCGATCGCAGCGTGGCTTCGAGGTCATTGCTGGCAATAAAGTGGCGATAGGCTTGGGCAGTCGTGGCAAATCCCAGGGGCACGTTGATGCCTTGAGGCGTCAACTGCTGAATCATTTCTCCTAAAGAGGCATTTTTGCCGCCGACAATTGGCACGTCATCTAATCGAATCTGATCGAGCCAGAGTACGAAGTCTTGATCGGTCTTCACGAGCTGAGAAACCATGGATAAAGTCCTCTTTAATTGAGTGAAAGCAGAGTAATTTATTACTTTCTCAAAGTAATAAAAACTGCACTTGTGATTTTTTAGCCTTCCCAATGCACAACCTGATCCGCCACCACCATAGACTGATGCTGATCACCTAAAACTTTTGGCAGGCAGTCGTTTCGAAAGGGGAAGCGATCGCGCCGAAAAATTTTATTTTCCTAAACTAATAGTTCAATTCTATAAAGAAAGATAAGTCGCTTGTTGATTGGCCAACAAATCTTTGCCTGAGTAGAAAAGTTTTCTTAAGCCTAAAAAACTCTCTAAAAATAATTTTAAAATGGCTTTGAATGATTGGGGGAAATATCGTGAGGCCTAACCCGCCTACGAGGCGGTTATACCGATTCTCTAAAGCCCGGCGATAGATCTGGCTCCCCTGCCCCTTGACTCCCCGGCGTTGCCAAGATTGCATCAGGAATCTGATTGCTGAGAACTGGTATTAGGCCTCAAAAAATGTTGGAAATGCCCGACCAGAGAGCGATTCGACCCAACGCTTCTAAACGGTGTGCGGCCTCACTTTTCATTGTTTGGAGTGGCGTGTCTGCGTCATGGGCTGTTGCTCTGAAAATAGACCCGCGTAGGGCTAACCTTGTAGGGGTTTGACAATGCAGCTCTGATATCGCGGCCTCGGTGCGCTCTTGTTCGATGGCCATCCTGGCCGTCCTGAACGCCCCGCAACCCTTGAAAAAGCGGGTGATGGAGGCAGGCTGGAAGCCTACCCGACCGGTTGTCTACAGGACTTGAGCCGACCGGAAAGGGTGATCGCCGCCCCCATCATGGAAGCCGAAAGCTAAGTAATATGAGGTTCCTGGAAACCCCTACAGGATTAGCGCGTAGAGTGGGTCAATTCCCTCACAGTTCGCTCAAAACTCCCCACCAGTCAGCCGTCTGGCCCACCACCCCAAACCCGCAACGGACAACCGCATTTTCATCTTTTGGAGTGCCGCGCCCGCGCCATGAGCCGTTGTTCTAAAAGTAAAGTGCCAAGCTCCCCGGGTTCTTCGTGATGACTCGTCAGGGGCCAATTCTCTGACATAAACTGGGGAGCTGATGACCCATGTCAACCCTTACAGCATGAGTGAAGGCAGCTCTGAGTGAGTCCAGGATGCTTGAGAGTGCTCAGCGACAAAAGGCCGCACTACAAACTGGGGCCGATCGCCCGCCCGCACATCAATGCGTAGAAACGAGTAGGGCAGGCGCTTCTCAGTTCCCGATCCTTGACGACCGACAAACAGCTGCGACTTGGCCACCACCCGAGTATCGACGCCATCGGCTTCTTCCACGGTGGTGGTGTCGGGATGCTGCGATCGCAGCCGGGCGCCGCTGCCGCCACACACCAGCCAATTCAACTCGCGATCGCCGTGGCCCGTATCAACCGTGCGCAAATATTCAAAACAGTGGGCATGGCCGCTTAAGACCAAATTAATCAAGGGTGTCGGCGCGTCAGCTCCAATTCGCTGCACCACAGCATCGAGCACCCACCGCAAATGCCGCCGCGCCGACAAACAGGCGGTTTCGTGCAGCTTCGTCACCTCGGTGATGTAGGGCGGGTGGTGCAGATACACAATGCGCCCGCGCACCTGCGGATTTTGCAGCGAGGCCACAAGGCGATCGCGCAGCCAAAATAGCTGCGCCCAGTCGAGGTTCGCGGGGAGATCTGACCCTGGTTCACGAGCCGCCAACACCGGCGCGCCGTCAATCTCTACCGGACGGTTAAACGTGCTGGAATCGAGGCCAAAGAAATCAATATCACCGTAGCGAAACTGGTAGTAGCGGTTGGGTAGCCGGGTAAAGCTCCCTGGCTGGTAGGTGAGGGCCTGGCCCG
>JBHJJI010000242.1:0-7573 GCA_050042805.1 Leptolyngbyaceae cyanobacterium
TGGTAAAGCCCCACATTTACACCTAGGTGCAGTCTACTCGGGCATTCTGGGGGCCGGGCTTATCGCGGTTGAGCCGAGCGGGGGCGGCAAAGACGAGCGCTAACGTCAGTAGCCCCAGTGCCGCCGCCGGCGGATTGATGTCCCGGAGATAGTTCGGAATGGCCACGATGGAGTTGACGACTCCAGCCGTTCCTTCCTGTCCTAATAGCGGGCCGATTTGCAACACGATAATGATGACGCCCACCCCCGACATAAAGCCAGAGATCACCGTGTAGGGCATCAGGGTAATGTATTTGCCCAACCGCAATAGCCCCAGCAAGATTTGAAACAGCCCGCCCAGCATGACGACGGTGAGCACCATAGCCAAACCAGACTCGGGGTTACGGGCAACCAGGGTCGCCACCGTTGAGGCCATCACCACCGTCATGGGGCCGGTGGGGCCAGAAATTTGCGCTGGCGTGCCGCCAAAGAGGGCCGCAAAGAAGCCGACGCTAATCGCGCCATAGAGTCCGGCACTGGGGCCGATCCCCGAGGCCACGCCAAACGCCAACGCCAACGGCAGCGCCACGATCGCCGCCGTTAACCCCCCAAAGAAATCACCGCGAAAATTATTGAGACTGAGGCTGTTTATCAGTTTGGTTGGCGAAGATAGCATCGCAATCACGAGCCCCAAAAAAGTTGAATACATTGAAAGTAGATGGGGATGCCGATGATGATATTGAAGGGAAACGTCAATGCCAGCGCCATCGAGATATACAGGCTGGGATTGGCCTCTGGCACGGTTAGGCGCATGGCCGCTGGCACCGCAATGTAGGAGGCACTGGCACAGAGCACGGCAAAGAGCAACGCATCTCCTGCACTCATGCCAATCAGGGCGGCGATCGCGATGCCAATCGCCGCATTTAGAATCGGCATCAAGATAGAGAAGCTGATCAGAAATGCGCCCCCTTTGCGTAAATCTTGAAAGCGCCGGGCCGCGACGAGACCCATGTCTAACAGAAAAAAGGTCAACACCCCATAAAACATCTCACCGGTGAACGGCTCCAGGCTTTCCCAGCCTTGGTCGCTCGTGACTACCCCGACCAATAAGCTGCCGACGAGCAGAAACACTGAGCCATTGAGGCAAGACTCTCGCAGCACCTCTTCCCAAGAAAACTCATTGTCGTCAAGATTGGGATTTTGCTGCTTGGCAAACACGCGCACCAGCAATAGCCCCACAATGATGGCGGGTGACTCCATCAGCGCGAGGGCCGCCACCATATGGCCGCCAAAGTCAACGTCGAGCCGCGCTAAAAAAGTGCTCGCTGTGACAAAGGTAACGGCGCTGATGGAGCCGTAGGTGGCGGCGATCGCCGCCGCATTGTAGATATCTAGCTTTAATCGCAGAATGAAAAAAGAGTAAACCGGGACAATGGCCGCCATCACGACGGCCGCCAGCAGCGCGATCGCAATGTCCGGAGTTAAACCACTTTCGTGTAGCTCATGGCCTCCCTTAAAGCCAATGGCAAAGAGTAAGTAAAGGGAAAACAACTTGGGAATTGGCTGTGGAATTTCTAAATCAGATTTTAGGAAAACGGCGGTTAAACCGATGAAAAAGAACAGAACAGGCGGATTTAAGACATTCGACAGAATCAAACTAGAGCTCATTCATCAACTCTCGCAAGGGATTCAATTGAGCCCGAGAAATTAGCCCAAGCAAACTTAGGTTAGTGGGCGTCGCTATTTGCTGCAAGTCGAGTGTTACAGCTTCAGAACAATGTTATTCCTGGCGGCAACAGGATTGCTTACCCCACGTTTATCTTGAGTCAAGATCGTTGCTAAGAACATAGATTTTGATTAATGGAAAAGTAGATTGCTATGGATCTATGCCCGTTCTCAGTGATTGGACTGCCGGTGCAATCTTGGCAACGCAGGGGAGTCGAGGGGCAGGGGAGTCAGATCGGTAGCCTTGTTTCAGAAAATCGGTATTAGTCCTCTTCTTAACCAGAGATACCTTGAATGCAGGCGTTTGATGAAACCGACGATACCCCAGTGAAAAAGCGCGATCGCGACTGGCTGACTAGGCCGCACCAATCAAGGTAAAGGCCGCCCAGTTAATCGGGTCTGGGGTGATTTGCTGCGTCGTGAGCATGGCCTGTCGCAAAGCCTGTGCCTTTGACTGTCCTTGCTGTAGCTGACGATAAAACTCCATCATCAGCGCGGCTGTCGGCATATCGGGCACCGCCCACAGCGACACCATAACATCAGGCACCCCCGCCGTGATGAGCGCGCGCGATAGGCCCACAACGCCATCGCCGGTAATGCGTCCGCGCCCAGTGTCGCAAGCACTGAGGACGGCTAACTCGGCCTGTAAATCCATCTCAAAAATCTCGGCGGCGGTCAGCAGACCGTCTTCGCCATTGC
Source organism: Leptolyngbyaceae cyanobacterium (assembly GCA_050042805.1). Lineage (GTDB taxonomy): Bacteria > Cyanobacteriota > Cyanobacteriia > Phormidesmidales > Phormidesmidaceae > Halomicronema. The sequence goes on from JBHJJI010000242.1 coordinate 2,404, forward strand.
CGGGAGTGAGGGCCAAGGCTCCCGGCACATCGAGCACCCCTGAAGATTGGGGGATACCATAGTCGAGCAGCCCATGGGTCGCCAAATGAATCAAAGGGGCATGAGGGAGCAGTTGTTTAATCTGAGCTTCGGTCGCTTGCGCGCCAATGAGGGGTGAGAGGCCAAGCAGGTCACTAATTGCCCAGGCTTCGGCTTCTGTTCCCGGCAGTGGCACCAACTGTAAATTTTGCAGGCCGTTGCCACTGGGCACCGGCACGGTTGGCATGATGGGATTGCCCACCACTAAAGCATTCTCAGCGGCGAGAAACGGGCTGCTGCTTGCCGCTGCTCCGGGCTGCCGGGTGAGCAAGTTTAAGACTTGCAGGGAAGGGGCGGTCAGCACCGTATGGTTCTCAATCAGATACGTGCCTTCAGTATCTTGGAGGGCCGCGAAAGGCACCAAAAACAAGTTGCCTTGGGGCACAAAGATGAGGTTGCTGGTCGGGTCAGCTGGCAATAAATCGGCAATGGGGTCAATCAAGACCTGATACAAGTCTTTAAGGCGATGATCGTTCGGTGTGTCGAGGACATTCGGCGAGCTGGGTTCATTCAGCAGGCTGGGCTCATTTGGCGGGCTAGCGATCACGCCAATCCCTGAGCGCGACTCGGCGACCAACGCATCCAGCGCTGACAACTCAGATCCACCTGGATAGACCGGGCCATCCAGCGTGGCAATGGGGTTGGTGGATCGGCCATGGGCATCCGCCTGGTCGAACTCAACGGAGCGAAACGCTAGCTGACCGGAGGGCTGCACGACCCAGATATACAGCGCCTGATCAAAGATGACCGAATAGGTGATGAGCGTGGCATTTTGATCCCGCGCGATTTGTTGAATGTCGGTAACCGAGGGAGCGGCGGTCATTTCGGTTGTTACCGCATCGACTGCGACCCCACGGGCCTGGCCCGTCGGCAAACGGCTGGCCAACTGCAGCACAAAGGCGCGGGCGCGGGCGCGTTCGGTGATTTCTAGGGCGGCGGCGGTTTGGCCTTGAGCGACTAAGGCGCGTTCTAAATGGGTGTAGGCAAAGGCTTGAGTATCCGCTAGCGAAATGAGTTGGGCATCGGGGAGATCCGTTCGCAGCGACTCATAGGTGGCAATCGATTGTCTGAGCGATCGCTCGGCTGCCGCCAGTTGGCCCGTACTGATCAGCGTAATGCCCAGGTTGCTCGCAGAAATTGCCTCTCCTAAGCGATCGCCGATGTCGCGCCTGATCGCTAAAGACTGTTGATAAAGGTCGATCGCCTGCTCGTAGTCGGCCAAAGACTCGTAGGCAAACCCCAAACTGCTTAAGGAAGAGGCCTCTCCTTGCCGATCACCGATTTCCTGATCAATGGCGAGGGCCTGTTGATGGAAATCGATCGCGGCTGCATAGTCTCCGAGGATGTGATGGGCTGTGCCTAAATTTCCTAGGGCACTGGCTTGGGCGCGACGATCCTTCAGGTCGATCGCAATCGCAAGACTCTGTTGATAGAAGTCAATCGCTTGCTCATAGTTGCTCAGAGAGTAGTGCGCCAGCCCCGCATTGCCTAAAGCCAGAGCTTCGCTGGGGCGATCGCCCACGGCACGGAACAGCTTTAAGGCTTGTTGGTGAAACTCAAGGGCCTGTTGATGTTGTCCCAAGGTGTCGTAGACCAGCCCCAAGTTGCCGAGGGCTGAGGCTTCGCCGCGCTGATCGCCGATGTCGCGGGCAATGGCTAAATGCTGCTCATACAATTCAATCGCTCGCTGATAGTTACCGAGCGAATTTTGCACATTGCCCAGGTTATTCAGGGCGATGGCTTCACCGGGGCGATCGCCAATTTCACGGACAATGGCTAACGCTTGCTGCAAGACCTCCATCGCGCTCTGGTATTCCCCTAGCGACCGATAGGCAATGCCCAAATTATTGAGCGCGATCGCAGCTTTTTCCTGTAGGCTCTGCGCTTGATAGATTGCCAATGCCTGCTGCCACAAGTCCAGCGCTGCCGGCAAATCCCCAGCTTGATACTGTTGTGTGCCCTGCTCAAACAGGCGATCGCCCTCTAGATGCTGTACGTCTGCAGCGCTAGCGGTGGTCACCGTCAGGCGATAGCTACCGCGCTGAGTCTGGTCAAAGGCGGTCGCCAAAATCCGATAGGTACCTGCGTCAGGTAGGGTGAGCGACAGCGTTGAGTTCGTTTCTGATAGGCTGGCATCGTCGTTTGACCCAAGGGTTTGATCGGCGGCATCGATCACAATCAGATAGGTATCAAACTCATCGCTCACCATGCGAATGGTGATGGCTTGTCCGGCTTCTCCGGCCAACGGATGGATGTCAAACAGGCTGCCATCTGCAAAAACTGGGTCGCCTGCTTCGATTACCCCGTCCGCCTCTAATAAGACGGTTCCTGCTGGCTCTGGCGTTAGTGATTGAGCTACCTCAGCCTCAGTCACTAACGCCAGTTGAGTCTGGCTGTGCTCATCATCAGGGGCTGCTGCTGGGGCCGCGATCACGATCAGCAGCCACGTTGCCAGGGCGATCGCAACCGTTATGAAATGCGATCGCCATCGAGATTTTCTTAGCATCGCACTGCCTCCTGCCAAGTTTGGGAAGAGCGTGGAAGGGTCAGAAGAAGACCTGATCAAGGTGTCAGGGGAACATCAGCGAATAAGAGGCGACTGGTCTTGTTCAGACGGATGCCATTCGTGACTCAATCCCCAGATCTTCCTGCTGAGTTAGACCTGAGGGAGTTGCCCGGAAACCGCGTTCTAGAACGTAAGTTTCAGATCGCAGGGTTTTGGCACTGCCAAAGTATCTGTTTAGTGTGATCGTAAGATCCCCCGCTGTCGCCGCCCCTACGCCCTGCGGGCAGGCTGCGCCACAGAAAAAGGGGCTATGTCAGATTTTCCGCTGTGCAAGGGTTTCCCCCTTTTTCTACGCGCAGCCTTAGCGCAGCCATACCCGCAGGGTTATTGCCCGCAGGGCTTTAGGAGGATTGAGGGGGATCGGCAGTAGCTGGACGCTAAACACGTACCTGCCAAACCCTGACAGAGACCTGTCTGTGTGAGTAATTCGATTGGAACACAAAGCCTAAGTTTCTACGGTCACACCTCGCCAAAAGGCGACATAGCCCTTAATATTGCTGGCCGCCGTTTTGGGTTCCTGATAGACCCAAGCCGCATCGGGATTAGTTTGGCCATCGACTTCTAGGGTGTAATACGAGGCGGTGCCTTTCCAGGGACAACCGGTCGTTTTGCTGCTGGGCTTAAAGTATTCCATGTTCAAAGAGTCGGGCGGAAAGTATTGATTTCCCTCAACGACTTCGCAGCGATCGCTCTCCGCTAGCACGGCCCCATTCCACGTTGCTTTTGGCATGGCTTCGATTCCCTAACTGGTATGTACACAACAGTGGCCGATCAAGCAACGGGCAACCTTTGCTCAACCCATGCGTCCCATGTAGTAACGCCGAGCCGAGCCGCCACTGCCCGTCCATGCATCCTCAGTTAACTAACTGATTGATGTCAGCCAATTCTCATTATGTCTTTTTTTAAGGGGGGCGATCGCCCGCCCCTAGCAGTCTGCACAGCAACCTATTGTAGGATTGAGCGCAGGCACCTTTAGCTGCGAGCTGTTCGCCATGAACCAAATTAATCCCAGCGTTCTGAATCACCTGCAACAACGCGATCGCGCCGGTATTGCAGCCGAAACCGACTACTCGTGCCTGCAATCTCTACCGGAAATCTGGCCCCAAGCGGCAGAGCGCTATGGCAATCAGCTAGCGATGAATGACGCTCACAATGAGCCCAGTGCTCAGCTCACCTATACCGAACTGTGGGCCAACATTCGTCAGTTTGCCGCCGGACTGCAGGGATTAGGCATGGCGGCAGAAACCCACGTCGCGTTTTTTGCTGATAACAGCCACCGCTGGTTGATTGCCGATCAGGGCATCATGGCCGCCGGAGGCATCGATGCCGTCCGCAGTGCCCAGGCCGAAACTGAGGAACTCCGCTACATTGCGGAGCATAGTGACAGCACGGTGCTGATCGTCGAAAACCTGAAACTGTGGCAGCGGATCAGCGATCGCTTTCTCGACTTGCCGCTGCAGTTTGCGGTGCTGCTCTCGGATGAGCCGGTGCCCGAAGCCCTGCCCTTTAACATGGTGAATTACGGGAAGCTGCTGGAAATTGGCAGTCAACGCGAGTGGCAACCCACCCCCGCCACCCCCGACAGTTTGGCGACACTGATTTATACCTCGGGCACGACGGGCAAGCCCAAGGGGGTCATGATTACCCACGGCAACCTGCTGCATCAAATCACGACTTTGGGCGCTGTGGTGCAGCCGCAGCCGGGCGATCGCGTGCTGGGGCTACTGCCCACCTGGCATACCTTTGGTCGCACCGCTGAATACTTTCTCTATTCCCAAGGCTGCACCCAAACCTATACCAACATTCGTCACATCAAAGCTGACTTTAAAAACAGCCAGCCGCAATATATGGTGGGCGTGCCCCGCATTTGGGAGTCGATTTATGAAGGGGCGCAAAAACAGTTTCGCGAACAACCGGCCAGCAAGCAAAAGCTGGTCAACACCCTCATGTGGTGCAGCAAGAAATATGTGCAAAATCGCCGCACGGCCAACAATCTCAGTCTCGATCATCCCAACCCGACTCCGCTGAGACGGCTAGGCTCGCGGGTGCTGCAGGGCATCGCCTGGCCGCTGCATCTGCTGGGCGAAAAGCTGGTCTACAGCAAAGTGCGTCAGGCGACGGGCGGACAGGTTAAACAGCTGATTAGCGGTGGCGGTTCTCTGGCTCGCCATATTGATCTGTTTTTTGAAATTGTCAATGTGCCGATTCTCGTCGGCTATGGTCTGACCGAAACCTCGCCGGTCGTCTCCGCCCGCCGCATTTGGGGCAACCTGCGCGGTGCCTCTGGGCAGCCGATTCCGGGCACGGAGTTTAAGATTGTTGACCTCGAAACGCGGCGGCCGCTGTCCATCGGCCATAAGGGCCTGGTGCTGGTGCGGGGGCCGCAAATCATGCAGGGCTATTACAAAAATCCGGATGCGACCGCCAAAGCGATTGATTCCGAGGTCTGGTGTGATACGGGTTATCTGGGCTATCTGTCCGCTGACAACAATGTGGTGCTGACGGGCCGGGCGAAAGATACCTTCG
>JBHJJI010000243.1:0-2816 GCA_050042805.1 Leptolyngbyaceae cyanobacterium
GTAATGCCTTGAATGACGTTATCCAAGCCCGCATCGAGGCTGTTCCATTCGGTGACGGGTTTGCCATCGGTGGGCAAGACCTGCAGTTTGGCAAACGGCATTTGCTGCCAGGCGCAGGGCGTCATGATGATCGGAATCACGCGCGCTGTCTGCTGTTCGTGGTGCATGAGCGCCCGGTTCATTTCTTTGCTAAAGCAAAAGTTGGAGCCGATAAATCGGGCGGTAATTAATAAGAGAATGATGTCGGCACTGTCTAGTGCCTGCAAGATTTCAGCATTCCATTCTGACCCAGCATCGATCGCCCGATCTTGCCAAATACTCACTTTGCCCAGGTTTTGTAGGGCTTTCAAAAACACCACGAGATCATCTTTGTGGGATTCATCGCGATGAGAATAGGAGACAAAGACTTTGAGCTGGGTGGCAGTTGTCGGGGAGGTCATGGGCGATCGCTCGACATTCAACCATTCACTATAGTCACCTTTGCTCAGAGCGTCGGTGTTCCTTAAGCCGGCTGTAAAGAAGTTGAGGAGCGGGTGTGGCAGGGGAGCTAGGGATTCAATTCTGGTGCGATCGCTCGCTATTGCATGAATGGGGAGCTAGGGAGCCGAGGGGCCAAGGGAGCAGCCAGCTCGATGGGGTTTAGTTCTGCGGGGGTGCTGGGTTGGCTTGGTTGCGGTCATATTTGGTCTTGCTGATGTTGGTTATGCTGGTGATGGTTGGCGGTTGGATGGCTAACAATTCTCTGAAACAGGGCAACCAACTCTGTCTGCCCTGCCCCCTTGTGCTCCCCTGCCCCTGGTTTTCCTTTCTGTCTATGCAATTTGTCAATTCTGTGCAAGCGCTGACCTATGACAAGGTGGCTGACTACCTCAGAGGGGCGACGCTGTTTCAAAATGCGCTGCGGGTTGATGGCGATCGTCCCAAGTTTGACATTCTCTACGGCTCTGCCCTGGTGGAGGTGGAGGTGTTGCCGTGGGAGGTGCACCCCTGGCAAGAGGGTGATCTGGCGACGGTGAGGGCCACCAGCTGTGTCACGATTGGCAGCACTCTGGACTGCGAATTGCTGCAGTTTTTGCTGACGGAAAATCGCCGTATGCGATTTGGCTCCTTTCACCTGGATGAGGCCGGCCAGGTGGTGTTTTCAGAAAGCGTGCTGGGTGGCGAAGAGATGTCGCTGATGGAGTTGCAGACGTGCATTCTCTCGGTGGTGACGATCGCCGATACCTATGACGACATCATTGCCCAGCGATTTGGTGGGCAGCGAGCCAGCGATCGCCTATCGCAAGGTCCGTTGTTTGAACGTCCAACGGTTTAGGGCGTTATTTGAAAATAGTGTCTGCAATTGCAGGGATTTGGCACTGCCAACCCCCTACAGAAAATCACCTGTGCTGAGGATATGGTTTCAACGCAGATGCCTGAAAATCTTGGCGAGGCTATTCGACTCGAACGGTGACGCTAGCGTCGCCGTTGGGCGCGGGGGTAAAGGTGAGGGTATTGCCCAAGATTGTAATCTCACCGTCATAGCCGCCGCCCAGCACAAACTCACCGCGCCGGGTCATGAGCAAGCGCTGCCGGGGTTCGCCGTCATGAATTTCCGTATCGACATCAAAGCTGACCAGCATCAAAAATGGAAACACCCCCGAACCACCGGTATTGACCCAGGTGCGCAGAGCATGGGTGCCGTTGTCTAATACCCCAACAGACTGATAGCCGACAAACCGACGTTCATCGCCGGTCGTCCACTCAGCGATCACGCGCCCATCGCTGAACTCCGACAGTTCGCCGTAGAACTGATTGGTGGTCGGCGTCGTGCCCTCAATATCCACCGTGATCGCCCCCGGCAGCGTGTCCGATAGCCAGGGAATCAACGCGGCGACGGCTCGTGGATTAAGCGGAGCGTCTTGAAATCTCAGGATGGTTTGCAGTTCAGTCAGGGCGGCAGCATAGTCAAGGCTGGGCGCGTCAGCGAGAACTTGAGGTGGCGTTTCTCGGGGGGCGATCGCGGTCGGCGGCGACGCGATAATGGCGGTTTGGCTGCCTAGCAAGGGTTGACCCCACAGGAAAAGCCCGGTGCCCAGCATGAGTGCCACAAAGCTAATGACACGACGGCAACTTAAGGTGATTTTATTCATTAGAAATTTATTTTTCCTGAGGGCGAATAGCGCGTGAATGCGCTGAATGAATACATCAAGTAATTGATGAAAAATGATTGATGATTCTCTATATTTTCTGGGGAATTGGGGCTTAATGAATTTTCTTCAACAAAGAAATCTCACAGTTTATGGAAGGGTTATTGTAGGGCTAAGGCCAGCGCCACAACTGGCTTAAGATACCCAAACAGCACCCTTCGCTACAGGGCTTTTGGGTAAAACCGTTTCACCCGCAGGGAAAGGGGAAATTATGACTCAGAAAGAAGGCCCGGGACCGCGCAATGTTGCCATTGTGGGTCCCTACTCTAGTGGTAAGACGACGTTGCTGGAAAGCTTACTCTACGTCAGTCAAACCATTACCCGCAAAGGGAATGTTGAGGAGGGTTCGACGCTGGGAGATGCCACGCCAGAAGCCCGCGATCGCACCATGACCGTTGAGTTAAATGCCGCCACTGCTGAGTATGGCGGCATTTGTTTTAACTTTCTGGATTGTCCGGGCTCGGTGGAGCTGCAGCTCGAAACGGACAATGCTCTGATGGGGGTGGATGCCGCGATCGTGGTGTGTGAAGCTGACCCTCATCGGGTGCTAACGTTAGCGCCGCTGCTGCAGTTTCTAGACAGTTGGGAGATTCCGCATCTGATCTGGATTAATAAGATGGATCGGGC
>JBHJJI010000244.1:0-9305 GCA_050042805.1 Leptolyngbyaceae cyanobacterium
GAATTTCTGCTGCAGGGTTGCTAGATTGTTTTGGTCGTCCAGCTCGGTGGCGTAGAGCGCCGTTTCAGTGCGGTCCTTAGTCGAAGCGCGAATAAAAAAGACCAGCCCAATGGCAAGCACAACGGTTAGGGTAAAAATTGAGGGCGAAATGAGTTGAAAGGGTACAGTCATCAGGGTGAATCAGGAAGATATCTGGGCTCGCTCAGCAGACTTACAATCCCTCTTATCCTCGCATTTCACGAACAAAAGGGGACAAAAGCTGGTTAAGAAGCCTTCGCAACCGGACTCCCGATGCAATTTTGGCAACGCCGAGGGGCAGGGGAGCCAGAGCTGTAGCCTTGTTTCAGAGAATCGGTATAAGACCTGAAGGGCAGCAGTTTTGACAATGCAGCGCAGCCAAGGGCTGGCCTCGAAAGCTCGCTCGTGGATCCGGCGCGTTCAAGTCCAAAATCTACGGGGCGTTCATGAGGTGCAGGGGCGATCTCGCTGACCATACCGGATACCCACCCCCTGCAGGTGCTCAACCGTCCCGCCACTTTGACTAAACTGTAGGCGTACCAACCCATTCACTCTGCGACATGCCGATTATTTCTACCTTACTGACCCTGGTGATCTTTGCCTGGTCATTGCTAATTATTTTCAGCCAATTTGTGGCCTAGAGGCCAACAGTCCTAGACCTGGCTTAAGCAATCGGCGTGCCGGACTGTTCGGCCGCGATCGCCTCACTCGGTGGCGAGAGTTTGGCGGCAGCGCAGAGGTCGGCCAACTCGCAGCGATCGCAGGCGGGTTTGCGCGCATTGCACACGGCACGTCCGTGATAGATCAGCCGAATTGACCAGTTCTCCCAATCTGGTTGGGGAATCAGCTTCATCAAATCCTGCTCAATCTTTTTGGGATCGCTGTGTTTAGTAAAGCCCAGTCGATTAGTCAAGCGCTTGACATGGGTATCGACTGTCACCCCCGCGTTGATGCCAAAGGCATGGGCCAATACGACATTAGCGGTTTTTCTCGCTGCACCCGGCAAACTCGTCAGTTCAGCCATGGTTTGGGGCACTTCGCCGCCAAAGTCCGTCACGATTTTGCGACAGGCTCCCTGGATATTCTTGGCTTTATTGCGGTAAAAACCGGTCGATCGCACCAGCGTTTCAATCTCGCTCAGGTCGGCTTCAGCCATTGCCCGCGCGTCCGGAAACCGGGCAAACAAGGCTGGCGTCACCAGATTTACCCGTTCGTCCGTGCATTGAGCCGATAATATGGTCGCCACCAATAGCTGTACTGGCGTTTCGTAGTCCAGCGAGCAGGTGGCATCAGGATATAGGCGCTTGAGCCGAGCCAACACTTCGAGGGCTCGCCGCTTTTTGGGCAACAGTTTGCGGCGCGGACTCACTGCAGCAAATCCTGAAAGATTTCAAGTTGGGAGGTATCACGCACAATCAAAAAGACACCCAGACCCAACAGCAGCACCAAGCCCGTTTGCATCACGTTTTCTTGCAGGCGATCGGGGAGCGGTTTGCCTCGCAGCGCCTCAATTAACAAAAAGGCCAACTGGCCTCCGTCTAAGGCGGGCAGGGGCAGAATATTGATAATCGCCAGGTTAATACTGATGATCGCGGTGAAAGGGAATAGCGTTGCGACATTTTGGGAAACTAAGTTAGCACCCTGTTCGGCAATTCCGACTGGGCCAGCAATTTGCCCTGACATTGCTGAAAAGTCCGTAATCAGCATGGCAAAGCCCTGCACCGTTTGCAGCAACATACCCTGAAACTCGCGGGCTGATATGGCTAACACTTCAAAGACAGTGTTGGCCCGGCGATAATCTAATTCACCGTTGTGATTGAGCTGTACACCGATAAGAGACTTGCCGCTAGGAGAAATTTCTGGAGTCACCGTCACCGTTAGAACCTGATCGGCTCGCTGCACCGTTAGGTCAAGCGGCTGATCTCCCTGATCGCCAATCAAACCAGCAAAGGATTGAACAACGTCGTAATCCGAACCAAAGACTTGATCGTCGGCTTTGAGAATCACATCATTCGCCTGGATGCCAGCAACTGCAGCTGGAGAGGTCTCTGAAATCACCTCAGGAATTAACACGCCAGGTTCTGTGAAGTAGGGAACACCAACGGCCGTAAACTGCGCCACAAAGACCACATAGGCAAACAGCAGATTAGCCACCACGCCCGCGCTGATGACGATCGCTCGATCCAAAATCGGTCGATTTTTCAAGAGATCGGGATCTTCGGGGGGAATCTCACTCTCCGGATCATCGTCCGGAAAACCCACAAAACCGCCGAGGGGAATCGCGCGCAGCGCATATTCCGTATCTGGCCCCTGATACTTCCAGAGGATCGGGCCAAAGCCGATAGAAAATCGGTTGACGTGGATGCCCTGCAGTCGAGCAGCCAGGAAGTGCCCCGATTCGTGGACGAAGATGAGCAGGGCTATAACAGCGATTACGGCCAGAACGGACATAGATTCTCGGTGTTGTAATAAATACGTTGTCTTATTCTATCTGCCTGTATCCGCTATCACCGGCAAATTTGTTTCGGTCAATAGGGGGAGATCCGCCTCGGGCTTCAGGATCTCATAGTGATTTGAGAGAAGAATGAGAATATCTGAAGCTCTGGTGCATCGATACCTGGCGACGACTTCGTCCAACGTTGTTTCGAATGAAGCATAGGCCAGCATCTTCTTCAAGACGGCAAAATTAGCTCAGTTTTATTGAAAGCTGGTGAGTATCGTCACCTGCATTTTGATCAAGTCATACCAATTCGCTGAATTTGGACTACACATCAAAAAAGTGTGTAGCCCCCTTCGACAAGGGGGCAGCGACAGCGGGGGATCTCCGAATCTGTAGCGCTATTTTGCAGAACTGGTATCACTCGGGATTGCTGAAATGACGATCTGATCAGTCTTGCAATTCTGACTTCCGACCTCGGCATTTCGTAGGGCCTTGCCCTTCCCGCAGGGGATTCTGCTAGATATCCACAAATCCCTCACGAATATTATCGTCAGGGTCTCGCTGTATCCAGCTGTCTGAGTTTGTAGAAAGTGTGGAGTCCTCAGTCGCTAGGTGTCCAATACCGAGATGGTAACCACCAAATCACCCCGCGCGATCGCCTCTAACTGTGCCGCCGACAGAGTTTTTAACTGCTCGACGCCTACGTGGGGTTGCGAGATTTCTGATTGACTATCGTTAGTTGCTAGTAGTGCCTGGGCTGCTGGCCCCTCTTGCCCTTGACGGGCTCGTTCTAGCCAGACGGTGGCAGTATACCGTTGACCATCGCGGCCCTGGATGCCGCTAATGTTGCCCTGCTGATCGAGCTCTAAATTTGTTAAGCAGTGGGTTTCAAAGGCTTTAAGGGCATCGCCCCGCAGCCCTAATTGTTGGGTGGCAGCGAGGCGCTTTCTCAACTTTTCATTTTCTTGCTTGAGCCGCGCTAACGAATTATCAAACACGGTGACGACTCCTGAGAGGGGTGAGCACTGGCAGACTTGAGGTCTCCCCAAACCGTGAGCTACAGCGGTCGATATACCCGATAGTTGATGTTGGGGAAGATATTGTCGATCGCCTCGACCTTGACCAGCCAGCCTGAGTCAACCTTGCCTTCATTTAAGTCTTCCCACAGCTTGGTGAACCGAGAGAGGTGCGATCGCGTGCGCCGCACCGCATAGGGCACCATCGTGCCGGTGCGCATGATAAACGCCCAGTCCGATGACTGTGCTAGCAACAGCTCGCGGGCCGCCTGGTTGAGTGCTCGCCACTGCAGCTCGTCTTCCGGTTCACGCTTAGCCAGCTCGATCATGCGCTCCGCCGCTTTGTGCAGGTGGGGATAGATCCAGGCATTGGTTTCATTCAGCCAGTATTCGTGGAAGCCTTTATAGCCCCAGCTCGACTGCGAAGGCTTGGCCACCTGCTGCGTCGGGTTGTCGCGCAGGTAGTCGGCCAAATGGGTCATCTCATAGGAGTTTTGATCAAACCAGGTTTTGCGGAAGAGATAGTCTAAAAACCAGGGGCCTTCGTACCACCAGTGGCCAAACAGCTCGGCATCATAGGGCGACACAATGATGGGAGGCCGGTGCATCATGTCGTGCAGATGCTCTACCTGCCGTTCGCGGTTAAACATGAAATTGTCCGCATGCTCCGCCGCCTTTTCTCTGGCCCAGTAGGGGTCGTACCAAGATTTGTCAGAGAGACCTAAGCCTTTGCCGGTGATTTTGTGATATTTGATGCCCACGTTTTTGCGCTGACCGTTGGGCATGATAAACGGCTTGATGTATTCGTACTCAGCATCCCAGCCCAGATCGCGATAAAACTCGCGATATTCTGACGCGCCTGGATAACCCACCTGAGACGACCACACCTGTTGCGATGATTCGTGATCGCGACCAAAGGCGGCCACCCCCGTCTCCGTGTAGATGGGCGCATAGGAGCCAAAGCGCGGACGCGGACGCGCATAGAGGATGCCGTGACCATCCGTCAAGAAGTAACGGAGACCGGCATCGGCCAGCATCCGCTCAACGCCTTCGTAGTAGGCACATTCGGGTAACCAGATGCCGTTGGGGGGGCGATCGAAATGTTCAGCGTAGCTCTCGACGGCTACCTGAACTTGTGCCCACACCGCCTCGGGATACATCTTCATCAGCGGCATGTAACCGTGGGTCGCGCCGCAGGTGATGATCTCGAGGTTGTTGCTGTCTTGAAATTGCTTAAAGGCTTTGACCAGGTCGCGATCGTACCGTTCCCAGAGCTGCCGCACATGCTGGAATTCTTGGGTGTAGTGCTCGGCTAAATAACGCAGGTGACCGTTGTGCTCATTGCGATCGAGCTCCAGCTCAATCAGCTTCTCAAGCTGACTTAAATGAGCATCAAACCGATCCTGCAATAGCGGATCTCGCAGCATCGACACCAGCGGCGGCGTCATACTCATGGTGAGTTTGAAGTCGACCCCGTCTTGCTTGAGCCCCTCAAACATCGTAATGAGCGGCACGTAGGTCTCGGTAATCGCCTCAAACAGCCACTCCTCCTCTAGTACAAAATCGCTTTCCGGGTGTCTGACGTAGGGTAAGTGGGCATGCAGAACAAGGGCGAGATATCCGGTGCTCATGACAGTTACGTTTCTCTAATCGACGAGGTGAGACAAGGCTGGCTGACGGTCACTCAAGCTTTGGACAAATTGTAAAGCAAAGCTAAACCATCGCCGCAGTCTTTTGCCTGAGTGACTTGACTCTATTACGGCACACCCTACGGATAGAAATGATTTCGAGGTTTGAGTGAAAACTTATCCCTATTGGTTAGATCGCTCACCCTTTAGACGAGATATTGCTTGCCAAACAGGGAATACAGGTCCTAGTTGATGGCCTAGGGGCGGGCACAATCAGGCCTAATCTCAAAGGTTTTAGCCGATAACTGAGGCCACGTCGTAGCGGCGGCGGCGATGCCTAACCGGTGATTTTGAACAGTCGTTCCTGAAACTGTCACTCCTAGTGTTGCCTGAATGGGCATAGCCGTAGAGACTAAGAGGTGGCGAGTCGCAAAATCGACCTGAGTTTGGGCAGCGTTTGGTGTCATTAGATCCGACGACAGAGGGAGACGATATGGCCATAAAACGCTCAGAATATATTTATAGGAAGCAATTTTCTGAGCCATATTCAGGAATATGAGGATCTTTCCTACTCCAAAATAGGCTCCAGCTCACGTTGATTTAGAGCAATTCTCTCAAAGTGTGAGATCAATCTTGACTAAATCCGAAGGGAAAAACTCATTATCAGTATGACGATTGACACTTGAGAAATGTAGAGCTTTTTACTGTTCACACATTATTGATATCGGTTGAGACAATCATGGTGACACTCCCTCAAGTTCTCGTCATTGATGATGATCAAGATACGCGAAATTTGCTGGCTTTTGCGCTTGAACAGCAAAATTTTGACGTCATCACAGCGGCAACGGGATTCGAAGGGATCGCAACGGTGATGGACAAGACCGTGAGTGTGGTGCTGCTAGATGCCCTGCTGCCTGACATCAACGGGTTCGAATGTTGCCAGATCATGCATCAGCAACTGCAGCAAGATTGCCCACCCGTGCTGATGATTACTGGGCTGAGTGATGAGTCTTCGGTCAATCAAGCCTTTAATGCCAAAGCAACGGATTTTATTACTAAACCCATCAATCTTTCGGTACTCTGCCATCGAATTAAACGAGTTTTGAGGGAACGTCAACTGCTTCATGAGTTAGCCAGTACCAATCGTCGGCTACAACAAATTTCCCATACTGACGACCTGACAAACCTGGCAAATCGTCGATTTTTTCAAGCGATGTTGGATCAAGAATGGCGACGGTTGACTCGAGAGCAGGGCCCTTTGGGGCTGTTGCTGTGTGATCTTGATTCCTTTAAGCAGTTCAACGATACCTATGGACATTTAGAGGGCGATCGCTGCCTGCAAACCTTTGCTGAGATCTTGCAGTCTTGTACGGAACGGCCCGCTGATTTAGTGGCACGTTATGGTGGCGAAGAGTTTGTGTTACTGCTACCCAATATCTCAATGGATGGGGTCGCCGCCCTCGATCGCAAGATTAGGAAGCGTCTTCGGGCCTGTGCCATTCCTCATCGCAATTCTGCCGTGGATCAGATTGTTACCTACAGCGCGGGTGGTGTGACCCTGTTACCGACGGCGACCACGCGGTCGGACAGCTTGGTCGATCAGGCGGACAAAGCGCTCTACCGGGCAAAAGCAGCCGGTCGCGACCGTTTAGTGAGAGTCGAACATCACCTCAATCTAACTTGAGCTGACGGCTAATTTTGCGCAGGGTGCGATGCATTTCAGGCAAGCGGCTAAAGACTGCCGAGGCTTTGAGAAAGACTTTGTGCGGCAAGGCGGGAATCCCGGTGACGATTTCGCCGGGGGCCACATCACTGTGAATGCCCGCCTTGGCCGTGGCGATCGCGCCATCGCCAATTGTCGCCTGGTTAGAGATGCCAACTTGGCCCGCCAAAATCACGCGGTTGCCGACGGTGACGCCCCCGGCCATGCCGACCTGAGCGGCCATCACTACGCCCTGGCCGATTTCGCAGCCGTGGGCCACATGCACCAGATTGTCGAGTTTGGTGCCCTGTTTGATGCGGGTTTCGCCCACGGCAGGGCGATCAACCGTAGAGTTGCAGCCAATTTCTACCCCGTCTTCGAGCACGGTCGTGCCTGACTGCTCCATTTTTTCCCAGCCGGTGGCCGTGGGCACAAAGCCAAACCCTTCTGACCCAATCGCGGCCCCACTGTGAATTACACAGTCGGCCCCAATGTGAGTGCGCTCATGGATGACACAGTTGGCGTGCAGCACGGTGCGATCGCCAATAATCGCGTGCGGATAAATCACTACGTTGGGATGAATGCAGACGCCAGCGCCGATCGTTGCGCACGCCTGCACCACCGCATGAGCCCCGATGGCAACGTCGGCTCCGAGTTTGGCGGCGGCATCCACAATGGCCGTGGGATGAATGCCCGGCGCTAGTTGAAAGGGCCGATAAAACAGCGCGATGGTGCGAGCAAAGCCCAATCGTGGATCAGCCGCACTCAGCCAGGCCAAACCCCGCTCATTGGCTTGGGCTTGCAGCGCCTCATCGGCAGGCAAAATCAGGGCGCTCGCCTGGGTCGTGGCGGCGTATTGGCCAAACTTTGCCCCTTCGATATAGCTGATACTGCCCGCTGTCGCCGTCTGCACCGCCGCCACTCCCATGATGTCGGGATCGCGTTCTGGAAACGCTGCTAGGCTCGAGATTTCAGTGATGCCAATCTGTTGGGCGATCGCGCTGAACTTCATAACCGGTTCGATCAAAAAAGGGCTCTCTTACGCTACCAGAAACGCGACACACTCTACATGAGCCGTCTGCGGAAAAAAGTCGGCAGCCTGCACTCGCTGCAATCGATAGCCGCCCGCGTCGCACAGGCGCTTGAGGTCGCGCGCCAGCGTGGCCGGATTGCAGCTCATGTAGGCAATGCGCGGCGGCTGCAGGGCCAGCAGGGCCTCCAGTACGCGATCGCCACAGCCCTTGCGGGGCGGGTCGAGCACCACAATATCGGGAGATTGATCGCGCAACGATTCCCGCACGTCGGGCAGCAGCTTATCCACCGTGCCCGCCTTGAACCGGGCATTACGAATGTTGTTGAGCTTGGCATTTTCGATCGCCACTTCGACTGCTTCCTCCTGCACTTCTAACCCCAGGCAGAAGCTGGCGCGCTGGGCGATGGGTAAGGTCAACGCCCCAATGCCGCAGTAGGCATCGACCACGACCTCGGTGCCCTGCAGCTGCAGTTCATCCAACATGACTCGCAGCAGTCGCTCTGCCTGCTCCGTATTCACCTGAAAAAAGTTGGTGGGGTAGATGTGAAACGTCAGGTTGGCAAATTCCTCTTCTAGATAAGGTTCGCCGACCACAAAGCGCGACTCTTTGCCCCAGATGGCGTTGCCCGACTTGCGGTTACGGTTGATGCAAATGCCCGCCAGGTTAGGATACCGGGCCTTCCATTCACCACATTGTTCCTCCAGCCCCGGCAACTCCCAGGTGGTGCTGACCAGCGTCAACAGCAGTTGACCGGTGCGCCGCCCGACTCGTAGCGCCAGATGCCGTAGCGCCCCTTGCTGAGTCTCTTCGTCATAAATTGACCAGCCCTGGGCCTGAATGTTGTGCTTCACTTCAGCCAATAAGGGATCTAGTCGATCGTCCTGCACCGGGCACTGGTTGAGGTTGATGATTTGGTGGGTGCCCTTGCGAAAATAGCCCGCTTTGACAGTGCCTTCTGCCGAGAGCCCGAGGGGATAGGTGGCTTTGTTGCGATAGCCCAGAGGCGCGTCAGCGCCGATCATCGGACTGATGGGAATGTTGGTGAAATGGCCAATGCGTTCTAGCGCGTCAACGACCTGCTGCTGTTTCGCCGCCAGCTGAGCCGCGTAGGCCACCGGCTGCCACTGCCAGCCGCCGCACTTGTCAGCCACAATGCAGGGCGGGCGAATGCGATCGCTCGACGCTTGCAAAACTTCCATCAGTTGGCCGCGACCAAACGACGGTTTGATAAAAACCAGCCGCACCTGGACGCGATCGCCCGGTACGGTATTGGGCACAAACACCACTCGGTTGTCCCACCGGCCCACCCCATCGCCGTCGCTGCTGAGGTCGGTAATATCCAGTTCGAGGGTTTCGCCTTGTTGCCAGTGGGTCATGGGGTTGAGGGGGAAAGGGTAGAGGGTGGAGAGAGAAAGGGTAGAGGGGGGAGAGAGAAAGGGTGGAGGGTGGAGAGAGAAGGGGTGGGGG
>JBHJJI010000245.1:0-23473 GCA_050042805.1 Leptolyngbyaceae cyanobacterium
AATCTTTTGCTGCTCATACCATCTCAGAAAATGACTTGGGCAGATTAGCTCGGCTTGACTCGCATTAGGCGTTGGCCGAATTCAACGGGTTGGGAGTTTTCGACTACACTCTCGACAATTTTGCCAGAGACCTCAGCTGCAAGTTAATTCATCAGCTTCATCGCTTCAATGATACAGACGGTTTTTTCTGTTTAGATGCCCAGCTTTTGGAAGCCCTGTTTGACGGGGAGCCTGTATTTAGCCATGGGCTAGTGGATGGTGGCATTATCAGAGAGCAAGTCCGCTAAAGTCGTTACTAATGACTGATTTTCTGCATCCGTGCCGACCGAAATACGTAGCTTATCGGTAAGGCCAACTTGCTTGAAGTAACGCACCAAAATTCCGTGTGCTTTTAAGGCCAAGTAAATTGCTTCGGCATTGCCTTGAGGTGTAGTCACCAAAACAAAGTTGCCATGGGATTCATGAACCGAAAATCCGAGCGCTGCTAAATCCTTTTGGAGCTGTGTTCGAGAGGCTTTAACTTTCTCGATGCAACTGACTTTGTAAGCTTGATCGCGAATTGCGGCAGTCCCTAACGCGATCGCGATCGCGTCAATGTTGTAGCTGTCTTTGACTTTAAAAAGGCCCGCCAGAAGTTTGGGATTGGCAATACCGAAGCCGATGCGTAGGCCCGCTAACGAATAGCCTTTAGACAACGTCCGCAACACAATCACATTGTCAAATTCTTGCACCAGAGGCAGTGCAGAAAATTCTGTGAAATCAACATAGGCCTCATCAATGACGACAATTCCGGGTGTTCTTTGGGCCAGTTCTCGTAAAGCCGGTAAAGGCACGGTGTGACCGGAAGGGCTATTGGGAGAGGCCACAAAGGTTATCGCTCCGTTGGCGGCAATGAGGGGCTCAATCGGTAATTGCCAGCTGGCAGGATAAGGAATTTCAATTACGGTGGCGGCTTGGATCGCTGACAACGTGCGATAGAGCACGTAGGTGGGTGTGGGATAAACCACTGTGCGATCGCTGCCCTCAGCACCCGCACGGACTAGCAGATTGAGGAGGTCGTCACTACCATTGCCGACAATGATCCAATTTTCTGGAACTTTCAAAACTTCGCTGACGGTCTGGCAAAACTCTCTGGCCAGCGGGTCAGGATAGCGCCTCAATTGTTCGCCATCAAAGTTCTGCAGGGCTTCGATCACCTTAGGAGAGGGCGGATAAGGATTTTCGTTGGTATTGAGTTTGATGATTTTGGTGCCTGGCTGAGGTTGTTCACCCGGGACATAGCCAGTCATCTCATCAATCGCAGGCCGAAAATAGCTCATGGCGAGTTCTTACTCTACGGAAAGCAGCTTTTTCTTCGACATCCAGTTAATTACCAGGCTGTTATCGATAGCGACGCGGATGTCTAGCCCTGCGGACTGGCTTTAGAGCGGCAAACTTAAAGCTCCATCACTGCTCAGGAGCCTCAATGCAACCAATCGTACTCTACGGCAGAAGTCATACTCCCTTGCCAGTTTCTCTGCCCCTTTGCCCCCACGGCTCCCGAGTCATCGGCAATAGTGGGTGAAATAATGTCACAGTCTACTAGTTAGGACGCACGCGCATTAGCGGTTGGCCGAATTCAACAGGTTGGGAGTTTTCGACGAGGATTTCGACGATTTCGCCCGACACTTCGGCTTCTAGTTCATTCATTAGCTTCATCGCCTCGATGATGCAGACGGTTTGCCCGGTTTGGATGCGATCGCCCAAATCCACAAACGCCGGTTCCTCAGGAGCAGGAGAGCGATAAAAGGTGCCGACCATCGGGGAGGTGATTTCTACCAGACTGGAATCGACGGAGGGCGGCGGTGTGGGGGCAGCGGTCGGAGCCGGTGGCTGAGCGGCATCAACGATCTGAGGCATGACCGGTGCCATGGGCGTCGCCAGTGGTTCCGCTGACA
This sequence comes from Leptolyngbyaceae cyanobacterium, assembly GCA_050042805.1. Taxonomy (GTDB): domain Bacteria; phylum Cyanobacteriota; class Cyanobacteriia; order Phormidesmidales; family Phormidesmidaceae; genus Halomicronema. The sequence goes on from JBHJJI010000245.1 coordinate 1,938, forward strand.
CACTTGACATGACAAAGGCCCCTGGTTTCCGCAACGTCAGCTCAAAGTCACCACTTTTGAGCGTCAACTCTGAGATATCGGTTTGGCTAAGGGTCGTTACCAACTCACGCAGTTCGTTGAAATTCAGTTCCACTAATTGCACTCCGTACCAACAAGATGGAGCTGACTCCACCAAAAAAACACTGTTTTGGGGTAACTACTCCCGCCCTAAGTAGGAATCGTTGCGCGTATCAATCTTGATTCTTTCGCCAATTGTGATGAACAACGGCACCATGACCTGGGCTCCGGTCTCGACGATGGCCGGTTTGGTGCCGCCCGTGGCGGTGTCGCCCTTTACGCCCGGATCGGTTTGCGTCACCTCTAACACCACCGCGTTGGGCAGTTCAACTTCCAGGATCTGCTCGTTCCAGCGAATGACGTTGACTTCCATCTCTTCTTTGAGATATTTCACGCGATCGCCCACCTGTGCCTGGCTCATGCGGACTTCTTCGTAACTCTCCATATCCATAAAGACGAGGTCTTCACCCTCTCGATAGGTGTGTTGCATCACCTTCTTTTCGAGATTGGCTTGGGGAACGGTTTCACCAGCGCGAAATGTTTTTTCAACGGTGTTGCCACTTTGGACGTTCTTAAGCTTCGTCCGCACGAAGGCAGATCCCTTACCTGGCTTGACGTGAAGAAATTCAACTACCCGCCAAACTGACCCATCCAGTTCGATACTGACGCCCGTACGAAAGTCGTTGCTGGAAATCATAACGCTGGCTACCCGTGGATCGTGAATATCGGCACCTCATTTTACCGCCCCTGCGACAACTTTCTAGAATGCTTCTAGAGATGCCCGCGCTATGGCAAGATCGAAGGCGTTTGCTGAATGTGACTCTTGGCTAGCATTACCCATGCAATTACTGAACCGATGGCTAACTGGCATCGCCCTAGGCTGCCTCATCTGGATGGGACTGATCACCGCTGAGCCGGCTGCGGGCATGACCGCCAGCGCTCAGGCGGCGGCGTTACCCCCCTCATTAGTGGCCTATTTGCCCCCCGGCAACGCCATTACCGATGGACAGGCGCTGTTGCGCTATGCGCTCCCCATCGATAATGCTGATATTCGCAAGATTCAAGCCAATCTCGAAGGTCTGTCAGAGTGGCTACGCAGCAAGCGTTGGAGCTCTGTAAAGCGCGATCTCAATAAGCTTGATCGGCTTGTGGGTCGCAGTCGGCAGGCAATTTTGGCCGATATCCCCGCTGACCAGCAGGCGTTAGCGGCGACCTATTTAGATGACCTGCGGGCGGGCATTGAACCGATGCTGGTCGGGGCGGACGATCGCGATCGCGAGGCGATTGCGATCAAGCGGACTGAGCTATTGGATAAAGTGGCTGTCTTGGAAGCCATGATGGTGACCGACTTTCCCTACACGGTACCCGATGAATACCGTGATCTACCCCAACTCCTGGGCCGTGCCACGGTGGAGTTTGAGACCAATAAAGGGACGCTGACCGCCGTGATCGACGGCTACACCGCGCCAGTTACGGGCGGCAATTTTGTGGACTTGGTGCAGCGGGGCTTTTACGACGGCATGCCGTTCATTCGAGCGGAAGACAATTATGTGCTGCAAACGGGCGACCCCGAGGGGGCCGACGATGGCTTTATTGACCCTAAAACCAAAGAATATCGAGCGGTGCCGTTAGAAATTCTGGTCAAAGGCGATGAGGCACCGGTTTACGGTGCCACCCTGGAAGAATTAGGGCGGTATCTAGAAGATCCGGTATTGCCCTTTTCCGCCTTTGGCGTCATGGGGATGGCCCGTCCGGAAAGCGATGTGAATGGTGGCTCGTCGCAGTTTTTCTTCTTCTTGTTTGAACCGGAACTGACGCCTGCTGGCCTCAATCTGCTGGATGGTCGATATACCGTGTTTGGCTGTGTGGTTGACAACAAAGAAGTGTTGGAAGAATTGGGTGAGGGCGATCGCATCCTGTCGGCACGCGTCACCGCTGGGTTAGGAAATCTGGTTGAACCTGGCACCACCTAAGGAGTCACCATGACTGCTCAGCCCACGGTGGCTGATATCGGCGAGCTGACCCTGTTGCGCCAGCTCCAGCCGTTCTGTTCACAGGCTTTGTTGGGCGATGATGCCGCTGTTTTGTCGCCACGTGCCGACGCCACGGTGGTAACGACTGATGTGCTGGTCGATGGCGTGCATTTTAGCGATCGCACCACCGCGCCGGAAGATGTCGGCTGGCGGGCGATCGCGGCCAATCTTTCGGACTTAGCAGCCATGGGGGCCATGCCCATCGGGGTCACCGTCGGTCTCAGCTTGCCAGGCAGCGTCCCGGTGGCTTGGGTGAAGCGGGTCTACCAAGGTATGGGCGACTGTCTGCAGCAGTATGGCGGCGAAATTATCGGGGGCGATATTGTCCAGTCGGCTCAGATCATGTTGGCGATTACTGCCATTGGCCGCGTCGCGCCGCAGCGAGTATTACGACGTGATCGGGCGCAGCCGGGTCACGTCATTGTGGCGACTGGCTGGCACGGGGCTTCCCGCGCTGGGCTAGAACTGTTGCTGCAGCCTGACGCTGCCGCCCCGCTATCAGAGGGCGATCGCCGGTATTTCATTCAGGCCCACCAGCGCCCCATCCCGCGCCTGGATGTCGTGCAACGGTTGGCCGCCTGGCCAGACGATGACTTCAGCACTATCGCCGCGATGGATAGCAGCGATGGTTTGGCTAACGCCGTGCTTTACCTCTGCCAAGCCAGCGGTGTGGGGGCTCGGTTGCAACGCGATCGCCTCCCAATTCCCCCTGCCCTGCAGGCTTGGGTCGGTCCCAAACTGGCCTTGGATTGGTGCCTCTACGGCGGCGAAGATTTTGAACTTGTGCTGTGCCTACCGCCAGAGAGGGCCGTCGCGTTATTGGCCGATTGCGGTAAGAATGTCGCGATCGTAGGTACGGTGGTAGCCGGGCGCGAGGTGTTGCTGGTCGATCGCCCAGACGATCCGTCCGGTCTGCCGCTCACCTGGGATAGCTGTTTTCAGCATTTTTGACGCGATTTGTTTTGGCAGCACTAGGCGATCAGATAAAGAGAGAAGCCTTTATTCTAGAGTTCTATGTTCTGATCTCGAACTCAAGGATTTGCACTCAAACAACATCCTCAAGACAGACAATTTTCGGTAAGGGTTTGGCAATGCCAAACTCTTGCGATCTGGGACATTATTTTTGAAATCTGGATTCCAATCCCAAACTCAGGTGGCGGAGTTGCCGCTACTGACCGCTTCGGCCGCTAGACAATCCTGCAGCGTCTGCCACCCCGTCCCTTGGTGCCGCGCTGGAACCACTTCGGGATGTAGAATTTCGGTTAAAATTTCCAGCGAATCCACTAGGCGGGGGCCGGGTCGATTGAAATATTGATTGCCATCGGTGACATAAACGCGCCCTGTTTTCACGGCTCGCATGAGCGGCCATAGAAAGTTTGCCGACAAGACTGTACTTTCTCGCGCTGCCGTGGCCATGTCATAGCCACAGGGCATCAAAATAATCACCTCTGGATCAGCCCGCACCAAATCGTTCCAGCTGATCCAAGGAGAGTGTTGTCCGGTTTGGCTCAGCAACGGCAACCCCCGTGCTAACTGCACCAGTTCTGGCACCCAATTGCCCGCTGACATTAACGGATCAGGCCATTCAATACAGACGACAGACGGTTGGTGAGAGGCCGTTTGAATGTGGTCTTGGCAAATTTGGATGCGCGCCTGTAGGGCCGCGATCGCCGCTTCCGCCCGTTGATGACCGGCCTCTCCTAAGAGTGCTGTCGCCACCTGGCGGATATCCTGCCAGACCGCTTCAAGGCGGTTGGGTTGTAGCGACAAGATCTGAGGGGCGATGCTCGTGAGTGACTCCACCGCTGCCTCAACCTCGGGCAGGCTGACGGCACAAACCTCGCACTGGGCTTGAGTCAAAATATGGGTGGGCTGCAGATCGCGCAAAATATCTGTCTGGATCTGATAGACGCTCAAGGCCGATTGCAGTAAGTCAGTCACGCGATCGTGGATTTCGCGGCTGGTGCCTTGGGGATTAAACTTCGGGGCTGTGCAAACCGGCAATGACTGCACTTCGGTCGGATAGTCACACTCGTGGCTGCGCCCAACTTGATGGTCTGTGAGGCCTAAAACTTGAATGATTTCGGTAGCACTGGGCAGCAGAGACACAATTTTGAGAGACGGCATGGCACGGCACCCTTGAGCTCAACTTATCTGACTACTATAAAGCGCTCCTCTCAGGTTGGAAAAAATGCCGGGTGATGCGGCTGAATGACTTTAATTCGGGTGAGGTGATCGGGCGGTTCTTCAAGGTCTCTAGTGATACCTGATGCCTTTGCCTCTAAACTCCTGAATTCTAGGGATTTCTGAATTCAGTGCCCTGCAGTTTTTGGGCGATGACGGCTAGCGATTGGCTAAGGACGGATAATACTGATCCTTTGTAACCAGACTGCGAATCTAGCTCCCCGACCCCTTGGCTTCCCGGCGTTTCCAAGATTGCCTTGAGAGCCCGATCGCCGAGCCTTGGGATAATGCTTCGGTGATGACTCTGCTGTAAAGAATTATGGGGTCATGAATTGTTTTGAAACAAAGCCAGCCCCAGCCGCACGATCGCGACCAGAGCTGGCTGAGACCCTATTTCCTTTTCCTTTTGAGAACGATTACTTCAGGTGAGAACGAGTACTTCAGGGAGCTGCGCTTAAATCACATCCCATTGGTGGAAACGTTTTCTGGAGGGGTTTGGCAGTGCCAAACTCCTACGATCGGGACGTTATTTTCAAGCAACTCCCTTAGGGGGCGGCGGCGAGATCGCGGTCAATCATGGCGTTCGTCTCGCCGCTTGCCCCGGTTGCACCAGATCGCCGATGCTCAGTCGGTTAACCGACGAGAGCCGGTTCACGGATCAGACTTTCCTCCATGGGAGAACTGTTTGTGCTGATCGGTAGCCCTTCGCCAAATGGATCGATCTCAGATTGCTCTTGATTGAGCGTGCTGCTACCTAAGGACGCTGTGTCAACCGCGTCAGTCGCCGTGAGAGCAGCCATATCCAAGGGGATGAAGTCACCCCCACCGCCCATCAAGCCTTCTGTGCTGCCGATGGCATCAGAGGCACTGGCAAGATTGAGCAGATCGTCATAGGCATCAGGATCGCCGGCCAACTGACTTTGCTCGGATAACCCAATCAGGGCATCGGTACCCGCGTTAACGTCTAAGCTATCAGCCTCCCCTCCCGCAGTCGGCGGGTATTGCTCAAAAAAGTCTTGCGCCTTGGCGGGATTGCCTTGTTCATCCCCTGTCAGCCCATAGAAATGCATGCCCGCATCTGAGGGATCATTCACTTTTACACTGTTCCCGGCCTGCAGCATCAACGTCCGGGCTTCTTGGAGAATCGGATCATCTGTGCTGTCTAACCATGACCATTGAGAACTGTTGAAGCCACTATCCCCTTTGCCATTTTGATCGCCAATCTCCAGAAAAGTGACGTCAGAAAAATCGCGCTTCAAGTCACGCCAGGTGCGGGTACCTCCGTTGTTATAGTTTTCATTGGCCAAGGAATGAGAGAGCAAAGTGATGTTTTTGAGGTTGCCCGGATCAGTCTGCTCAAGGGCGCGATAGGTCATTTCCATCCGCCCGCCCTCCAGCACTAAAACATCCTTGCCAGAGTTGAAGATGGTCGCTAGCTCTTGAGTAGTACCCGCTAGATCAGCCTGGTAATCATGGGTCTGAATGCCAAGCTGTTCGGCAAAAGCGGCACTCTCGCGCATGCGACTCACCTGACTCGGAATGTTGGGCTCTCCTACATTGTTGTTGTAGAAAAAGTCTGATTTATCGGCAATGCCAGCGGCAGTGGTGAGTGCTGCCGCAACCGGTAACCCGGCAATATCATCGGGGTCGCGATTGTTCCCATCGAAATGAGAGACCACATAATCGGCCTGCCCGAGCATTGATGTCGCTATCGGGTTGTTGCTGGGGGTCTCGGGTGTCGGCTGTTCTGGTGTCGGCTGTTCTGGTGTTGGTGGCTCTGGGGGTTGACCAGAAGCACCGTCTTTGATTGCTGACTCAGCTGTAGTCGTATCCTTTAGAGCACCCTCATTGCTGAGGGTAATGCGATCTAACACATACCCATCAGAGCGCCCAGTAATCTCCAGCCGGTATTGGGTATCCGCTTCTAGATCAACCTCTGCAGGTGTCTTTTTGTGTTTAGCATCAAACGTGGTGCCCCATCTCAAATCCTGGTCTGAGCTCCCTAAGCCGGTGAAAAGTTTCGTTGCTTTTTGGACGACTTCTCCCGTCTCAGCATTGATCACTGCGACGTAGGCATCGTTGCCAGTATCTGTACGCTCTTGGCCGCTACTGCCTTTTTCGTAGCGATCGCTGTTATTCATGGCACTCTTCACACGACCAGAATGCAGCGCAATGCTGTAAGTGCCGGACTCATCAGTTTCAAACTGATAGCTTAAGGTTTGACCAGTCGGCACCTTGTTATAGCTGCTCTTAGCGGCATCCCACAGCACTGACTGCTCGCCTTCAACTGTTTTAGATTGCCAATCACCCGTCAGTGTGGCGGATTCTGCTTCTAGAATGAGCTGGCCATTCTCAGCGAGAAATACCTTGTTGCCGTCAGGGGTGGGATCTGGTGTCGGATCGGGATCTGGCGTTGGATCGGGATCGGGGGGCGGGTCAGGTTCGGGCACGGGATCCGGATCTGGAGTCGGATCGGGCACCGGGTCAGGATCGGGCACCGGGTCAGGATCAGGAATCGGATCCGGATCAGGGGCAGCAGCATCCACAACGGTGTAACTCTGGGCGGTCGAGGCGATCTCCGTGCCGCCCGCCGCTTTTTGGGTATAGGCCGTGGCTTTGAGCGTAAAGTCGCCAGCCGTCAACGTTTTGCCTTTGTAATTGCCCTTGGCATCCCCGAATAAAGCGTAAGGCTCAATATTTTCGGTCTGGTTCCCTAAGGAAGATTCAAACTTGACGCTCTTAACCGTTTCCGCATCGGGATGATCGGGGTTGATCTGTGCCACCAAACTATATTGAGTGAAGTCGATGGTAGCTAAGTCGATCGCATCGCTGGTTCCCAGGTTTTCATACCCCTCGACTACTTCATTGGTTTCAGCATTCACCAAAGCGATGGTGAGTAAGGGCTCATCGCTAGGGGGCTGCGGATCGGGAATTGGATCAGGGTCAGGAATCGGATCCGGATCGGGCGTGGGGTCAGGCACCGGATCAGGGTCAGGAACTGGATCGGGATCAGGAACTGGATCGGGATCAGGATCAGGAATCGGATCGGGATCAGGTTCAGGGTCAATCGTTTCCGTATACGTCGGCGGATATTCTTCAAAGAAGGCTTTGGCATCCAGCGGCTTAGCCGTTTCGTTACCTGTCAAGGCATAGAAATGCATGCCCGAGTCCGAAGGGTCATTGACCTTATTGCCCGCGTTCTTCATCAGGTCGCGCACTTCTTGCAAAACCGGATCGGACGCATCATCTAACCAAGTCCAATCAGAGCTGTTGAAGCCTTCATCTCCTTTGCCATTTTGGTCTCTGATATCGATCGTCGTAACTTGGGGAAAGTCGTTTTTGATGTCTTGCCAAGTGCGCACATCATCGACGCCTGGTTTGCTGGCAATATTGCGATTTTCGTTCCACGAAGAGTGCGATAGCAGGGTGATATTGGAGTGCATCGATGCATCCACCTGGTCTAATGCCCGGTAGATGGCTTCCATTGGCCCGCCCTCGATCGCCAGCACCTTTTTGCCAGAACCGAGAATTTTGACCAGCTCCGCCGTTGCCTGGTCGGCATCGATTTGATAGTCATAAGTCTGAATACCCAGCTTTTCGGCTAGGGCCGCACTCTCGCGCATCAATTCTTCGCGGAGTTCCAGGCTCCGTTCTCCTAGATTGTTGCTGTAGAAAAAGGTGGACTTGTCTTGAAAACCAGCGGCGTTGGTAATGGCTGCGGCCACTGGCAGCGCGGCAATGTCGTAGCGTTCATAAATGTTGCCATCAAAGTGGGAGACGATGAGATCTAACTCCGCCAAAAACGAATCCTGAAAAGGATTGTCGGACGGTGGGCCAGGATCAGGCGTCGGATCGGGTTCAGGAACCGGATCGGGATCAGGAACTGGATCGGGATCAGGCGTTGGATCGGGATCAGGATCAGGCACCGGTGATGGGGCAGTTTCAACGACGGTGTAGCTGAGGTCAACAGCGGCGATCGCGTTTCCTCTAGCCGAGTCTTGAGTGTAAGCCGTGGCCTTTAGCGTAAAGTCGCCAGCTGCCAGGTCTTTGCCACGATAATTACCGTTTCGATCACCAAAGAACGCATAGGGCTCAACACTTTCGATTTGGTTGCCCAGGGAAGATTCAAACTTGATGCTTTGCACCGCGTCCGCTTCGGGATGATCAGTATTGACTTGAGCGACGATGCTGTAGAGCGACAGATCTAACTCGGCTAAATTGATCTGACCATCAACGCCTAAATCTTCATAACCTTTGACAATTTCATTACTCTCAGCATCGACCAACGCAAAGGTAATTAGGCGCGGCGAAGTGATGGCAGCAGATAAATCTGTGGATGCAACGTTGCTGAGTGGCATATTCATTGACTTCAAGTCCTTACACGATGCAGGCAAAATTAACCTGCAGAAACTTTTCCATGAGGATTTTTGCCGATCCAAAACCAAGCCAAGTCGCTTGAAAATTAATCGGTTAAATCCTGCTAGGAATTGAGAATGAGTGAGCTATAGCAATGCGAAATCAGTCTCTAGATTTGTCAACCTAAAGATCTGCAAGCTATGGCTTGAGAAACCTGAGATAAAGTCAGAAGTTGGAATGCTAAGCAAAACAAAACAAGATTCAGGTCTAGATGGCGTCGGGTATGAACCCTAAGATGCTTTACCAATCTTCGATTTCAACAGAGAGTGACCTGTTGGAATTAAGGTTCGGTGACGCTTATCAGACGAGCAAAGTAAAACGACTTAAATTCAATTCCTGTGTGGCTCGCAGTCAATTTGAGTAGCCGTAGCGAAGGAGCAGGCTAACAATTGACTTGATGTCTTCTTGATTAAGTTTCAATGCGGTGTCAGAATTTTCCTGTAGACACCAGATTCACAATCTTAGGAATCTCAATTTACACAGTGAAACTGTCTTATGGCATGAGCCTTGTACTCATGCTTAGTGACGAAGACGATCGCGTTTAAAGGGGCAAGACTAAAAAGGGCTCTGCATCCAACGGGCTTTCAAGATATAAACAGCTCTGACGAATCTCACAATTATCCTGTTGCTAAGAGACTCTAAAAACCAAACGTTGGCAGATGCGGTAATGACACACCGACCTAGTTGACAGCTAGTGATGTATCAAACCATCCAAAAGATACTGCACAGCCACAGGCCGGTAAAGTGTCGAGATTACTCAGGTATCAATGTATCGATTATTTCGTAGCTGTAGTCAAGATTCTTGATGGCTTGATCCATGCTCTAGATGAGTCGTCAAGACATTGCTCTGTGGGCGCTTCAGCCACTTTGGCGAGAGCTATATGCCTTTAGACTTTTCACGATTCTATCGGTAAGCACTCAGTACCTCCGTATTAAGTTATCTGAAGATGCCGTGCTTTCGCTGAGTCGCTATAACTCCCACGGTAAGGCGTCAGTCGCTGCCGATGACGCTTGAGACTGGGCCAGCGATCGCAAGGCCTCCAGTCCGCCAAAATCAAACTGATCGCGATCGGCCAGATGCGAGGGGGTGACATGTTGCAAGCCCCGAAAGATCGAATCGCCTCGACCCGGTGTGTCGCGCTCCCACTGTGCCAACATTTCCTTGATTTGCACCCGCTGCAGGTTGTCTTGAGAGCCGCAGAGCTGACAGGGAATGATCGGAAACTCGCGCTGGCGAGCATAGCGGGCAATTTCCTTTTCCACACAATAGGCTAGGGGGCGAATCACGATGTGGCGGAGATCGTCCGTGAGCAGTTTTGGCGGCATGGCTTTCATGCCCCCACCGTGAAACAAATTGAGAAAGAACGTTTCCACAATGTCATCGCGGTGATGCCCCAGCGCGATTTTGGTTGCGCCCTCTTCAGCGGCGACACGATACAGGGCACCGCGCCGTAGCCGTGAACAGAGCCCACACATGGTTTTGCCCTCAGGAATCACCCGCTTTACCACACTGTAGGTATCTTGCTCGACGATGCGAAACGGCACCCCCACCTGGGTGAGATAGTCGGGCAAGACATGGGTCGGAAACCCCGGCTGCTTTTGATCGAGGTTGACGGCAAACAGCTCAAACTCGACGGGGGCGTTGCGCTGCAGGCTGAGCAGCATATCCAACAGGGTGTAGGAATCTTTGCCTCCTGACAGGCAAACCATGATTTTGTCGCCCGCTTGAATCATGTCGTAGTCATGAATCGCTTTGCCCACGCGCGATCGCAGTCCGGCCTGCAGCTTCTTAAAGGTTTTAGAGGTCGAAGCCGAGGCGGCAGTCGCTGTCATGGTCAAAAAAACGGGAGAGGGCAGGCTCTATTGTAGGAAGTCGCGATCGCGGAACTCAAGGGGGTGGAATGCGAAAGTCGAAACTTTGAAGTCGGAATTGGGAAGTCGGAAAGCAGGACTCCGAACTCCGAACTCAACCGGTTGCATAACCCCACGCGGCAAAAGCACCCTGCCACTCCTGCTGGATTCGCTGTTGGGTCTCGGCATCCAGGGCTGGAAAACTATTCTTGCGATAGTTCTGACGGGCATTGATATACCCCTGCAGTCGGGGGTCCAAACGATCTGAATACGAGAGCTGAAATTGCTTGTAAATCTGCTTGACTGTGGCGATCGGATCTTGCTCTAACGCTGAGAAGCTGACTTCGTAGAACTGATCCGCTGGGATTAACTGCCGCTGCTCAAAGTACGCGTCATAGAGCAGACGATAGCGGCGCAAAATCGCTTGATCCAGGGTTTTCAGATCAGGCTTTTGTAAATAAGTGAGCCAGCCAGCGGTGTGAAAATAGTGCCGCATCGATCGAAAAACATCATAGGGATGACGATGAATATGGACGAATTTAGCCTGAGGAAAAAGCTTTAATAACAGGCGAATTCGAGCGGTATGGGGTGGCGATTTCAGTACAAGAGGTCGCTGATATTTGAAGGTCAGTTTTTTGAGAAACCAGAGAAATTGGTGTTGCCACTGCTGTAACTCTTCGGGTGTCAGGTTTTCTAGAGTGAGATAGCGTTCATAGTGCTGCTCAGCATCAGGAAAGGAGAGCCCCAGGTAATAGGACTGCAGCGTCATGAGGGCGATCGCAAATTCATCTTCTTGAGGTGAGTTCACCTTGAGCGACATGTTGTCCATGGGGCGGCGATCGGGCACTAGCTTTGCTAGCCATCGACTCAACAGCGACTCTGTTGAGAGAAACGTTTGCGGGCTCATTACCTCAAAGGTATTGGGATAGGCCAGTTGCTCAATATCTAAGGCCAGCAGCTCATGCAGCAAAGTCGTGCCACTACGCCAATGACCCAGAATAAAAATTGGGTCGGCAGATAATTCGGTGGCTGCGATCGCGCGGTTATAGCGCCAAGCCTCAACACCGCTGAGCACTGTACTCACCCCACTCATTACCGTCGTCGCCGCTACCCGATGCCAGTAGACCGGAGAGACGTGAAAGTGGTTTTGCTTTAACAACGACCACCAGCGATCGCCGGTGATGCCGATTAAGTAGTTGCCATCTAAATGCCATTGGTAGGGAAGTGAGCGAGAGGAGGACATCGTTTTTCAAGGAATATAGAATATGAAAATTAGAAGTCAGAATTCTGAATGCAGCAGGTAGAATTTGGAAAAGTGTAAAGGGCACTTAAAATTCAAAATTTCAGCCTCAAAATCGAAAATGAGAATCGCAGAGTTCAGCATGGATAAAGTGCCAAAAAACTGAGAACGGGGGGCACTCAAAACTCAAAATTCAGAACTCCGAATTCCGTAGGGCTTTGCCCTTCCCGAAGGGTATTCCGAATACTGAACTCAAGATTCAAACATCCCAAGCGCCCGCGTTGGCAATGCCGTACTGCTGTCGGAGCATATCGAGGTTTTGGTCTAGCACCGTTGCGGGGTCAATATAGGCGTCGATCGCGGGCCGAACGGTTAACCCCTGGCGCACGCCAGTGATGTAAAAGCGCAGGATTTCGTCAGGGCGATACACCCTGGCGCTGCCAACGGTGCGGTGCCAGCAGGCGCGCCAGAGCACTTCGGCTAAAACGCCCAAACTCTGTAGGTAGTAGCTCCAGGGGCGGCGTCGGGTGAGTGCGGTGAGCAGAAAGCCGATCAGGCGCATCTCGTCATCGATCGCCGTGCTGTAACCGGTGACCACATGCATAATGTCGTGGCGTTGCAGGTCGTGCCAGGGCACGTTGATCCAACCCACTTGCAGGTCGCGATCGCGCACAAAATCCGGATTCTCTGCGTAATAGCGCTCTAAGCCTTGTCGTAAGGTTTGTGAACGGGTCATGGCGTTGAGTCCTGAACATATTGTCGATTGAGGGGTGGTGCGATCGCTGCGGTCTGGGCCGCTGCCTGCAGTTCTAAATAACGATGCAAATACTCCGACAGCAGCCCGTGTAGTAGTAGATTGTGCGCCGCGCCAAACGGACTGTTCGGCGCGAGGGGATGGCGGTTGGTCACTGTGTGGTTCCAGCGATAGTCGCCAGTGAGCTGGCTAAAGTACAGCGCAAAGCTCTCGTCAAACTGCAGCGACAGCACGGCGCGCTGAAACTCGTCACTGGTGACAAACAGGGAGTAGCAAATCTTAAACAGCTCTAGGGCTGACTCCATATCCAGTACCTGCAGCCAGCCGCGTCGAGTCACATTGACATCAATTTCTAACGGACGAAGGTTGCTGTAGTCGATGCCGCGCGATCGCACCTCCTCCAGCCAATTAGGGAATTTGTGCTGGGCTTGGTGATAATCCAGCACAAAGTTATAGAGGTTGATGTCGTGCTCTAAGAATGCATTTGCGCCCAAATCTTCCACCGTGCGCGGATAAAGGCTGGATCGGGCGATCGCCGGATCAGGGCCGTTGTCGATTAAAAAATTGACGATATTAGAGCCGATCGCCAGGTGCCGCACGATCAGATAGCACGCCTCAGGGGTGGTAAAAGTGTTGAGAAACCAGACGGCCATGCCATGCATCAGCCGGTACGAGCGAAATTGAAAGGGTAGCAGCCGTTTCACGGTCATAATCGCGGCCATGCTGACGTTCGCGACGGCCTTTATCGGCATCAGTAGATAGTTGCGCGACCAGCTTTGCAAGTCCTTAATCATGTAGGCTTTGGCCGTCGGATCAACCGGAATCGCCGCATCGAAGTACAGGGCATCCCAATAGTTCGGGTCTTGGCGATTGCGGGGTTGGGGGATGTAGGTCATCGGGTGATCTCCTCTAGTTGCAGGCGGTATAGGCGAGCGGTGGTCTGCGCGGTTTTGACAATGCGGGCGGCAATCTCGGGCGTCATCCAGTCAGCATTGAGGAACGTATCGAGCTTTTGCGTATGGGCCTCGTCGTTTTCACCGTGATAGGTCAAAAACGAGACCTGGGTTTTATCCAGCGCCAGGGTTTGCTGAATTTGGGTCGCCCACTGGCCCACCATGCGGTTACCCAGTCCTTCAATCACAAAGATGCTGCCCAGCAAATCAATCGGATTTTCGCCCGAGGCCCGCTGAAAAATGTAGGCCGACAGCGCTTCTGAGCCGATATTTTGCTCCGCTGTCAAAATTTCATCGAGCTGCCCGCCCACGGAGACATAGTCGCGCTCTAGCATTTGGAAGTCCCGGTGCTCGTCGCGGGCGTGGGTGATGAGGTGCGATCGCAGCTCGAAATCCGTCATGTTTGAGGCCGCGCGCGTAATCCACCGCGCTCCGTCCACGACTTGAGGGCGCAGGTTCCGCAGCAGAGCTTGGTAATCCTCTACAGTGAATTCACCTTGATAGAGCCGCTGAATGATCGGCACCGATCGCAGCTCGCGCTCAAAGGTCAGCCACACCAGCATCAACTGCCGCAGCAGCTCCGCCGAGGTAGTCAGATCTGCCGAAGCGGACAGCTCTGGGGCGGTTGTGAGGTCTGGAGCGGCGGTCGGTTCTGGAGATGTGGCAAGTTCGGGAGCAGCAGACAGCGGTGAAGACATTGCCGGGGCGGTAGTTGCCGAGGCGATCGCAGAGTGTCCTTGAACCGATAATTGAGCCGAGGGTGAAGAAAGTTCTGGTTCCGTGCCATCCACCACCGTCAGCATTAGGTAAGCTGTGGTGAAGCGGCCACTTTCCGGCACAAAACAAAAGATTTTTTGCCCCGGCTGCAGCTTGCCCGAGTTGAACAGCTCTTCTAGCATCAGGTAAATCGAGGCGCAGCCAGTGTTGCCTCGGGTGTAGAGGTTGGTGAACCATTTTTCCTCCGGAATCATGCAGCCTGCTTTTTCCAGCAGGTCAATAATCTGACTGCGGAAAAAATGCGACGAGTAGTGACACAAGAGCCAATCCACTTCGTCCGGTCGCACGCGACCGGCTTCGATCAGCCGCAGCCAACCTTCCACCCCTAACTGCACCACCTTGTCTAACAGGCGAATGTTTTGCCGCAGATCGATCGCGCCCTGTTCAGCCGCTGCCGCCTGCGAAGGAAAATCCATCCAGCTCTTGAGGTCGTCAGGGCTCTTGACCCCGGCGTACATGCAGACAGGATGTGCATTGGCATGGGAGACGGACTCAATCCACTCGACTTTGAGACTGAGGCCGTGGGCGGCGGGGCGATCGCTAACCAAACAAGCGCCCGCCCCGTCCGAGAGCATCCACCGCAAAAACTCCGTATCAAAAGACAGGCTTTCGCCCGCTTGAAGGGCTGTTTCTGCTTCAAACCGGGTGTGTTTAAACAAGCGTGACGCCAGTTCAGAGGCGACGACTATAGCCTTTTGCTTGTGGCCTAACTGCACTTGAGCCGTGGCGTATTTGAGGGCTGCCACTCCAGCACAGCATACCCCTTGGTGCGAGGTGGCTTCTAACGGTGCCAGTTCGGGCAGCTCGCCATGCACCATACTGGCGAAGCCGGGAACCAGCAGATCGGGCCAAGTGGTGCCACAGGCCAGCAAATCAATTGCGCGGGGATTCAGCCCCGATTGGGCGAGGGCATCGCGAATGGCGGCGGCGGCCATTTGGCTGTTGCTGATGGTGGTTTGCTGCTGCTGATCCAGCGCATAGTGGCGTTGTTGAATGCCGTTGCTCTTGAGAATGCGGTTCTTCACCCGCGAGGGGCGATCGCCCACCCGACCCAGATAGCTCTCCATCTCATCGTTGGCGATGGGTGGCCCTGGCAGATACTTGCCAATATGGGTGATGAACGCGGATCGAGCGCTAGCCGAAGCGGGCAGTCGAGATTCAGGAAAAAAAGATTGCACGGCGTCAGCCTCCTAGAAAAAGTACGGTCGCTTGTGCTGCTGTAGTCGCATTCTCCGCATTCTCTCTCTGCACTGCCAATGAGCGAGCCGCAGATCTAGGCAGCTTGAAGCAGTTCGTCGCAGCACTACGAAATAGATCGAAGTAGGGCGAAGTATTTGCTGTCAAGATCGCTCGGCGCTTAAATCGAGCGGCATATTTGAATCTCTGGAAACGTTCGACCCGTGTCGCGATCGCTCGATGCTGGGCGCGTAGCCTTGATCGACAGGCAGCTTTGCTGAGGGGCGATGGTGAGTTTCGGTTGTGACCTCCCTTGGCGATCGGCCGCTCAACGAGCAAAACCTGGCGAGCCTAGTAATGCTGCGCAAAAGACTGGCAGATGCTGGCCCGTTCTTTGCTAAACACAAGTGATACGCTAATAAAGCTCATCACTCTGCCTAATTTTTTCCACCCTAATGATGCCCACTCTTCTCAATCTCTCCTTGGCCCCAGTCCTTGCCAACCTCTGGGCATTAGATAAGTTTGTGTGGGCAGATTATCGGTTAGCTGTCCTCTTTACCGTTGTTTTTCCGCTCATTCTGCTGGTGTGGGCCTTTGTGCAGCAGGCGTCGGCGATTCAACTGCTGCTGACCATTTATTGGAAGGTGGCTAGCTTGCTGATGATCACGGTTTACCTGATGATTGGCGGTTTCTCCTTTAGCTTTATTGCGGGCCTGATGGCGCGCATTTTGATTCCGATCAGCCTGTGGTTTTGGGAAGATCTGAACGAAGAAATCCGTGAACAACGCCAGTCGGCGTTGCGATTTGTCTTTGTTGCCTGGCGTTGGGCTGTCACTGTTTACAGTGCGATCGGGGCCATCTTTGTCGCTTTCTTTTTGCCCTGCGCCTTTTCGGGAACTCGCCTAGCAGGTACCGCTTGCCAAGCTTGGCGACAGCCGCCTCTGTTATATAAAGAGATCCTGCATGGCAGCTACACCAATGGCTTTTTGGCCTTTTTTGGGATTGTGGGCCTGATTATTTATTTGCTGGTGCTGGGCTATTTCGTGTTCATTCGTCTCGGCCGCCAGGGTCGGTCGGCAATTAGCTAAGGCGGCGTTTTTTTACCCTGGTTGATCTGATGGCTCGTGAGTTGATGAGGGTGGAGCCCTTTCTGAGTTGGGGCGATCGATCGCCGAGTTTGATCAAGACAGAATGCTGATGTCAACATCATTGCCCTATGCCTGATCCACTGCCGATTCAACGGCTTGAGCAATACACCTTTCGGTTTCCGCAAGAGGTGCTGATGGTGACGGCTCAGGTTAACAATGAAGAAGATTTTGTCGTGGTGTTTCGCGGCTTCGCCAGTTCGCTGGTTAACCCCACAGCCGCTGATCCCGACATTCCCGTCTTGACGCAAGACGCGATCATTACTGCGATTGATCGGCTGCAAGGCCCCTACAATCCGGATCAACCTCAATATCTGGAACAAAATATTCCCTGGGAGACCTTTCGCGATCGCCTCACGACTCTGGGCCTTTGAACCTGTCACCCGTCTGTCGCTGAATCCCTCAGTGCCGTAACCGTTAACGTCCGTGTCTCAGCTTTGTGGCTCAGCGGGATAGAGCATCTTTAACCAGAGCCAGCCGAGCCCACAGCCAATCGCGTAATAAGGAAAGTCACCCCAGGTAAACGTATTGCCAAACACGAGCCGACCCGGCAGCGTCGCCCGGATGGCCTGCAGCCAAGCCGGTTGCCAGAGCTGCAGGAATTCCAGCAGACAAGTGGAGACTAATACGATGAGGGCGATCGCCCCCGGACGCAGTCGCAGCCAAATCAACGCCAGCAGCAGCATCCAAAAGATTTCGTAGGGAATGCCACCAAAGGCGTCGTTGAGCCAAGCCTGGCCGACGCCTCGATAAAACTTGGTCGCCAGGCCAAACGGCACGATGAAGGCAATACTGAGCAACAAATTGCGGCGATACCGATTCATGACAGGTTCCCGGCGAGCGATCACATCTATCGTTCCCAATCACCGATTTTGCGGCATAACAAAGCGAGCATGATGACTGTGGCGGTTCCACGCTCTACGCAACAGCGACCAATTTTATACCTAGGCTCACTGTCTCCCTAGCGCTGCTCGATTCTCCCGATTATGCCGATTTGAGCTGCGATATGGCACCCCTTTACCGATAGCTTGGGTCGAGTGCCATACGAAGCATCAATCCTATGCATTGTCTGGGAAAGCGACCTGGAAAAGGCCAAGGGCCAGTTCTGTCGGTATATCAAGGAAAGTTTTAGGTGAGCGGGGCGATCTCACCGACCCAAATCGGTCGCTGCCACCGTTCAGATATGCGCCGAAACGGTAGCTTCTATGGCACTCTGAAGAAGGTGTATTCAAACATTCATTGAGACTAAGGGCTATGCAAACCCTACCTTCCCCCCCCTCGCTATCCGCACCCACCGAAGCGGCCTTTGATACCACGATTCATCGTCGTCAAACTCGCCCCGTTCAGGTGGGCAGTGTCACTATCGGCGGCGGTGCTCCGGTGGTCGTGCAGTCCATGATCAACGAAGACACCTTAGATGTGGCAGGAGCCGTCGCGGGCATTCGTCGCCTGCACGAAATCGGCTGTGAAATTGTTCGTGTGACGGTGCCCAGCATGGCCCATGCCAAAGCGCTGGCTGATATTCGCCAACAGCTCGAAGCCACCTATCAGCCCGTGCCGCTAGTCGCCGATGTACACCACAACGGCATGAAAATCGCCCTTGAGGTGGCGAAGCATGTCGATAAGGTGCGCATCAATCCCGGCCTGTACGTGTTTGAAAAGCCGCAGTCGGGCCGTACCGAATATTCGGAGTCAGAATTCGCCGACATTGGCCACAAAATTCGCGAAACGCTAGAGCCCTTAGTCGTTTCCCTGCGTGAGCAGAACAAAGCGATGCGCATTGGCGTCAACCACGGTTCTCTGGCGGAGCGCATGCTCTTTACCTACGGCGACACGCCTGAGGGCATGGTGGAATCGGCCCTAGAGTTCATTCACATTTGTGAATCGCTCGACTTCCAAAATCTGGTAATTTCGCTGAAAGCGTCTCGGGTGCCAGTCATGCTGGCGGCCTATCGCCTGATGGTGAAGCGCATGAATGAGTTGGGCATGAACTATCCCCTGCATCTGGGCGTGACGGAGGCGGGCGATGGTGAGTATGGCCGCATTAAATCAACGGCGGGCATTGGCACGCTCTTAGCTGAGGGGATTGGTGATACGATTCGGGGCTCTTTAACCGAAGCGCCCGAAAAGGAAATTCCTGTTTGCTACAGCATTTTGCAGGCGCTTGGGCTGCGCAAAACCATGGTGGAATATGTGGCCTGTCCTTCCTGTGGACGCACCCTGTTCAACTTGGAAGACGTGCTGCATGAAGTCCGCGAAGCCACCAATCACCTCACCGGGCTCGATATTGCGGTGATGGGCTGTATCGTTAACGGGCCGGGTGAAATGGCCGATGCGGACTACGGCTATGTGGGCAAAACACCAGGATACATTTCCCTCTATCGGGGTCGCGAAGAGATCAAAAAGGTGCCTGAAGATCAGGGCGTTGCTGAATTAATTGACCTGATCAAAGCCGATGGGCGCTGGGTTGACCCTGAGGAAATTGAGTCGCAGGGTTAACAGATGGTGTCGGGTGCATTATAAAGACTCAGTGTATCTACCTGGCTCTTGAGATGACGGTTTACAATCTGTGTTTTTTCTCAAGAAGGTCTCATCTTCGGCCGCTATGATGAGGCCATCGTTCACCGCTTTATCTGACAAAACGGCTGCAGAAAGCTTGTGTTAGATTGGGCATAATTGCCGACGGAAATAGGTTTATGGCGATCGCAAAGCGAGGATTGGTTTTGGGCGCAGCTGCTGTAGCTGTCGCCGGGGTAATTGTGACAGGGGCAGGTCTGCATCTGTCACAAGGGAAAGCATTCTTCGAAGAAAGTCCTAAAGAAGTCATCGATGAAGTCTGGCAATTAATCGACAACACTTACGTTGATGCCACCTTCAACCAGAACGATTGGGAAGCTGTTCGGACTGACTATCTCGGTCGTGAATACAGTTCTCAAGATGCGGCGTACGATGCCGTTCGCGAAATGCTGGAGCTGTTGGAAGATCCCTACACCCGGTTTATGGATCCGCAAGAGTTTCGCAACATGCAGATCGACACCTCCGGTGAACTGACTGGTGTCGGCATTCAAATCACTCAGGAAGAAGAAACTGACGAGATCATCGTCGTTGCCCCGATCGAAGATACGCCCGCCTTTGAGGCCGGTGTGCGGTCTAAAGACGTCATCGTCGAAATCGATGGCGAGAGCACCGAAGGGCTAGAACTCAACGACGCGGTCAGCCTGATTCGGGGCCCGGTCGGTTCTGACGTCACCCTCACCATCCGCCGGGACGATGAACTGTTAGATTTCAATTTGCAGCGGGCTCGCATCGAAATTCATCCAGTGCGGTATTCCCTCAAAGAAGAGGCTGATGGGCCGATTGGCTATATTCGGTTGACCCAGTTCAGCAGTAATGCGGCTGGTGAGATGCAAGAGGCGATCGAATCCTTAGAATCGGAAAACGTCGTTGGCTACATTCTCGACTTGCGCTCCAATCCCGGTGGGTTGCTGTATTCCAGCATCGAAATTGCCCGCATGTGGCTCGATGATGGCGCGATCGTCTCTACTGTCAATCGCCAAGGGATAGTCGATGAGGAAGTCGCCAGCAGCCGCGCTCTAACGGATAAACCTCTCGTTGTTTTGGTGGACGGGGGATCGGCCTCCGCTAGCGAGATTTTATCGGGAGCCCTGCAAGATAACGATCGCGCTCAACTGGTCGGCACACAGACGTTTGGCAAAGGGCTGGTGCAGTCGGTGCGCAGCTTACCGGATGGTTCGGGGGTGGCGATTACCATTGCGAAGTATTTAACCCCCAGCGGTCGTGATATTAATCAGCAGGGCATTGAACCTGACATTTTGGTCGAGCTGTCGGAAGAAGAGCGAGAGAGCTTAGCCGAAAACCGCGATCTTATTGGCACCTTAGAAGATCCGCAGTACGAGCAGGCGCAAGAACTCCTCTTGCAAACCGTCCAAGCCGAGCAAAATACCGCCGTTGGCGTGCAGTAGCTCATCGTTGCTTTGAGAACCCTTTCAGGCCGCATCACCGATGTGGCTTGTGGCTTGAAGCATCAGACCGGTCGGCATTTGCCCGCGCGAATCAACCCGACTCGTTTTGCGATTGCCTCTCCTTGTGACTGAAATGGCCCCCATTGCTCTTGGACGTCAGGATCTTTGGCTTCAGCTGCCACGATCTCGCAAATACCGGTATCTGTTTTGATGATGTACCAAGTCGTTGTTTCTTCCATCGGTCGCTCGTGATATCGAGTGGGTTAACAGTAGGGCTATCCTACTACTGTGTCTTTATTACAACCGCTGCCTCAATAGCAATAGCGCCCGTTGCCATTGGCGTAAAGGTGCTCCTCGCCGTTGCGAGTTGCCCCGATCAGCGTTGAGATCACGATGCACTTATCTTTCGCAACACCGTCTTTGGTGTCTACCGTCAGTGTGCTGAGGCGATACTCAACGTCTCCTTGAAAGCCAAAGCGCACATAATATGTGCCTGCTCGCTGCGCTAGCGTCGTATCGGCTGAGTTGAGGACGATATTGGGATCGAGCGACTCCCAAACGGTGACGTTCTCCGCATCAATTTCGTTGGCATGAACGGCCCATGCAATGCGACCATCCACTTCCCGCAGGCTAAAGCGCCAAGCACCGCGATTTGTAATGGCGGCCTGTTGTGCCTGTTGAATGCCCAGCCGGAGTTCGTTACGTGCTGCCGTGACTTGACGGTTGGCCCAAAACTGATTCCAAGTGGGCACTGCGATCGCCAGCAGAATGCCGATCATGACCAAAACGACCAACACCTCTAAGAGCGTAAACCCCTTGCTCCGCCTCGAATTGTGGCGTCGCTTGAACGCCTGATTTAGCCCATAATTCATGTGTGGTGAGCACCCAATTCCTTGCATAGAGTGCCCTGCTGTTAGCGAGGGTTGACACCTCCCACGATGCCTGTCATGGCAACAGTAATTTCACC
>JBHJJI010000246.1:0-23191 GCA_050042805.1 Leptolyngbyaceae cyanobacterium
ACGCTGCGAGGTTTGATCATGTGCCGGTGACCGTCGGGCGCTGACCCAAGACAGCAAATCCCTTCTCAGCGGGTATCTTTTGCGCTTGATATCTCCTAAGGAATCTAGATGCGCTCCGCCCCCTTGACCTGAGCTCGGGGATTGACGCTGTCCGGCAGCGCCGGTAGCCGCACTACAGTCTGGTCAGCAAACAGCTCCTCTGGGAGCGCTTGGCCGGTGTAGCGGTTATGTACGATGTAGCGCTGGGCGACTTGCATGTCCATCAGGGTCGTGCTGAGGCGAGCGGCTTCGGCCAGAATGGCTGACTGGTTTTGCACCACACCGATGAATTCGGTGTGAGTGGGGTCAGTCAGGCGCTTTTGCGCATTCATCACCTGTTTACGCAGGGTGCGCAGCCGTCCCATCAGTTCTGTACGACCCACCACATGCTGATATTTAATCCACAGCTTAAAGATCCAGGCCAGCCAGTCACCGAGTGCCGTGGGCATTTCTAAAAAGCGGAGCAAGTGACCCGTGGGGGCAGTGTCAAGCACAATCAGCTGTTCTTGATCTTGCTCCAGCAGATCAATGACGGTGATCAGCGAGAGCATTTCATCAATGCCGGGCAGGGCTTGCGCCACAATCTGCCGCCACGCTTCGGGGCCATAGGCGATTTGCAGGCCATCGTCCCCCGTGTCGCCGCTCATCATTTCAGCCAGTTCCCAGAGATAGTCGTTGCGGAATTTCTCCAAGATGATGTCGGCATCGACTTCTTGCGCGGAGAGATTCGCCGTGATTTGCACGGGATCGTTCTGCAGAGCGACCTCAAAGGCATCGCCTAGCGAGTGGGCGGGGTCAATCGACATGACGCGCACAGAAGCTTGGGGATGCTGCTGGGCCATACCGGTGGCGATCGCCGCCGCGACGGTCGTTTTACCAACGCCGCCTTTGCCGCCTAAAATCACCAATCGTCGGCCCGCTGTCATGAAATCATCCAGACCGGGCAATTGGGGCTCGGGCCAAACCAAGGCTGTCTCCGGGGCGGTTTTGGCCTGCCAGGTTTGCGCCGGGGTCAGTCCCCCCAATAGCGATTGCAGCGCCTCGCTGCCCACCGGCTCCAGTGGCCACAGCGGTAGTCCTAACGCCGGTGTCGGGGAAGGAATGCGGTCGAATTGAGCCAGATGCTGTTTTTGTCCGGTACTGCCCGTCAGCCGATTGACGACAATGCCGCCGAGGGGAATCTGCAGCTCCGTCAGCGCCTCAACAAAGCGTTCCGTTTCGCGCAGACTCAGCGGCTCGGGAATCGCGACGACCCAACAGGCCGTCCGTTCAGCATCCTGCAGCTGAGATCGCCCGTCGGCCAGGTCAGCGGTCATATCGTCTAAAAAGGTATCTGCGTCGTCTTTGTCGTAGCTTTTGGTTTTAGACAGCGCCTCGATCATGTAACGGTGCTTGTCTTGAAACAGCCGCAGCGATTTGAGCAACGTATCAAGAAAATCCATCAGCCCAAACAGGTTGAGCGTGTGACCGCTGGGGGCCATATCAACGATGACGCGATCGGCTTCGCCCGCTCGCAAAATGCGTTGAATTTCGAGCAAGCCCATCAGTTCATTCAAACCGGGCCAGTCCATATCCCACACGGGGGAAAGATCGTCATCTTCGACAAAGCTGCCCCGCTCTACCAGGGTTTCGAGCACTCTGCCGTAGTCAGCCTTAAAGGCTTGCAGTAACGCTTCGGCATCCAGTGCCCGCACAGTCAGGTTGGCGGCATCGGGGTGCGATCGCGCGTCATCATCCACCGGCAGCAGCAACACATCGCCCAGGGAATGGGCCGGGTCGGTTGACAGCAGCAGCACCTTTTCGTCAGGGCATTGCTGGGCCTGGGAGAGGGCGATCGCACAGGAAAAGGTCGTTTTACCGACGCCGCCCTTGCCGCTAACTAAGGTTAATTGTTTGAGTTCTATTGGAACCATCACCCTTGCCGCACCAAGTGTATTGTCTCAGAGTGCCCAAATGGCGTTGCCGTGCTGACGAATGTCTGACGAATCCTGGCGGCCTATTTAAGGTAGCTAGTAGAAAGCGAGATGCTCAATCGCGATTCCTTTTTTCAAAACGCTAAACGAACCATCCAGATTGATGGGGCTATGGGCTCGATGACTGAGGGCTCGACCAAAAATAGAAAGCAGCATCCCGGTAGGCTCGATTGAGCGGAGTCAAACCAGACAACTGTCGGTTTTGCAAGTCGGCAATGCTCCCCAGCTCCCTCGCCCCCTTGCTCCCACGCTCCTCAGCCTCTATCTCCCAGACATCCGAACATGGCGACATCAACCGCGTTCCGTCCTACACCACGAGAGACGTTTCTGCTCGAATGGCCCCGAGCGACCCCGAGTAAACCAACCCTCGACGCGTATCTAACGTCAAAATGGTGCCATCGCGAATGGTGTCGGTCGCATTTTTGACGCCCACAATCACGGGGATGCCCAGCCTTAACCCCAGCACCGCCGCATGCCCCGTGAGGTTGTCATCTTCAGTGACAATGCCCCCTGCCTGCCGAATCGCTTCCACATAGTCGGCGCTTGTGTGCGACACCACCAAAATCTCACCGGGGTTAAAGTCCGTCACGTCTAGCCCCGTTTGCGCGACTCGGGCGCGACCGCTCACCATCCCTTCGCCAATGCCCACCCCATTGCCCAGCACAGCGGTCACGATATCGACCTTGATCAAATCCGTTGAGCCCGAGATGCCCTGCAGGGTACCGGCTGTCATCACCACCAAATCGCCTTCACGCAAAAAGCCCTTCTCCTGAGCCACGTTCATCGCCGCTTGAAAGGTTTGGCTGGCCGAGGGTAAATCGAGCACCACCAAAGGCCGAACGCCCCATACCAACTGTAGTTGCCGCGAGACGGAAACGTGGGGCGTCACCGCGAGGATCGGTGTCTTGGGTCGAAACTTGGAAACATTACGGGCCGTCGCGCCGGACTTCGTCAGCGTCATGATGGCCGACGAATTGAGCTGAGACGAGATGCGCGCCACCGCTTGGCTAATCGCGTTGGGAATCGATCTCGGCGAGCCCACCATGTCTTGGGCTTCGTGGGCAAAATTTTCCTGCTCGGTTCTCAGCGCGACGCGGGCCATGGTGGCGACCGCTTCCACCGGATGCTTACCCACCGCCGTTTCGTTAGAGAGCATCACCGCATCAGTGCCGTCCAAAATAGCGTTGGCAATGTCAGACACTTCAGCCCGAGTCGGTCGAGGATTGTTGACCATACTATCGAGCATCTGAGTTGCCGTGATGACGGGAATGCCCAAGCGGTTAGAGGTGTTGATCAGTCGCTTTTGCAAAATGGGGACTTCTTCGGGGGGCAGTTCAACGCCCAGATCACCCCGTGCCACCATCACGCCGTCTGACAGCGACAGAATGGCATCCATCTGCTCGATCGCTTCGTGCTTCTCGATTTTGACGATAACGGGCACTCGCTTACCGGCATTAGCGATCAGCTCTTTGATTTCGAGCACGTCCTGCGGATTGCGGACAAAGCTGAGGGCCACCCAATCGACCCCTTGGTTAAGGCCAAACAGCAAATCCTTGCGATCCTTATCCGTCAGTGCCTTGATCGATAGATACACGCCGGGGAAGTTGACCCCTTTGTTATTTGACAGCACGCCGCCGACTACCACGCGACAGTGCAGCTCGCCCTGTTCCTTGTCGATCGCCTCCACTTTCATTTCGACTTTGCCGTCGTCGAGCAAAATGGTGGCACCATTCGGCACTTCTTGGGCCAACGGTTCGTAGGTGACGGAGCTGATGCTCTGGGTCCCTGGTAAGGCACGGCTGGTGAGGGTAAACGTATCCCCTTTATTCAGGTGGATGGAGCCATCGGCAAAGCGACCAAGGCGAATTTTAGGCCCCTGCAGGTCTTGCAAGATGCCCACGGGCTGGTTGAGTTCAAAGGAAACCTGGCGGATGAGACGAACGCTGCGCTGGTGATCTTCGTAGGTGCCGTGGGAAAAATTGAGGCGGAGGGTGGTGGCACCGGCTTCGATCAGCGATCGCAAGACATCGGCATCTTGGGTAGCAGGCCCAATGGTGGCCACGATCTTGGTACGTCGCAGAGCAGTTCGAAGTTGCATAGCCGTTTTAGGGAAAATGAGCGAAGGAATACGTCAGGTAGGGAGCCGTTCACCAAACCGAACCAGCCTCTCACAACGCCTGCGTAAACCTCCGGGATAGTAGCATGTTACCCCTTGCTCGACGATGTCTAGGGCGGTTGTGAGAAAGTCTGAGCAGCCAATTGAGCGAGCATCGTGAGATTTCTCGGCTCTAAATGAGTCACGTTGGCTATAAAGCTGAAAGAAAACGGCAATAATCCGGCAAACTGCGCGCTCAACTAGATAATGCAAAAGTGCTGATGGGCGATCGTGGCAGCTAAATGAGAAGCGTCACAAAACTTTATTATCGCCCCTGAGTAACGTATACTACCTGAGTCAGATTATAAGGAGCTTTGCGTATGTCGGTGGCCGGTCAGCCTCTGACACTGCCCAGAACTGTTCCCTCAGACTATCTCAAAGCTGATGGCGGATTGAGTCCCAATTTGCTGATGTTGCTGTTTTCTGTAGCCCTGATTGCTACCTCGACAGTCGGCTACTTTTGGTGGGGTTGGGCCAGTTGGTGTGTCTTTTGCATGAATGTGGTGGCTCTGCACCTAGCAGGGACGGTGATTCATGATGCTTCTCATAATTCTGCGCATCGTAACCGCATTGTGAATGCTGTTTTGGGCCACGCGAGTGCGCTAATTTTAGGTTTCTCCTACCCGGTTTTCACGCGGGTGCATCTGCAGCATCATGCCCATGTGAACGATCCGGAAAACGACCCTGACCACTTCGTTTCCACCGGCGGGCCACTGTGGTTGATTGCCGCTCGTTTTTTCTATCACGAAATTTATTTTTTTCGGCGGCGACTCTGGCGCAACTTGGAACTGCTGGAATGGTTTCTGGGTCGCTTAGCGGTCGGTTTGCTAGTGTTTACTGCTTGCCAGTTTGACTTTTTGGGCTACATCTTCAACTATTGGTTTTCGCCTGCCCTCGTTGTGGGCATTGCGTTGGGCCTATTCTTTGATTATCTGCCCCATCGTCCCTTTGAAGATCGCGATCGCTGGAAAAATGCCCGCGTCTACCCGAGTGGCATTTTGAACATTCTGATCATGGGCCAAAACTATCACCTGGTTCATCACCTCTGGCCGTCAGTGCCCTGGTATCGCTACAAGCCTACCTATGAAGTGATGAAGCCCCTGCTCGACTCGAAGGGCTCACCTCAGTCTTTGGGCATTTTGACG
The DNA here is from genome assembly GCA_050042805.1 of Leptolyngbyaceae cyanobacterium. Taxonomy (GTDB): domain Bacteria; phylum Cyanobacteriota; class Cyanobacteriia; order Phormidesmidales; family Phormidesmidaceae; genus Halomicronema. Next base: position 5,313 of record JBHJJI010000246.1, read on the forward strand.
GGCGCTAAAGACTTTTTCGGATTTCTCTATGATGTCGTCTTGGGTATTCGGTTTCACTCTCATAAACCGCCCCAAAAGTCCGAGTAGAAGCATCCGTCAAAGTCATGGCAGAAGTTTCATCACTGCGTGATAACACCCAAGTTTTCATTATTAGAGTGTGGTGGTTTTTATACGACCTTGTCCAAAGCGACAGCAAGCTGCAGTTCGATCAGGTCATTCCAGATCGCTGAGATTAGCGCTTGATACAGCCTTTCTTGCTTCCGTGAGGTACGGCAGAAAGCCTGGACTCGCTGTTTACAAGGATTTCAGATTCAGATCTGTACATCGTCCGGCCAAGAAACGCGATAGGTCTTTCAGTTCCGACTTCTACATTCCGTCGGGTCTTGCCCTTCCCAAAGGGTATTCTGCTATCGCTATTCTCGATTAGAGGAAACAGAGACCGCGCGATCGTCCAAGTCAGGGCGTAACTGCTGCGCTTCCCGCAAATACACATGGCAAACCGCTTCGTGCAGCACTGGCACCTGAGTGTGAATCAGCACTCGAATGCAGCGCGGTAGACTGCCTCTCACATGCATGTGCTGCACATCGAGCAGGGGCACCGCATCCCAACCAGGGCGCTGGCGGGCGGCGGCGGCAGGAAACAGCGCATCTAAATCTTTGGTCACCGAAAACGTCACACTGATGAGATGTTCGGGACTGAGGCGGTTGCGGGTTTCTAGGGCCTCTAGAAGCTCATGGGTGGCTGCGGCAATCTCCTCAGCATCATTATGGGAGACCGTCGTTGCTCCTCGAACTGCTTGCATGCGCCATTCCACGCTAACTTCCTCCAACTTTACTGATCTCATCCAAATTCACAGCCAATTGGTCTGATTTCTTAAAGCTCAGAGTCAATCCTAGCAGCCTCCTTCCAGCCCCTCGGGCAGCGATCGCTAGGGACGATACAGCCACAAGGGCAACCCTGATGTGCTGATTTCAAACTCGAGCCAGTTCGTCACCGTTTGTAGATTAGCGGCGGCTTCCGGAAAAATCTGTGACCAGACAGACTGATTACGACCGGGCACAAAGCGCTGAATGCCAGTCTTTTTGGGCTCAATTTTCAGGACTTCGGCCTCCTCTGGGTCGAGGCCCGCAAGCTCAGCCGCCCAGCGCCGGGCGTCATCTTCGGTGCCTAACCGGTCAACCACGCCGAGCGTCAGCGCCTGTTCGCCGGTAAAAATACGACCATCGGCGAAGCTCCGCACCGTTTCTTCGGTGAGGCCACGAGCTTTAGCGACGGTTTTCACAAACTGGCCATAGCTGATATCAATGAGTTCTTGCAAAATCGTTTGCTCAGCTTCGGTCAGTTCACGGTCGAAGGCCAAAATGTCTTTGTAGGGGCCAGACTTGATGACTTTGAACGAAACCCCGACGCGATCGAGCAGTTGTTCCAGATTATTGCCGCGCAAAATGCCGCCGATGCTGCCCGTGATCGTGCCGGGGTTAGAGACAATGTGCTGTGCCCCCATGGCGATATAAACCCCACCGGAGGCAGAAATATTGCCGAAGCTCGCCACGATAGGAATTTCTTTGTCTTGCAGCCGCAGTAGAGCGTTGTAGATTTCTTGGGAGTCGCCTACGGTGCCACCGGGGCTGTCAATCCGCAGCAGCAGTGCCGGAAACTTTCTTTCCACCACTTCATCCAGGGCGTCTAAGACGTTTTTGCGGGTTGCCCCCGCGATCGCTCCGGCGACTTCGATACGTGCAATCGATTTTTGGGCGCGAGATTTAAAAGGCCAAATCATAAACGGAGCTTACTCAATAAAACGAGTCCTCTGGTAGCCACACAGTTGAAACCCAAGTCCATGTCGCCTGCCGGTTACCAGGGCGTAACGCCCATTGTACTCTGACAGCTGAGGCCACCGCACTCGCTGATCGCCTCTCTGGAGCTAGCTAGGGGCTTCAAGTTTCTTTATATTGAAATAACTCACGTTTAACCTCAGCGATCGCCGTTCTATTGCATGGACTCAAATTTGCCCGTCCGCTCACCGCTGCTGCGACTACCGCTGATGATTGCGCCATTCTTCCTCTGGGGAACGGCCATGGTGGCGATGAAGGGGGTGATTCCGGATACTGCGCCCTTTTTCCTTGCGACGATGCGCCTGTTACCCGCCGGTGTGATCGTGCTGCTAGCGGCGATTTTAATGGGACGCAGCTTGCAGGTAACCGCCCGAGGCTGGGTGTGGATTGGTCTGTTTGCCTTAGTCGATGGGGCTTTGTTTCAAGGATTTTTAGCCCAAGGATTGGTGCGCACGGGGGCCGGTCTCGGCTCCGTCATGATTGATTCGCAACCCCTCGCGGTGGCGCTACTAGCCCGTTGGCTCTTCCAGGAACAGGTGGGGCCGTTGGGCTGGCTCGGCTTAGGGGTGGGGCTGCTCGGCATCAGCCTGTTGGGCCTGCCAGATGAATGGTTGATCAACGTGTTTCAGGGCAACTTCACGCTGACGGAAATTCCCGCAGACGGGTTAGCGCTGCTGCGGCTGTTGTTTGACCAGGGCGAGTGGCTGATGCTGATGGCGGCCCTGTCGATGGCGGTGGGCACGGTCTTGATTCGGTACGTGGCTAAACATGCCGACCCGGTGGTGGCCACGGGCTGGCACATGATTTTTGGGGGACTGCCCCTCGCGGTGCTCTCGGCGGCGAATGAAACGCAGCCCTGGGCCAATATTGGTCTGTCGGGCTGGGGGGCGATCGCTTATGCCACCATTTTGGGCAGCGCGTTAGCCTACGGCATCTTTTTCTATCTGGCCTCGGAGGGCAATCTCACCAGCTTAAGCGCCCTCACTTTTTTGACACCGGTCTTTGCCCTCCTTTTTGGCAATCTGTTTTTGGGTGAGGTGCTGAGCCCGATTCAAACAGGTGGTGTCGCCCTCACCATTGTCAGCATTTATCTGATCAATCAGCGCGAAGTGCTAACTACGGCTTTGACCCGTCAGTTCCAAGCCGATAAAATGCCCACCGTAGTTTCCAAGCCCGATTCGTTGACTTAGCGATGAGGCTGAACAATGCTTGATGAAGCAGCTTCCTCACATCGTCTCGCGGCGCTCGTCTCCCCTTGATCTGAGGCTGCTTTGCCAAAGCCCAGCGACGAATTTTGCCTCTCTGCTGACCAGCTTCCTGGTATTTTCCCGGCGTCTGGGCAAACCACTCATCGAACAACAGCGTTGCTGCAGTCATCACATCGCGGGCAAAAACTGGGCGATGGTGACGCCTTCAGCATTTTTTAAATCTAATTGGTCAGGAGATAGGGCATAGATCCCGACCTCCGGCAGCATCGCGAGGAAAGCCGTTTCTTGCTGCATGACGCCATCAGGTTGACCACAGAGGCGGCGAGTGCTGGCAGCCATGCCAATCGTGAGGGCGTTATCAGTTTGTTCGTAGGCCGCTTGATAGGTGTTGCAGCCAGCCGAGCCGGTGAGCCCAGTCTCAGCATTGAAAGTAGCTGTGATTTGAGTGTCAGCCAGCGGTGTCACGAGACCGCGACCATTGTGGTACGCCACCAGCGTCCACTCTGTCTGGGTGAATTGAGCTGCTGGGGTCGTGAGGGTGAAGAGAGGGGTGCCTGCTTCATCCAGCAAGATCAGCTGATTAGCTGACTGGGTGTAAGTGCTGATTTGCGGTAAGCCTAACAAAATGGCCGCCGCTTGTTGAGCCAAGGCTTCAGGACACCCCATTAGGGTTGTGCCGCCACTGTTGACGGAAAGGCTGTCGCCAGCCAACTCGTAGCTACTGAAGAATCGGTTGCAGCCGGTGGAACCCGACAAGCGTCCGGTTTGAAATTCAAAGGTAGCGGGGCGATCGCCCACGCCTTCTACCGTTGTGCCATCAGCGGCCTGATAGCTTACGAGCTGCCAGGATTGCTCTAGGGGGTAAGGCATGAGGGTGTCTTCGGTGGGGGCAGACGCATCGATTTCAGACGAGAATGACTCTGCGATCGCGCTGGATGCACCGCCGAGTAAACCGGCGATCGCGAGGGTATAACCGAGCCAATGGGTAAATGTTTTGTTCAAGTGTGTCGCCTCCAGGCATATGAATGCAATCAGTTAACGAGGGGGCAGACGGTTTGGCCTGAGCCCCCTCCGACTTTTGATATTAAGGACTCTTGATTGACCGATCGGGCAGGTTACGAAAATCGATACCGACCCTGGCACAATGCCGCTTGCCTAGGGCTGTCATCTAGTTGGGAGAAAATCCTGCCTTCCCAGCCTTAAATTTGGCCCAGGTCTGGTGCCGAGAGAACATTGGCGCGATCTCCGAGGTCAAGAACAGTCCTCAACGAGCTTGTTGTTTTGTAGGAATGCGCCCCACCACTGATATGTAAGGCAAACAAGCCCAGCCCCGCAGCGAAGGCTTTACCAAGGGGAGGGGCATCTTCTATGCTCACAGGAATAGAATCACCCAAGGCAATATGGCGCGCCCCAAAAGGTTTCCGTTGAGCAGCTTGACGCACAATCTGAAAGACGAAATCTTTCTCAAACGGTTGGGTCAGATCGAGAGCATGGTGTCCAAAATTCTCTCGATCGCGATGGTGGTCGTGATCTTGGTAACCACCGTCGATTTAGCCTTGGTGCTGTACCGATCGCTCTTCGTGTCAGACGATATCGGTTTCTTTAAGACCACGCTGACGGATATTTTCGGCCTCTTTTTGAGCGTGCTGATCGCGCTCGAAATTTTAGAGAACATCACTGCCTACATTCGTAAGCACGTCGTGCAGGTGGAACTGGTGATCGCTACTGCGTTAACCGCAGTTGGGCGCAAGCTCATCATCCTTGATTTAGAAAAAGTCCCCGGCGTCAGTCTCATCGGTCTGGCGATCGCCCTCTTTGCCCTATCGATCAGCTATCTCATCGTGCGATCGGTGCATCGCTAAAGCAGCACAAGGTAGCTGCTTTCTTCTCTAGGGCTCCATCGCAGAAGTAAGACTACCCTGACCGTTTCTCTGCCCCCTTGCCCCCAATGCTCTCAAGCTATCGGCAATGGTGGGTGAAATAACGCCGCAGTCTACTCGCCTGTTCGTCAGAGATCGACCCAGCCAGCAGCCGTGAGGGGGGATTTTTCTCTCCAAGAATTGACCTGTCGCCAAAGCGACATTCCGAACTGTCTAACTTAATGACTAGCCATCGTCACTCGTTGCCAGTAAGATTAACTCGACTTTAAGTTACACAACTTTACGTGAGGATTCTATGAACACTCAGCTTTTTTCTGTTAAGGCTTTGGCTTTAGCCAGCGTTCTCAGTTTTGGAGTGACTCTACCGGCCATCGCTGATAACCACGCCGCTACGGATGCGGTTGAGATGGAAGCGATGGAAGCCGTTGAAGAAATCGCACAGGGGCCTGATATCGTCGATGTGGCGAGCTCGGTTGATGACTTTAGCACCTTGGTCGCTGCGGTTGAAGCCGCTGGTTTGGTTGATGCGCTGAAAAGCGAAGGGCCTTTTACCGTATTAGCTCCCACCAACGATGCCTTTGCAGCGCTACCTGATGGCGTGCTAGATGCACTGTTACTGCCCGAAAACGAAGATCTGCTCACTGAAATCCTCACCTATCACGTGATTCCAGGTGAAGTGGTTTCCACCGACATCACTACCGGCCCCGTCACCACCTTGAGCGGTGACGATGTCATGGTGACTGCTGACGACGACATGATCATGGTGGATGATGCCATGGTGGTCGCGGCTGATGTGCCTGCCAGCAATGGGGTGATTCATGTGCTGGATTCCGTGTTGGTGCCCGCTGATGTGGCCGAGGAGTTAGGCGAGCGATTGGCGGCAGCGGAAGAAGAAGAGATGGTCGAAGAAGAAGAGATCGTTGAAGAAGAAGTCGTTGAAGAAGAGGTCGTTGAAGAGCCCGCTCCTGCTGAGCCCGTTCGCGGGCTTTGGTAAGATAGCGGCGACTCTCTCAAACGCGTGTTGTAAACCATGAAGCAGCGGACAGGTCGTCAGACAATGGCACGGCTTTGGCGAATGGCGGGGCTGGTGGCACTCCTGTTGATGGGGTTGACGTTGCCAGTCTTGGCTAATGGTCAGACCGTCGCTGTTGTGACCGCTCCTGTCCGCCTTGAGTTTGAGTACACCCCTGATCGATCGCTGCCCGCCGACAGCAATGTCTACGGCCTTGGGCGGCGATCTGATCATTTACCCGCAGCGATACCAAAAGCTGATCGCGTCGTCTTGCGATTGAGTGATCGGCGAGTCTACGTCTATGACGGTGATCAGGTCTTAGATAGCTACCCGGTGGCGATCGGCACACCTGAGACGCCGACACCGACGGGACAATTTGAAGTCATGCAGATGGTGGTTGATCCCGTTTGGCAAAGCCCTTGGACCGGTGAGGTGTTTGCACCCGGTGCCAACAGCGCGCTGGGGCTGCGATGGATTGGCTTTACCTCTCTTCCCAATGGGGATATTGGTTTTCACGGTACGCCGACCATCTCGTCAATTGGTCAGGCGGCTTCCAACGGCTGCGTGCGCTTGACCAATGACGACGTGCTGTCTCTTTATCGCCATGTCAGGATGGGGATGACTGTTGTGGTTGAGTCCTGATGGTGTCGTCTCTGAGTCGCTGTAGTCGTCTATTGAAATTTTCCGCTCACACTGCCGCTTGTTTACTCGGTGGTCTTTGGGTGTGGGGCAATTTCGGCCTTGGGCGCGCTCAAGCTTCAGCGGTAGTGCCCGCCGCGAGCCCGCTGCACCTTGAAGTTTCTACGGCGACGATCGCCCCGACCACCGCTAACGATATCGTTCACGACCCAGCGTTATTTTTGCCTCAGGCCCCCCAGCGCGTCTCGCGGCTGGTGCTACGGCTCTCGGAACGACGGCTTTATGGCTATCACGGCGATCACGAAATCGTCGCCTATGACGTCGCGATCGGTCGCAATGAGTGGGAAACCCCCACCGGAGCCTTCACTGTTTTTCAGCAGCAGCAACATCCCGCTTGGGAGCATCCCTTCACCGGAGAAGTCGTGCCTCCTGGCCCTGACAATCCGCTGGGAGCGAGATGGATTGGCTTTTGGACGGATGGCACCAACGCCATTGGCTTTCACGGTACCCCCGATGAGTACCTAATCGGCGAGGCGGTTTCCCATGGCTGTGTGCGCCTGCGAAATGCGGACGTGATTGAACTGTATGACCTGATTGCGCTGGGTACAGCTGTTGTTGTGCTGCCCTGACGCGGATGGGCGAAATCCTGCTGGGGTCACTCGATCAGGGCGTGCCAGAAAAGCTGAACGCATGTATCATGCCTGTTGCAGGGTGGGCTGCTCGATGACCCCAGTGAACATCTAGCTTTGTGCCCGCTTGCGATGGCCCCTCGGGCCGGTCTCTGCCCCTCGCCCCCCGCAGCAGCATGGTTTTAAATCTGCTTACCCGCATCCTTGTTTGGGCCGCTTTTGGGCTGCTGATTTGGTATTTCATCAACAAAATCATTCCCAAAAACTTCCTCACGGTGTTTGGGGGAGCCATCATTTTGGCGCTGATTTTCCTGTCTTTTGCCTTTACGGGCGATCCCACTATTAGCGCGATTCGGCGCATCATTTCGTTTCCGTTAACGCCTTTGGGGTTAACCATTACCATCTTGCTCTTCTCGTTTAGAGATGTCTCCTTCGAAAATGGCTTTAAGAAGATCAACGGTCAGTGGGTGGCGATCGCTTTCGTGATTTTAGTCGTGTCGAGTCTGCCCCTGGTGGCGCGGGTGCTTGTGAATCAGGCTGAGCAATCAGTGCAGCGTGCCTATGCTGAGCAGCAGGGCATTTGTCAGGATGTTTGCCCTGCTGATGTGCCTGCCGCCGCGCCGCTGGGGCAAATCGTGGGAATCGTGGTGTTGGGCGATAACATGGATGCCGTCCGCACCCCGGCGGAACTCTCTAGCCGGATCGAAAATACGGCCACGCCTAGTCCGGCAGCGAGCTTGAGTCCGATTCTGCTCTCGCGATTAAACAGCGCCTCGCGGCTGTATAACCGGGTGCAGCAGGCGGGGGGGGCTCCTTTTGTCATGGTGACGGCGGGGCCGGTGGTCGGCAACTCAGAACGCAGAACTCAAAAAGAACAAGTGCTCCGCCAGGTGTTGACGGCCAATGGTGTGCCCGACGCCGAGATCAGTGTCAACCGCAATGGGCTCAATGCGCGCGAGGCGATGAAGGATGCGCGGGATCTGCTGGAAGAGCGGGGTCAGCTCGATGGCGAGGGAACGCGTCAGCTCAATTCCAATCGCGTGGCGATCGTGGCTCCAGCATTGACGATGCGCCGTGCCGCCCTCACCTTTGAAGAAGGTAACCTACAGGTCGTGGCCTGGCCGACCAACTTTTACGGCAGCGAATTTTCGACCGAAGATACGTTGGCGCTGCTGTCTGATCTGGTGCCCAATGTCGAAGCGCTCCGGTTGACCACCGCCTATGTCGAAGAAACGACAGCTCTGGTCGGCTATTTTCTGCGGGGCTGGCTACCCGAGATTGACTCTCAGTGGAGCGAAATCGTCGAGTTGGTGCCCCAGTAAAAACCGCTGCTAGGCTAGCGCCTAGTTGTGATGAAGGTCGGTTGTTATGCGTTATCCCAGTACGGTACAAGTCGCTGATATTGAGCGGTCTGTGGCCAGAGACGGTTTCTCAGAGCCCTATCACAAAGTGACGTTCGACTTAGTCTTAGACGGCATTCCAGCCAGTCAACTGGTTGTCTGGGGGCATCCGGCTTTTCCGGACGATGATCTAGTTCGCGTCGCGCGCACATTTGCTTGGAGCCGATTAGCCGCTCTCGTAGAGGCCGCTGGTGCAGGTGCTTTTGCTGAGGATGAAATATAAGTGCTATGGGAACGGGTGCAGCCCGCTGATTTTGCTGCGAATTAGACCCAGTGCGTCCTGCTTATCGCCCTAATCTACGCTACGGGATTCCCCAGGACGACACGACTAAAGAAGTTACGTCACGTCGTCTAGGATGGGGGGAGTCTGAAGATTTGGCAACAGAATGGCGCGTTCCAGCAACCCGGCACAGAAAAACTGGCATCTCAAAAAACTTGGACAATACATGCGACCGCACTGGCGACAGTGTGTAATCGGTATTGTTGCTCTGCTGTTAGTCAACCTGTTGGGTGCCCGCATTCCGCTGCTGATTCGCGATGGCATTGATGAGCTGCAGGTCACCTTCGGTTTTAATCGCATCGCCCAATATTCTCTGATTGTGTTGGTGCTGGCCTCCGTCATGTGGGGCCTGCGCATGGCGTCGCGGATTATGCTGTTTGGCGTGGGGCGACAGGTGGAGTTTGACCTGAAGCAGCGCATTTTTCAGCATCTGTTAACGATGGAGCCCAGCTACTTTGCCACCAACACGATTGGCGAGCTAATTAGTCGGGCGACGAGTGACGTTGACAACATTCGGCGGCTGCTGGGCTTTGCTGTGCTGAGTATTGCCAATACGCTGTTTGCCTATGCGTTTACGGTGCCGGTGATGCTATCGCTTAGCGTGCGGCTAACGGTGGTGGCGCTGGTGGTGTATCCGGTCATGTTGGTGTTAGTGCGGCTGTTTAGCGATCGCCTGCGCAATCAGCAACTGCGGGTGCAGGAATCAACCTCCCGGCTGAGCGAGCTGATTCAAGAAGATCTCAGCGGCATCTCGCTGATCAAAATCTATGCCCAAGAAGACAACGAGCGGCAGGCCTTTGCTGAGCTGAACGACGATTTGCTCGATGCTAACCTGACGCTAGCGCGTACTCGCAATACGCTATTTCCCTTGTTGGGGGGCTTGGCCAGCATCAGCCTGCTGCTGATTTTGGCTACCGGGGCCGGGGCGATCGCCGATGGGTTCCTATCGGTCGGTGATTTTGTGGCGATGGTGCTCTATGTTGAGCGGCTGGTGTTTCCGACGGCGCTGTTGGGCTTTACCATCACGGCCTATCAGCGAGGCGAGGTCAGTATCGATCGCGTCGAAGCCATTCTCATGAGCCAACCCAAGATTGCCGATGCGCCCACCCTTCACGCCTTACCGGGGGATGCCGTACGCGGCCAGCTAGAAGCCCGCAACCTGATGTTTTCTTACCCTGACAGCTCGACACCAGCGCTGAATGGGGTGTCTTTTACCGTGTATCCGGGCGAAACGGTGGCGATCGTGGGCCCGATTGGTGCCGGTAAATCAACGCTGGCCAATGCTCTGCCGCGCCTGCTCAATATCGCGCCGGGTCAACTCTTTTTAGACGGCCAGGATATTACCCAGCTGCCTCTTGCTAATTTACGCAGCGCGATCGCCTATGTGCCCCAAGAGAGCTTTCTGTTCAGCACGACAATCAATAACAACATCCGCTATGGAGAACCGCTGGCTGAGCTCACAGAAGTGCAATATGCGGCCAAGCTCGCCCAAATCGCGCCGGAGATTGGCAACTTTCCTAAGCGGTACGACACGGTGGTTGGTGAACGCGGTATTACCCTTTCTGGGGGACAACGGCAGCGATCGGCTCTGGCCCGTGCCCTGATGATTGAGGCCCCGGTGGTGGTGTTAGACGATGCGCTGTCGAGCGTCGATAATCAGACCGCCACTGATATTTTGAACAATCTCAAAACCGGCACGCAAAATCAAACGGTGATGTTTATCTCGCATCAGATGGGCGTCGCGGCCCTGTCCGATCGCATCATGGTGATGGATCAGGGCCGCATTGTGCAAATCGGCACCCACCAAGAGCTGGTGCGGCAAGCGGGCCTGTATCAAAAACTGTGGGAGCAGCATCAGTTGGAAGAGGTGCTGCTGTAAGGGATCGGCGCTTAGGAGATTTCTGAGAAAGAATAGACCGGCACTGTCAGGGCGGGTTTTGTTAATTCTTGGTAGCGATGATCAGGAAGGTGACTCGCTAAACCCGCCCCTACGGGTATCGTCTTGGCTAGAAATCTCCTTAAAAAAACGTCACCAGGACAGACAATTTTCGGTCAGGGTTGGGCACTGCCAAACTTCTGTAATTGGGGATGCTATTTTTGAGCCACTCCCTCAGCGGACGGCAGCAAAAAAAGTTTATGGGATGCGTCACGATCTCGGGGTAATCTCCAACCAAGCGGAGATTGTCTCAGTGGAACGGGCTGTTATACCCAGTCGCCGCGCTGGGACTCCCCAGACAATCTGGAAACTGCTGGGGAACCCAAGGACAAGAGAGCCCGATGGGTCGTCTGGTTTCCGAGAATCAGCATTACAGGACGGACACTTTGCCATGCAGCAGCTGCGTCGGTTTGGCCTCTTTTTAACAGTGGGTTTCAGTCTAGTGCTGGCGCTGAATTTGGGCAGCTGCAATCAGCAGCCTGCGAATTCGGGCGCCCCCACGCGTCTCACGGTGGGAGTTGTCAGCTACGACACCGGCACCGCCTCTGTCGACACCTACACGCCCTTTCAGCAATATCTCGCTGAGGCCCTGGCTGCCCAAATCGAGTTGGAGCCGGTCTTTAATGAAATTCGGGCGATTGAGCAACTAGAGTCGCAGTCCTGGGATTTGGCCTTTGCGCCAGCGGGGTTAGCCGCGATCGCCCTGAGCGAGGCACAATATGTGCCGCTGTTTCCTCTGCAGGGAAGCCCGAATCAGCGATCGGTGATTGTCGTCGCTGCTGACAGCCCCGCCGAGGCGCTACCGGATTTGGCCAACACGGTCATCGGTCTGGGTGAACCAGGTTCAGCTACCGGCTACTATCTGCCGCTGTATGACCTCTACGGTCTGACCTTTACTGAAATTCGTTTTGCCCCCACCCCGAAAACGGTGCTGGAATGGCTCGCGAACGGTGACGTGGCGGCGGGAGCGCTGTCGGAAGAAGATTTTCAGCGGTTTCGGAGTGAGTTTGATCAGGCGGCATTTCGGGTGCTGCATGAGAGCCGGGCGATTACCACGGGAGCCGTGTTGCTCAGTCCGACGGTCGATCGCAATCAACAGCGCTTGGTGGAAGCCGCGATGAAGGCGGCCCCTGCCAGTATTGCGTCAGATGCTGGTTACATTGCCAATGCGCCGCCGCCCAGTTTTGAGCAGCTGATTCAGCTCGTTGAAAAGGTGCGTCCCCTCGAAGAGCGAGTGCGCGAACAACCCGCCGTACTCACGATTGGAGCCGAGACAGAGTCCGATGCCGCAGACTAGACAACCGCAAGGTTACTGAATTCTAAGTTTTGAAACATCGGTGCAAATAAGTCAGGAAAACGTTATCTGCTCTCGAAAGTTGGTAAGACGCATACGTTAGGGTATCCGTTAAGGATGTTGTCCCCTTTGCGATCGCGCTTCGCTTTTAGGGAAATATACTGAGGACAGGGCCCAGTTTGTCAACTGGCCTACGGCACATCGTAGGGAAACACAGGCATCAGGGGTGAAGCATTTATATAGAGTCCTAAACCATCTATCGGGGTCCGGCTTGTTACCCCAGCCTTCCTGCCCATGAACCATCCACTTCCTGACAATTCTCAAGGACATAGCTCCCTAGCCGCGATCGTCCTCACTGACGCGGTTGGCTTTAGTGCCCGCATGTCCACCGATGAAGAAGATACCCTTGGCTTGATTCATCGCGATCTCAAGCTGATGGAAACCCTTTGTCAGCAGTTTGAGGGGCAGGTGATCAAATCAACGGGCGATGGTCTGCTGATGTGCTTTTCTAGTGCCGTGCAGGCCGTCAGCTGCAGCTTAGAAATTCAGCGTCAATTAGTCACCCCAGCTCAGCTCTCCCAAAAACGGCTAGAGCATCGCATCGGCGTGCATTTGGGCGATGTCTTTTTCAAAGACGACGATGTCATGGGCAACGGGGTCAATATTGCGGCTCGCCTGCAAACAGAGGCGCATCCTGGGGGGATTTGCATTTCTCAGGTGGTCTATGAAGTTGTGAAATCACGACTGTCGCTCCACGCTGCCTACGCCGGGCCGCTGCGGCTCAAAAATATTCAAGCCCCCCAACCGGCTTACCACGTCCATCACGACTTGGCCGCGTTACCATCGCCAGTGACCGCATCTGAACCGGTTGAAGAGTGGTCTTCCCAAGCGGTAACCGAAGTCGAGCCGTCGTCAGATGCCCCCAAACAAGCGGGAGCACCGCGTGATAAGCTCCGCCCCGGCAGCAAAATTGGTGGCCGGTATGTGGTGAAGCGAGTGCTCGGGCAGGGGGGCTTTGGTCGTTCATACCTGGTAGAAGACTCCCAACGGTTTGGCGAAGCCTGTGTGCTGAAAGAGTTTTTTCCTCGGAATGCCTCGAAGCGATCGCTGCAAAAAGCGCTAGATCTGTTTAAGCGGGAAGCGAAGACGCTGTATCAAATCAGCCATCCCCAGGTACCCAAATTTTTGGCCGGATTTACCCAAGAACGGCGGCTGTTTATTGTGCAGGAATACGTCCACGGGGTGACCTATTCCTATCTGCTCAAAGAGCGCAAGCGAGAGGGACGCACCTTTACTGAGCACGAGGTCAAACGCTGGCTGATTCACATGCTGCAGGTCTTGGAATATCTGCATGATCTCAACATCGTGCACCGCGATATTTCGCCTGACAATGTGATGTATTGCCGCGATCGCGACCTGCCGGTGCTGATCGACTTTGGCCTGGTTAATGACGCGATGAGCGAGATTTTGTCCGGCGATTTAGAGGAAGAAGACGTGCCGAAATCGGCCACCGTGGTCGGCAAGTTTGGCTACTCCCCGCCTGAACAGATTCAGCTGGGGCAGTGCTTTCCCTGCAGTGATTTGTATGCCCTCGGGGTGACCGCGATCGTCCTTCTGACCGGCCGGTATCCGCGCGAACTGATGAATCGCAACACCTTAGATTGGCAATGGCGACAGCATGTTGATCTGACCTATTCGTTCACCGCCGTGTTGCAGCAGCTGATTCATCGCCAACCTCAGGAACGCTATCAGTCGGCGCGCGAGGTGTTAGAAGCCATCACACCATTACTCGATAGCGATGAGGTCAGTTCGCCGCTGCCGCAATCGATGATGACGACTACCCGCATCGATCTCTCGCCCGATCCGAATGCCGCGCCTGTGTTTAATGCGCCGCTGCAGGCGGGCGCGGGGGCAATCTTGCAAGAAGAAGCCTTTGTCGATGAATGTCGGCAAGCCCTGACGCGCTGTATTGGCCCGATGGCCACGCTGTTGATCGAAGATATTTTGGATCAATATCCCAACGCTAGCCCCCAAGAGCTGGTCGATATTCTTGCTGCCCAGCTCTCCGATGGTCAGCAGGCCAGTCAATTTGTCAGCAGCGTTCAAGTGCCGCGGTCTTCGGTGATGTCTCAGTCGCCCAGTGGCCTGCAGTCGATCGGCCAGTCGGGGGCGCAGAGTGCCGCTCAACCACTCAGCCGCACGTCAGCCGCCAGAACGTCGGCAGCCAGCCAGGTGACTAATCCCAGTGGGGCCAGTCAGTCATCGGCAGCACCGCCCGAAGTGAACTCTGAATTTGTGAATCGCTGTCGGCAGGCCCTCAAGCGGTGTGTGGGTCCTATGGGCGATATGCTGCTCGAAGATATCTTGGCGGATTACCCCAATTTAGCGCCGCAGGAACTCGTGGCCCAGCTCGCAGCCGAAATCCCTAACCCGAGCAAGGCTGAGGAATTTCAACAGCAGTTACGGTGAGCCGTCGTGAGTCAAGTGACGCGGTTCTTGGCGATATTCCGCATTCCGCATTCTGCAATTCCTGAGCCCGATCAGACTCAGGAATTACTGCAGCCGTTACTGTGATAGGTCGTTGGTAGAGCTGCGCCGCCCTTCGCGGTAGCGCTCTAACCGCTGCATCGCCATTTGCAGACTGAGACGCATGCGGTTAAAGGCATCCGAGAGTTTGCCCACCTCGTCTTTAGAGTCTTGGGTAAATTCGGCGGCGGTGTCGCCCATGCTGACCGCTTCAGCCACCTGGGCCATACGGTTCAAAGGCTTCACCACAAAGCGCTTGAGCCAGAGGTTCACCAAAATCGTGGCGATCGCAAAGGCGATGATAAAGATGCCCAAAATCAACACCAGCGATTGGCGGGCTCCCTGCACTACTTTTGCTGCCGGGACGGAAATCATTTGCGCCCCGACGATTTCATTTAGCTCCCAATCGAAGCCGTTCGCCGAGCCGTAGCGCTCAATCATGCTGGCGGGGGCGGCAGCGGGGGTGCTATGGCATTCTAAACAGCTGGCATTGGTGATTTGAATAGGGCGTGCAATGTAATACAACTTACCGGCGGGCGTCCGGCGAAAGCCGCTCACTTCAGAGGCATTATCCGGATTTTGCCGAAACTGACCGACCAGCTCCGCTTCAAAATCATCGGCTTTATCGCGCAGATTCGTCGGGTTCAGCGTCGCTTCTTTGTAAAAGAAGTCGCTATACACCGGGTTGAGCCGGAAGGTTTCAAACACTTCACGCGCTGAATAAGCCGGTACGCTCTCGGGCAAAAATTCTGTTTCGAGGCGATCGGCGATTTCGGGCTGCACGTGGTCGTTGGTATAGGTGCGGATGGCGTTCATGGTTTCCATCATCATCAACGCCTTGGTGGTGAGCTGCCCCTGGGTGCTGCGGTTGAGCACCGATGATAGCGCCACACCACTAGCCAGCACGCCGCCGAGAAAAACCAGCACGAGCAATAGCGTAAATTTTTGGCCTAATTGTAGGTTTTTGAGCTTGAACATAATGGGCAATTTGTGACAGGGCTATTAGTTTCAATACAGTTTGGGGGCGGCAATTTCGCACACCCCGAGAACCGCTGGCGCTGAGGGAGCGGTTTAGTCAGCAAACTCATGAATTTGGATAGCTGCACCTTGAGCAAAGCGAAAAAAATTGATGGTAGTCGGCTACTTCTATTTACGCATGCAGTGTGAGTCGCCCCGCAAAAGCGTTGCTTTATTTCACGCGATCGCCCCCCGCAGCAACCTTTCTACAAGTGCGATCGCCTGCGATTACCGATATCGGTCTCCCTAGGTGGACACCGGATATATTGAGAAAGAATTATTCGCGACTCACCCCATTCATGAGCGATCTCGCCCGACGATATCAACTCTTTCACCTACTGGCAGACCTGCCTCCAGCACAGTTTGAAGGTTTGCTTTTTGCCCTCAATCTTCCCGCAGGGAACGTATCAGCTAGCAGTGCTGCCCAGTCGTATCGGGTGGGGGAGCTGTTGCAGTGGGCCGAAAGCCCGATTGGTTGCGGGTTGACGGAAGTGGCCACAGCAGTGAGAGATATGTTTGGCGTAGAGGTGCCCGACTTCGTGCCTACGGAGCAACCCGTATCGACGACACAGAAATCGGAGCCGAGTGTGAAGGATGCTCAGCCGTCAGAATGGAAAGAACATCTGGGCAACGGCGTTTATTTGGAAATGGTTGATGTCCCAGCCGGTCGTTTTTGGATGGGCTCACTGGCAAGTGAGGCAGAGCGCGATGCAGACGAGGAACCTATCCATTCAGTCACCGTTCCGGCCTTGGCGATGGGCAAGTATCCGGTGACACAGGCTGAGTGGAGCGAAGTTGTGGCCTTGCCCAAAATTAATCTAGATTTGAATCCGTTTCCGTCTCACTTCAAAGGACACCGTCGCCCGGTTGAGCAGGTGAATTGGTATGAGGCGGTGGAGTTTTGCGATCGGCTATCTCGCTCTACCCAGAGACTTTACCGCTTGCCTAGCGAGGCCGAGTGGGAATATGCCTGTCGTGCCCGCACTCAAACACCCTTTTATTTTGGGGAAACGATTACGACCGACCAGGCCAATTACGACGGCAACTACACCTATGGCACTGGCGTAAAGGGCGAATATCGGAAGCAAACCACAGATGTCG
This sequence comes from Leptolyngbyaceae cyanobacterium, assembly GCA_050042805.1. Lineage (GTDB taxonomy): Bacteria > Cyanobacteriota > Cyanobacteriia > Phormidesmidales > Phormidesmidaceae > Halomicronema. Next base: position 22,071 of record JBHJJI010000246.1, read on the forward strand.
GCAGCTTTCCGGCTAATGGGTTTGGCCTGTACGACTTACATGGCAACGTATGGGAATGGTGTCAGGACGTTTGGCATGCAAACTATCAAGGGGCCCCAACAGATGGATCTGCTTGGGCAGAAGGCACAACCACGCTTAGTCGCATCGTACGCGGCGGCTCCTGGAGCTACAGTCCGGAGTATTGCCGTTCTGCATGCCGTGATCTCAATCGGCGCACCTACTGCCACAAAGATACCGGTTTTCGAGTTGTCTGCACTTCCTCGTGGGCGTAGTTACCCTTTGTACTCTTGCCTTCTTACGTTGTGTACTTCTCTATAGCACAAAACGCTTCAAATTTTTTGGGTTGAGACAACGGGGTGAGGGTTGAGCCATCATTGTTGTTCCCACAAACCAAGGATCAGGTGTTGTACTGTTCACGTTAGCCTCTGTTGGCAATGGACTGCCCTAAGGACGATCGCCTGCCTCCAGCGCTAGACTCGAACTATTGCCCTCACTCAAGCTCATGGCTCACCTCAAAGATCGCCGCCCCCAAAATGTCGATGGCGACATTTATGTCGACAGCTCCTGCATCGATTGCGATACCTGCCGTTGGATGGCCCCCGATATCTTCACCCGCGAAGATGGCCAATCCGCTGTCTACCATCAGCCCCAGACCGAGGCAGATCGCCTTGCCGCCCTGCAAGCGGTGCTTTCCTGCCCCACTGCTTCCATTGGCACGGTCGCGCCGCCCGCCGATATGAAGGCTGCTCAGGCCAGCTTTCTCATCCCCATTGCCGACAACGTTTACCACTGCGGCTACCATTCCGAAAAATCCTACGGAGCGGCCAGCTACTTCATTCAGCGGCCTGAAGGCAACATCCTGATCGACTCGCCTCGCTTTGCCGCTCCCCTGGTGAAGCGATTAGCAGCGCTCGGCGGTGTGCGGTATCTGTATCTCACCCACCGCGATGACGTGGCCGAGCATCAGCAGTTTCACGATCGCTTTGGCTGCGATCGCCTACTGCACCGCGATGACGTGACTGCAGGCACCGCCGCCGTCGAAATTGTGCTCGAAGGCGCTGATCCGACGGAACTAGACGCCGACGTCAAAATCATTCCTGTGCCTGGTCATACGAAAGGTC
>JBHJJI010000247.1:0-4888 GCA_050042805.1 Leptolyngbyaceae cyanobacterium
GGGTATCGACCGCTGCGGTCAAGGTTTGCTCATCGGTCAGAGTGGGTTCAGCCGATAATGAAGACGGGGATAGGAGCATGGCAATATCCTGAATTCTGCCTTGAACCTACCCCGTTTCCTTCAGCCTTTGTGATCTACTGATCCTGACAAAATTACTGTTGAACAAGCTTATTTAGCCGCATATGAGTACTTGCTGCGTAGATGGGAGCATCTGCCCGAGCGGCTAATAGCCGAGGAAATCAGTGACATGAGCTTATTAAATGACGGAGGCAGTGCTGATCCAGCTTGCAAGCACGAGTTTATCGAAGCTCTTCGCGCGGTTCTTGACGCAGAGGTGGAATTGGGGCGACATACGAGAGCTGATCTGAAGCTAGGTTAAGCACGGTTGGACAATTTGAGTAGGGTGAGCAGTGCCCACAGCCTGTCAGTCATAGCCCTTGCCAATTGATGCATGGTTGATGCATGGCGATACGTCTTGACGCAAATTTAAATGTTTTGAACAATATGTAATTAACTACGTAATTGATTCTGTAATTTATGAGCTTTTATTCTGAGGCTGGCAAAGTTGCTCTGGGTAGCCGTCTCCGACGGTTAAGCGAAGGCCTGACAGAAGATGGGGCGAAAATCTATGCGCTTTACAATGTGGCGCTAGAGCCCAAGTGGTTTCCGGTGATCTATGTGCTGATGCAGCGGGGTAGTGCGACTGTCACAGAGATTGCTCAAACCATCGGGCAGTCTCATCCCTCGGTCAGCCAAATGGTGAAGGAGATGAGTCGTCGTGGGCTGGTTGTAACAGCAAAAGACAGTCAGGATGCGCGGGTCAACATCGTGAGTCTGTCTGACATGGGTCAGCAACTGGTGCCAAACCTCGAAAAGCAGTGCACCGATGTGACACAGGCAGTGGAAGACCTGCTGGCAGAAGCTCAGCACGATTTGTGGAACGCGATCGCAGAGGTTGAATTCTTGTTAGAGCAAACCAGCTTTTTTGAGCGGGTGCGCGCCGTTCACAAATCACGGGTGCAGGAGACCGTGGAAATTGTTGACTACCAGCCCGCCTTTCACGACGACTTCAAACGGTTGAACTACGCGTGGATCGAACAACACTTTCAAATCGAAGCCGCCGATCACCAATCGCTAGAACATCCAGACGACAAGATTTTGAACCCGGGCGGACACATTTATATGGCGCTACAGGATGGCGAAGTGGTGGGTACCTGTGCGCTGATACGACTGGATGCGGAGACTTATGAACTGGTCAAAATGGCGGTAGCAGAAACGGCCAGAGGTAAAGGCATCGGTTCTCGCCTCGGGCAAGCCGCGATCGCCAAAGCTCGCGAGCTAGGGGCAAAAACGCTCTTTTTGGAAAGTAATACCGTTTTAGAACCGGCTATCCGCCTGTATCAAAAGCTGGGGTTTCGCAAGGTCGTCGGCCAGCCCTCACCCTACGAACGCTGCAACATTCAAATGGAGCTACCCCTGACTTGAGGGTGGGTAAACCTGATCTGGCTCAATGGGAGGACGCGCCGTGATGCATCGCTGTTACCAACAAGTCTGGCGGCGGCGTGGCCTATAGTTGAGGGTCTAAAAAATCAGTGGCGGCTAAAAGAGACCAGGGGCAGACGATCACCGGTCTCTGCTATGTCCTCGCATCAGCGGCCAGAGAAACCGGCTTGCCGTTAAACTATGGACAGACGTAACAAAATGTAAACTTCATGGCTGTCGGGCATTCCACAAATCAGCGAGTCGTTGTGATCGGGGCTGGCATCGGCGGACTGACAGCAGCGGCCTTGCTGGCCCGGCGCGGTTACGACGTCACCGTATTTGATCAAGCCTATGTGCCCGGCGGCTGTGCCTCAACGTTTAAGCGACGGGGCTTCACCTTTGATGTGGGCGCGACGCAGGTGGCTGGCTTGGAGCCAGGCGGTGTGCACCAGCAAATCTTTGCCGAACTCGACATCCCCCTACCGGCGGCAACCCACTGTGATCCGGCTTGTGCGGTTTATTTGCCAGGCGAAACTACCCCGATTTCGGTCTGGCGCGATCCGGTTGCCTGGCAGGCTGAGCGGCAGCGCCAGTTTCCTGGCAGTGATCGGTTTTGGCAGCTGTTAGCCACGCTATTTCAAGCCAGTTGGCGCTTTCAGGGACGCGAGCCAGTGCTGCCTCCCCGCACGCCTTGGGAGCTGTGGCAGCGGGTGGCAGCAGTGCGACCCGACACGCTGATGACCGCACCCTTCACCTTTTCCACGGTGGGGCAGCTCCTCCGCGTCTTCGGATTGCAGGGCGATCGCCGCCTCAAAACCTTTCTCGATCTGCAGCTTAAACTGTATTCCCAGGTGGGGGCCGACGAGACGGCGCTGCTATATGCGGCCACGGCTCTGGGAGTTTCGCAAGCGCCTCAGGGGCTGTTTCATCTGGAAGGCAGTATGCAAGTGCTGAGCGATCGCTTGGTGGCCGCACTAGAGCGTGATGGTGGCAAGTTGCTGATGCGCCACACGGTAGAACAGGTGCAGTCATCCCAAGGCCGGGTCACTGGCGTCACCGTGCGCGATCAAAAAACGGGTGACATCCGGACGCAGCCTGCCGATATTGTGGTAGGCAATGTCACGGTGCAAAATTTGGTCACGCTGTTGGGCGACGATGCGCCCAAGGGCTATCGCCACCGTGTTGAGAAACTTACCGATTCCTCCGGCGCGTTTGTGGTGTATTTGGGGGTAGATCAGGCGGCGATTCCCGCCGATTGTCCGCCCCATCTGCAGTTTCTCTATGACTATGACGGCCCCATCGGTGAAAATAATTCTCTCTTTGTGTCGGTCAGCCGCCCCGGCGATGGTCGCGCTCCTGAGGGTAAGGCGACCGTAATTGCCTCTTCGTTTACCGATCTCAATGCGTGGCAGCAGGACGATTACGATCGCCGCAAGCAACATTACACCGAGACGGCGATCGCCAAGCTGGGAGAGTTTTTTGACCTCAGACCCGAACATATCATTCATTGCGAAGCGGGCACACCGCGCACCTTTGAACGCTTTACAGGGCGAGATCGCGGCGCGGTCGGGGGCTTGGGCATGCGTGTCAGCACTTTTGGCCCCTTCGGCTTTGCCAACCGGACGCCGCTGCCTAACCTGTGGCTGGTGGGCGACTGTACCCATCCTGGCGAGGGCACGGCGGGGGTTAGCTATTCGGCGCTGACCGCAGTCCGCCAGATTGACGCGGCTAATCCCCCTGCGCTCTAGGAAGACTGCCCCCACTGCCGTTCAAGAAACTTGAGAGCTGTTGTATCATCGTCGGCGGTCAGCGATTGGGACTGCCAAACTTCAGCGATTTGTCCGTTATTTAGGAACGCCTTGCTTACAGCAGAGACTCCTGCTCAACCATGCTACGGCTGAGATCGAGATGGGGGTTGGGCGTGCCGTTGACAGTGAGATATTCCAGCTCAATTAAGAAGGCCTCCAGCGCAGCCGGAAAGTCTGCAAAGGTTTCTGCAACCTCACCGGCAGTGTTGTAATGCTCAAGGCCCCAAGTATCGGTGGGGTCGTAATGGGCCAGCATATAGTCCCAGCCCGACTCATATTCTCCGAGCATGATTTTTTGGGCAACGTAACCGGCGAGGATGCTGTTCGCACCTAGCATGGGCGCCTGTTTGGGTGAGGTGTAAGTGCTCTGGTACATGTTGACAGCGTTGGCTCGCATCATGTCGCTAAACTGCTGACTGACATCAATCAGCGTGCCACCCCGAAACGAGAGCACCAGCGTGGGTGGCCAAGAGCTGGCATAGCTGCCAAAGGCGTAGAGAAAACGGCCATCGGCGCCCACCAGTTCGCTATAGCCATCTTTATCGAGGTCTTCAAAGGAACCGCCAGCACTCGCATCAAGAGGATACGTTTGGGTGCGGTGCAGGCGATCGCCCTGCCAAGAGTACAGGCGATAAATGCTGCAGCAGTGAGCCCCGCCGGTATAGCGATGAAAAATAACTTCGGGCAGGCCATCCGGATCGAGATTTTGGAGGCTAAAGTCGGCAAACATAAAGTCCACTTCATCACTGTGGCTAGCTTTCAGCTCGTCGTTGACGTAGATCTCATAGCTCAGCTGACCCAGATCATCGGTGGCAAAATTGTTGGGCTCATAGTCGGTGATGACGACCTGCACTGCGCCCGCCGAGAGGGTTTGATTTTGTAGCGGCGTATCCCCGAGGGAAAGTTCTGCTAGGGGCGCGGCGATCGCGGGTGACAGCGTACCGGCAACGAGGGCGATCGCAAGGCAGGAGACGGAAGGCAATTGCATGGATAGGTTCCTAAGTGACTCGACTAAGCGGTGTAAACCGGACGGTGTAAAACCAGAGTGGTGGACATCAGCGATGGCTATTTCACTACTTCAGTCTTCTCCGGGGCGAGCGCTGATTCAGTCAAGAAACGGCGCTCACATCAAGGTTCAAGAAGTTGACTCTCAAAGCTATCTGCCAATTCCACCAAGACAAGGCAGCTAACTCTTGGGTACTGAACTCAGCATCAGAATGATACTCAGGACCTCAATGATTAAAGCGATCTAGGGCAACCGGTGAGCATCAGAGCGGAGCCTCCATCATTGCTGCAGCTGAACGGGTTGGCAGATCGCACCTCTGCACTGGTGGGTGACCGTCTGGGCGATAGCGATGAGGAACCGCACCTGATGGATTGACCAGGAATCGGCAACCGTTTCCCAATAGGCGGTTTGCGGGAAGCCTCAAGGCAAGCCACTGCTCTCAAATTAGAGGCCCTTGAATCCAGAACCCAATGAACCAATGCTCGTCTCTACGATGTTTTTAACCCCTACTGAGGTCAAGCATTGTGCTGGCAACATCGAGTTAGTTTGATGGCGGAGCTGGTTGAGGGGAATACTGCCTCCAGCCTCAATC
>JBHJJI010000248.1:0-9757 GCA_050042805.1 Leptolyngbyaceae cyanobacterium
GGGGCGACCTATGAGGTCAACCTGTTTGTGCGCAATGGCTTTGACGGCACCAGTGAAGCCGATGAGCGGATCTTTGACATCGAAATCGAAGGCACCGAATATTTCACCGATATTGACCTCAGTGAGACTTACGGCCATCAGGTCGCGGCGATGCTAACGCAGACGCTGACGGTGAATGACGACTCGCTCGACATCGAGTTCTTGCACGATGTGGACAACCCTCTTATCAATGCGATCGAAATTGTTCAGATTAATGGTGACGTGACCCCAGCCAACACGGTTTCTATCGCTGCTGACGCCAATGCTTTAGAAGCGGGGGACGTCTCGGGTCAGTTCATCGTCAGCCTGAGTGCAGCGGTGACCAGTGACACTGAGGTCACCTACAGTGTGGGCGGCACGGCCACGGCGGATAGTGACTACAGTGCTTTGAGCGGCACGGTGACGATTGCCGCCGGAGCCACCTCGGCCATCATTACCGTGCCGGTATTGCCGGACAATGAGATTGAAGGCGATGAGACGGTTATTGTCACCCTAACGGGGGCCAGCGGTGACGCGACTCTCGGGGATGCTAGCCAAGCTAGCATTCTCATTGAAGATGATGAAGTCGCGAATACGGTGAGCATTCTTGCCAGCCAAGACGGTGGGGAACCGACAAACGCTGGCGAGTTCACCGTGAGTTTAGAGGCCATCGCGAGTCAGGATACGGTCATTAGCTACAGCGTCAGCGGCACGGCCACGGCGGATAGCGACTACAGTGCCTTGAGTGGCACGGTGACGATTGTCGCCGGTCAAACCACTGCGGCCATCGCCGTACCGGTGCTTGAAGATGGTGAGGGTGAAGGCGATGAGACCGTGGTCGTTACTCTCGATGCCATTACCTCCGGTGACGCTGATGTGGTGTTGGGGGCCGCGAATGAAGCGACGGTAACCATCATTGATGATGAGATCATCCCTGAGACCGTCACTTTTGAGGCAGAAGCTGCCGATACCCTGTTGGGCGATTATATCGGCGGGGTCGAAGATATCGGTGTCGCCTCTGGAGGGCAGGTGCTCAGCTTTGTGAAGGGAGCTAGCGGGGAAAGCGGCAGCGCCGTCTTTAACCTGGATGAGCTTACGGGCACCTCCGACTATGACATTGTTCTGGGTACCTACGACGAAAGCGACGGTACAGCTTCGTTCACCATTTTTGTCAATGACGCTCAGGTCGGAGAGCTGCTGTTGGATCAGAGTTTGGGAAGCAATGTTGCTAACGCCCAGACTTTCATTACTGAAACGGTCTCCTTTGGCGTGACGCTCTCTCCCGGTGATGTCCTCACGGTGAATGCCTTTGAGGATGCTGATGAGCACGCTCGCCTCGACTTCCTCCAGTTAGTACCGGTCGGTTCGATCTAAACCTGCTGGAGACGCCATCCAGTATCCGAATCAGGGCCTCTGACCAGTTTCGAGGATGACGATCGCTGTCCCTGCGTATAGGGATCTTGCCTTCAACGATGTGAGCCGATCTATTCGCCGATGAAGTGAGTCAAACTCATCTCATCGGCGTTTTTTTATAACCGTCATCCGCAAGGATGTATGGCCGCTAGTCAAAGCGACTGGATCGGCTCGCCTAAAAGAGGGAAATAGATTTTCAACCAAGCCTTACTTAACTGGCCATCTGCCGTTTCCCAAAAGGACTATTTTGGCGGGGTCAGTTCACTCCTCTAGCCAGTGCCATGCTATAGCGGAATGCGGAATGAAGAAGTCGGAAGTCAGAATTGAAAAGCCTATCAAGTAAGGATTTCAGGCATTGGGAGTGACCTGATCAAACTGCGGCTTGCTACATTGCTGCCAGCCAGTGCAGCATTTTGGAGAACCGTGACCATGCTATTGCCGATGCAGATGAGTTCTCCATCGGCAGATGGGGAACTCCTTGATTGCCCGGCTTACTCTGGCTAACGAACCGGAAACAAGGAGGTGATATGAGAGGGTGGGATCAATTGTTCGAGGGCGCAGATTTCAGGGTGTTAACAAGATGAGGGATGAGGGGCGGCGATGAAACGAGTGCTGATAATCGGCGGCTGTGGCCGAATTGGCAGCCAGATTGCCCGTGATATTTTGGCTCATACTGAGGCCACCGTCACGGTCACCGGACGCAGCGCTCAATCCGGCACGGCGGCTTGCCAGCGGTTGGGCCAGACCGTACAGTTTCAATGGTTGGATCTAGCAAATCAAACTGAAGTCACTGAGGCGATCGCCGCCGCTGATCTGGTTGTGCATACGGCTGGGCCTTTTCATTATCGGGATGGGCGAGTGTTGCAAACCTGCATTCAACAGGGAGTGAACTACCTCGACGTCAGCGACGAACGCACCTTTACGCAAAAAGTTTTAGCGCTTAGAGCCCAAGCTGCCGCCGCTGGCGTCACCGCTGTGATCAACACGGGCGTCTTTCCTGGCATTTCTAACAGCCTGGCGCGTCAGGGTATTGAGGCGCTTGATCAAGCTGACTCAGTGCAGCTGAGCTATGTGGTGGGTGGTTCGGGGGGGGCCGGCGTCACCGTCATGCGCACCACGTTTATTGGGCTACAGCATGCTTTCAAAGCGTGGGTGCAGGGCACCTGGCAATGGGTTAAACCGTATACCGCACGCGAGCATTTGACCTTTCCGTCGCCCTATGGTCAGGCCGCAGTTTATTGGTATGACATGCCCGAGGGCATCACGCTACCGGAGACGTTTGCCTTAAACAGTGTCGTGACGAAATTTGGGGTGGTGCCTGATTTTTATAACTATGCAACTTGGGCAATGGCCCATGGCCTCCCGTCCAGGGTGCTGCGCAGCCCCAAAACTGTTGAGTTTTTGGCCCGAGTCAGTCATTTCATGACTGGCATTAGCGATCGCTTCAGCGGCACCGGGGTGGCGATTCGGTGTGACGTCAGAGGGCAAATGTCGGGCCAAGTCGCTCATCACATCAGCTACTTTCAGCATCCGAGTACCACGAGAGCAGTCGGGGTTGGTGCGGGCAGTCTGGCGCAACTCTTGCTCACCGGACAGCTACAGCGTCCCGGCGTCCATGCGGTTGAGCAAATCTTGCCGACAGATCAGTTCATTAAGCTACTGGCAGCCCGACAGCTCCAGGTTCAAACAGAGCTGACAGTGGCAACTGCTGAGGGGACGTGAGCATCGTCCGATGTGCCAGGGACTGTTCGGCAGATATCGCAGAAGTCGGAATGCAGAGGTCGGAAGTCAGAATGGAAAAGCCTGTCAGTTGCTGACTTCAGTCATCCGAGGAGACCTGATCAAACTGCGGCTCGCGATCATACCGACCCTCTAAAAAAACTAAAGATCTGCCCTCCTGTCCCTGGGCTCCCCTGCGTTTTCTAGCTTGCATGGGGAAGCCGATCGCTGAGAATTGAGATAAAGCCGGTTTTCAAGATCAGTCTGTTTACTTCTTGAGCCACAGCAACAGGGCAAAAATGGCCAGGAGCGCCCCCTCAGTGCCCAAGAGTCCATTCAAGATTTGAGCATCTTCAGGCTTGAGGATGAACTGAGATCGCAGCATTGTGTAGGGCACCACCTGCAGCAGCGTAATTCCCCCAAACACTGACCAGACTGACCAGCCCAGCCCGCGCCATAAACCCACTGCCGTAACGACATCAAAGATCAGGAGAGTAATATCCAGCCCCCGCCACAGGAGCGGTGTGGAGAGCCAGGGGGTACCCGTCAGCCCAGCAATGTTGCCGATGTGAACCGTGGCTCCGTAAAGTAGCACCAACGCCAAAAACTTGGCATAAATGGACGTCCAAGGCTGTTGCAGGGCTGAGTTGACGTTTTCGTTGATGAGCATGAGGGTTCCTTCGCGAGCCGGTGGGGAGAAGTGACCAAAAGCCTTTGGTGTGACGTCGATCGTCGATGAATCTCGCCCACAATTTTACCTGGATAATTGTGAGGAGAAATTATCCCGATTCGGGGCGGGTGCAGCAACGCCAGAGGTGCAGAAAAATTGCCCATTACTATTGCTTTCGTCGGAGCTGGTCTGAATTTCGATAAAGCCAGCGGTTTTCAGGGCCGTTTCCATCTCAGCGACATCATAGGCTCGGAACCCATGTTGGGTGAAGCCCCGCGCTTCTAGAAAGGCTTTATTGGTATAGGCGATCGTGAGTTTGCCTCCTGGTTTTAAGCAGCGATGACATTCCTGCAAACCGGTCTCAACCGCTGGCCAAAAATACACCGTGTTGACGGTGACGATCGCGTCAACGGCCTGATCCGGCAACGGGATTGCTTCGGCAACGGCAGCATACAGGCTGAGCTGACCACTGGCGATCGCCGACTTAAAGCGATTTTGCCCGACCGCCAGGGATGCCGGGGCGGGATCAATCCCCGTGATGTGCAGCGATCGCTCCGTTTGCCGCAGTCGCTCAATCAGGTCGCCACCGCCAAAGCCAATTTCTAAAATATGCTGTTGCGGCTGGATCGCCAGCATTGTTAATGCCAGCTGATTCATCGTGGCATTCTCGCGATTGAGGAATCGCAGCAGCAGCCGTCCAGCCCCACCAGCGGGATGCCCTAACTGTTTGGCGACATAAGCCTGCAAGCGTTTCATTAGCATTGAAATCAAGCCAACCATTCTTCGGCGGTGATGGCATAGCGCTCATGATCTTGCCAGGCGCCAGCGATTTTGAGATAGCGGGGAGAATAGCCTTCCAGCCGGAAGCCGAGCGATTTGACTAAAGCAATCGATGCGATGTTACTCGGCTGAATGTTGGCTTCTAACCGATGCAGTGCGAGGTTGCCAAAAGCAAGAGCAATGACCGAAGTCATTGCTGACTTCATTAGCCCCTTACCGTGGTTGGGGGCAAACGCATAGTAGCCGAGGAACGCCGACTGAAAGGCTCCGCGAACAATTTCGTTAACGTTGATACACCCAATGAGCGAGCCATCCTCGGCTCTGGCTAAATAGCTGAAATTGTTGTCTGCTGAGTACTTGGTGAGATGCTCAGCAAATTTCTCAGGCGTGGATGGGGGCGCTACCCAGTCTGCAAACAGGCTGCGGCTCCGGATGACAGCTGCTAGAAACTGTTCTTCGTCCTCGGTGCAAACGGATGATATGGAAATGCTCACGCGGTTACTTTTGCTGCCCCATGATTAAAGTTGGCTGGAGTATACAACCTCAAATTCAGTTCTATTCCAGCTTGAAAGCCGACTAGCCGATCTGAATGGCCACTTTGCCCTGCACTTGACGCTGTTCTAGATAGCGAATCGCCGCTGGGACTTCGGCAAGGGGATAGGTGCGATCGAGATGAGGGACAAGCTGGCCCGCTTCAAGCAGTTCCTTGAGAGTCACCAAGTCATCCTGCTGGACGGTTGAAGACAGACACTTCACCGACTTGCCCGTGATCTGGGTAAGCATCGGCCCGAGCAGCATCGCTTGAAAAAATCGCGGCGTCGCACCGCCGACCAGCACATAGGTGCCCTGGGGCGTCAACGTCGGCAGCCAGTCAAGCACGGAGCGATAGGCGGCGGTATCAATAATCAGGTCATACCGCTGTTCCGTCTGGGTAATGTCGGTTTGGGTGTAGTCAATCACCTGATCAGCCCCGAGCGATCGCACCATTGCTACCTTGTTCGTGTGGCAAACTCCCGTCACCTCAGCGCCCAGCTCCTTCGCCAGTTGGATCGCAAAGGAGCCCACACCCCCGGCTGCCCCATTGACTAACACCTGTTGTCCCGGCTGCAGCTGGCCCACATCTCGCAGGGCTTGTAGGGCGGCCAGGGCCGAGGTGGGCACGGCGGCGGCTTCCACAAAGGTCAGGGGCTTGGGCTTCAAAGCCAACGCCGTGGCGGGCGCACAGACGTATTCGGCAAACGCGCCAAAACCGCATTCAGAGAGATCGCCAAACACCTCATCCCCCGGCTGAAACTCAGTCATATCCTGGCCCACGACTTCGACTCGTCCAGCCACGTCATTGCCCAGAATTTGAATTTTGGGCTTGCGCAGCCCCCCAAAGATGAGACGAATCAAGAACGGCGTCCCCCGCATCAGATGCCAAATCCCAGCATGGACAGAGGAGGCCTGAACCTTGCTCAACACTTCATGGGCTTGTGGAACGGGGCGATCAACCTCCTTGAGCTGCAACACATCGGGTGAACCGTATTCGGTTTGAACGATCGCTCGCATGGAGGCAACCTCGGACGCAGCCGGGTGGGGACTTACAGTTTGCATAGGACTTCTCCAATGACGCCAAGGCGGGCAGAGACCAAAACGGACTTGCGATCACCTTGACTTACACTGTAAGTTTAACTTGCGGCGTAAGCTTGTTGAGATAGAAAGCGACGCGATCGCACAATCCCTTGCCGTCAGGCTTGTTCACTAATGAAGAAAGATTGAGATGGCTCAGACTACGCTTTCAGACCCCATCCCTCAGCTGCCCTTAAGTCGGGAGCGGATATTGCAAACGGCGCTGCAACTGGCGGATGCCTCAGGCCTCGCCGCCCTGTCGATGCGGAAGCTGGCCCAAAAGTTAGGGGTCAAGGCGATGTCGTTATACAACCACGTTGCTAATAAAGAAGATATTTTGGATGGCCTGGTCGATCTGGTAGTGGGTGAGATCGCGCTGCCCCGCCGAGAGACCGACTGGAAAACCGCCATGCGGCAACGGGCGATCGCGGCGCATACCGTGCTGTTGCGTCATCCTTGGGCGACGTTGGCAATCGTGCCGCGGGTGAATGTGGGACCCGCCACCTTGCGTTATGTCGATGCCACCCTGGGCTGTTTGATCGCAGCAGGCTTTTCTTTTGAGCAGGCCGATCATGTGTGGAATGCGATCGACAGCCACATTTATGGCTTTACCCTGCAGGCGTTAAACTTTCCCTTTGAGGCAGCGGAATATGCCACTGTGGCTAAGGACTATGTGGCGATGATTCCCCCTGAGCAGTACCCCTACCTCAATCAGCTCACCCATCACGTCATTGAGGGACGTTATGACGGGCTCCATGATTTTGAGTTTGGCCTCGAATTGTTGCTCAATGGGTTGGAACAGTGGCGTGACCGAGCTTGATGGCGGCATTTTCCTTAGAGTAATCAAAAAAAATCGCCTGAAGAACCCGGTTTCTGGGGACAGGTCAACAGTCTCTAGCAGGTTTTTCATAGACACCGGGTTCTTGGACACGTTATTAATTGGAGTCCTCTTAAACAACAGGCAAGTCCCTTTATTTTTCCGCCTCAGACCAAGGTGAGCAGATATCTAGCAGGCAGCCGTTGGGGGCAGTTGTTAGAAAGCGCCGCTGGCCGTAGAACTCGTTGCGGGGTTCCTGGATGATCTCTAGTCCCAGAGACTTTGCCTTGGCAAAGACGGCATCAACATCGGGGACAACGAAGGTGATGTACATGCCAGTGGGCGCAGTTTGAAACTGGGGCGGCACGAGTTCGTGATGGCGGGCAATGATGCCAAATTCGAGTTCGGCATTGGTGGGACATCGTAGCTGCACATACCAATCGCTGTCATAGTTCACCTCAAACCCCAGTAGCGAGACATAAAAATCCCGGCTTTCGGCGAGATTGTCAGAGCAGAGGTTGGTCAAAATTCGACTGAAGGTCATATCACCCGGGAGCATCCCACTTTCGTGAAAACACGATGAGAGTAGTCCGAAACCCTTATGACGCCGTCCAGTATTTTGGTATATCTGCAAAAGTGGGATGCTCCCTATCACCCTTGCTAAAGTAGCTACGGCTAAAAATATTAGGACTTCTGCATGGTTTTCTGCCATTCCCTAATTCTGCGGGAAGTTGCATCCAGTTTCTTTGGAATGGATGGCGAGGGAGGCAAAATCGGATGCAACTGCATAGGTCCTGACGATATCTAACGCCAAAATCAGCGGGGGGGATTTCTCTCATTGGTGGACATGACTGCCTAACCGGCAAGCGTAATGACTTTATTGACTAAGGTCTGAGCAGATTTTTCGCTGATAAAAGCTTTCTTCCTGGCTCCAAAGGGCATGGCTCGCTAATGCTAACCGTGAAAGGGAGAACTCGATCGCCCGCCTTAAGTGATTGATTCTTCTTCTTAAGTTAATGGAAAGTAAAAAAGGTTATGCAGCCTTAATGCTGGAACCGCCTCGGAAGGGGACCCTGAGTAGCCATTATTCAGAAAAGGGGTGGCAGGCAATGAGATTTAGCCTCGATTAGTGAAGACTGAAAGCCTGACTTTGCCTCGCTTTAACAGAATTGTGCGGAGCACATAAAAAAGGAATAGTTGCGGGCAACTATTGACGTGTCGTAAGCGGGCGATCGCGGTGGTTAAGTAATGGTTATGCACCCCGTTCAACCCATCATCGAGGGTGATTAAGCCGGAGAAATCGACACATAAGAACTTTCTCACTGGGCTTTCACTGAGCCTTTAAGGAGGCTTGGCACCTTAGTAATTAACCCAGCCTTAACTTAGTGAATGCAGAGACCTGCTGTTTTCCCCATGACGGCAAGGCAGACCTGCTCAATATTAACGAATAGTTAAGGCTGGAATCGGTTGACAGTCCTGAACTGGAAGGCATTTTCATCAGGGTTGCTGTCAACGGATCAACTTGTTGAGCTGATGGAGAAACGGTCTTGTTTTTACTCAATCGAATTCACCAACAGCTGCCGACGCTGCCCCCCCATCCGTTCGCCAAAATGAAATCTGAGGGATTGAAGCTGGTGTCCCAACCGCCCCGGATATTCCCCAGGGTTGTGTCTGCAGGCCGTCGTTTGCGGATTGCGCTGTATTCCCACGACACCATGGGCCTCGGTCATAAACGGCGGAATCTGCTGATTGCCCAGGCTCTGGGATCATCCGATATTAATGCCGATATTTTGATGATTAGCGGCATGCGGGATGCCAGCGACGGACCGACGCCGGCCGGCGTCGATTACTTAACGCTGCCCGCCCTCTATAAACGGGCCGATGGGCAGTATCGGTCCCGGCAATTGAGTTTGGTCTTACAGGAAATGGTTGAGTTGCGATCGCAACTCATCTGCACCGCCGTCAAAAACTTTCAGCCCGACGTGCTAATTGTCGACAACGTGCCTCGGGGGGCAGTGCGCGAACTCGATACAACCTTAGAGTATGTGAAATCGCAGCCTCATATCCACTGTGTTTTAGGGTTGCGAGATGTGCTCGATACCCCCGCCGCCGTGCAACGCGACTGGCAGCGGGCGGATAGCGAAGCTGCCATTCGTCGCTACTACGACGCCATTTGGATCTATGGCGACCCGGCCATTTACGACCTGCGTGCCGAATATGGCCTGCCTGCCGACATCGTCGCCAAGATGCACCCCTTGGGCTATCTGGATCAGCGCTCTCGGTTGCCCTATACCCGCGCAACGGCTCACGCCAGCTTAGAGTCCCTGAATTTGCCCCAAGAAAATCTGGTGTTGTGTCTCGTGGGCGGGGGGCAAGATGGCGTGGCCCTGGCGACCGCTTTTGCCCAAGCGACCTTTCCGGCAGAAATGACTGGGGTCTTGTTGACCGGTCCGTTCATGCCACCCGAAATTCAACAGCAGCTCCACAGTTGGGCGGCGACCAATCCCCAGCTGCGAATTTTAGATTACTTCGAGGAACCGACCCTGCTAATCAAACAGGCTAGCCGGGTGGTGGCCATGGGCGGTTACAACACCACCTGCGTAAGTCTTTCCTTCCAGAAACCGGCGCTGATCGTGCCCCGCGTCACCCCTCGGCAAGAACAGTGGATTCGGGCCGAACGGCTACAGCAGCTGGGCTTGGTGGACATTTTGCATCCTGCCCAGCTCAGC
>JBHJJI010000249.1:0-3260 GCA_050042805.1 Leptolyngbyaceae cyanobacterium
CCTTACCTGTGAGCCTAAGCCCCATCGGCGGTATGTTTCTGTGGCACTCTCCTCACGGTCACCCGCACTGGGCATTACCCAGCAAGTCTGGTCTTTCGGGAGCCCGGACTTTCCTCAAGTTGGCAAAACCAACCCGTAACCGCCTCACTGACTCTTTCCCGCCTCTAGTCTAAGAGCAACGTCCCCGTTATTGACCTCTTTCGCAGCTTTATCAGCCGTAGGGATTGGCTACGGCAGTTTACACCGGCTGTACGACTGGGCGCATTTCGGCAATTGCAACGGTGGGGATGTTTCATACCGATTCTCTGAAACGAAGCTACAGATCTGGCTCCCCGGCCCCTCAGCTCCCCGGCGTTGCCAAGATGGCATCGGCAGTCCGATCTCTGAGAACTGGTATCAGCCCCCTGAGCGATCGCCCGTCCACCACTAGCGATTCGCCGTCGACATCAACGGCGGGCTCCACGAATCCGGCAGCAGTTTGAGGGCTGTTTTTATTGTTGCGAGAACGGCTGCTTCTGCTGGGGAAATCCGCTGTTTGTCTAACGGGCTACGCCCGGCAGCGCGCGCGACGCGATCGCAACAGTCATAAACCAGTTCTTTGTAGTCATGCAGTTCCTCCAGCGTGGCTTTCTCAGTCAAAATCGCGATCGCCTGATCAATCTCAGCAAGGGCTTTCGCTAGCACTTGATTCCATGTTTTATCACGACTATCGATCTGCTTCAGCACTAGCTGACGCTTTGCATGGTGACCAAATAAGGCGTGCATCAGAGGACTATCAGGATATTTGCTCGTTGCACCTGCCAGTGCTTGCCTCAGGGCAACCGCTTCCAATTGATCAGCGATCAATCCGGTTTCGGCCTTCGATACGGCAGTGGCACTCAGAGTAACTGCACTGGCGAGGGTAAGCAGTTCGTCGACCTCGTAGCCAGCGGTGTAATCAATCGCGTCGTAGTCGCTCACCTGGGCCTGAAACACATCATCTTTGATCCAATCCAACGTCGCTCTAACGTTGTGGGCGGGTGTGGGCATCAGGCTTAAATACATCGCCTGACGAATGGTCTGCCCGACAGTCCCGACAATTTCGTAGCGATCAAATACATTTGCCACTGCGGTGCCCATGCCCAGCTTCATCACCGTTCCTCGCAGGCTGACGTTAGAAGCGGGCAGAGAGTCCTGCTGTTTTGCTCTGGCCATGAGGGATTGAGCGCTCGCCCCCCCTTGCTGATAAGCCACCTGAGCAGTGGCCGGGAGCGGGTCAGTATGGCCTTCATCCGACTCAATAACAGCGCAGTCTCCGGCGGCGAAAACCTCGGGATGCGCTAGCAGCTGCAGCGTGGGCTTAACCAGGAGATGGCCCCGTTTTGTCCGTTGGCCCTCTGGCACCAGCAGCGCTTGAACCAGCGGATGGACTTTGGTGCCAGCGGTCCAAACAATCGTATTTGCGACTAAGCGCTCAGAATTGCCCTCACGCCCAAATTCGACTGCATCCGGATGCACTGCGGTCACCGAAGCGCCTAATATCAGCTCCGGTTGAATCACCCGATCTTCCATAGCCGACATGACTGTATCCCGGAGATTACTGTTTACATCCCCTTTGAGAATGTCACTCCGATTGAGCAACACGATCCGAATGTCTTCTGGCTGGGTGGTGATCTCGGGGGCGATTTCACTAGCCGCAGCCTTGTACCATCGCGGCATTAAGTCACCTAGAGTTAAGGCCAATTCGACCCCGACCGGGCCGCCCCCGACAATAGCTACCGTTAGCAGCGATCGCCGCGCCTCGGGCGATGGGTGTACTGCGGCGGCTCGACATCGCGCCATGAGCTGCTGCTTTAAAGCATCAGCATCGGCTTTGCTCTGAAAGGTCAAGGCATGTTCAGCCGCGCCCTCAGCAAAGAATGCCGGAACACTGCCGGGTGTCAACACCAAATGGCCATAGGCTTGAGCGCTGCCATCGGCCAAATAAACCTGACGAGAGGCTAAATCAATCGAGGTGACCGTACCTTTGATGAAGGTAATGTCGCGACCCTGCAGCAATCCGACGTATACCGGATTGATTTGATAGGACCGTATCTCATCGCTCATATAGTCGTACAGCTGCGGCTTGAAACAAAAGCGATCGTTGCGGTCGATCAGAATAATCGGGTGGGGATAGCCCTGGTTAGTCAGGTGCAAGGCAGTAAACAGTCCGGCAAAGCCGGCACCAATAATGATGGTTGGAGCGTTTGATGAAGTCATAATCACGGTGTTTCTGTAAATGTGGGCAAAAATTTTGTGTGGTCTCAGTCCGGAACAAAAGGCCGGAAAAGGGCATACAGGTGGGCTTTCACCAGGCCGATGACACCGCTCAGAAACCCATGAATCCGAGCCATCGGCTGGCCGCTAACACGATGCTGAAGCCTTCAGAAATTGTGGGCGTTGAGCCTTGCCGCTTGACCCGAAAAGTTAGGGTCGTGATATTGCTGCACAATGCTGAACTGAAAGGGATCTGATGCCAGCTGGTTGAAATAGGCTTGGTTGAGAAAGGCACTGTAATCGGTGCGCTCACTCAGATGACGATCAAAAAAGACCAGGGTGATCGCTTGTAGTGCCGAGCGCGCCAAAGCCGGCTCAGGGCCAATCAAAAAGTCCGGGGTGGCCAGCACCTGTTCACCCAAATCGAGTGTGGTAAAGTGAGTCCCATTCTCAATTACGACGAGATACTTGTCTTCAGCGGCGATCGACTCAAAGGGCTCGATCTGTTCGGGTAGGGCCGGGACAAAGTAATCATCGGTAGCGGCGACGAGTAACGTCGGTACTGACAACGCTGCCATGCCCTCAGAACCAAATAGATGGCTGGTTAAGGGATTAATCGCCATTACCGCCTGAACGCGATCGTCCTGAACTGCTAAGGAAGCCGCTGCGGGCAATTCTAAAAACCGACATTGCAGCAGCATCGATAGATATAGCAGGGGTTGCTCGGCGACAGTGTCACCACACACTTCAGTCAGTTGATCGCGCTGCAGCTGGGCCCCCGCGGCAGCGAGTACGGTGTAGCCTCCCAGCGAATGGCCGAGCACTCCGACCGACTCTAACGTGAGCCACTGCAGTTCCGATCGCGTTTCAGCCTGTTGTTCCAAAGCATCCAGCAACGCTGAAATATCCTTGGGGCGGTTTAGCAATGACTGGGGGTCGGGCGGCCCTTCGAGTCCGGTGAGAAACCGCTCAAATTTCTCGGTATTGGTATCGGCGTGATCTAAAACGGCGATCGCATACCCGTG
>JBHJJI010000250.1:0-2328 GCA_050042805.1 Leptolyngbyaceae cyanobacterium
CGCGTTGTCCCTGAGTCAGCAATAAGGAATCGGCCACGGCTAAAATTTCCGACGGCTCGGCCATCCGTCCGGGGCCAACGCGATCGCAGGCCAGCAACCCGGCTCCGGGCGCGATCGCGTGATAGCGGGGATCAGTTTGCACTTGCTGCCAGTTGCGCTGCACGCTTTGCTGCTGCCACATGTCGGTATTCATCGCGGGCACCAGCAACACTGGGCAAGTGGAGGCCAACACGACATTGGTCAGCAGATTGTCCGCCAAACCGTGGGCTAATTTTCCCAAAGTATTAGCGGTCAACGGCGCCAGAATAATCAGGTCAGCCGTTTCTCCCAGCTCAATGTGGAGAGGCCGCGACTGCCCCGCTTGCCAAAATTCTGAGTCAGTGGCTGCAGGATGCCGGCAAAGTGTGGCCAACGTCAGCGGCGTGATAAACCGCTGCGCCTGCGCCGTCATCACCGGAATCACCTCAACCCCGAGTTTCGCGAGCGTTGAGGCGACTTCACAGACCTTATAGGCGGCAATGCCGCCACCGATGCCCAAAAGCACACGCTGCCTGGGCTTTGAGGGTGAGATCGCTGTCATCGCCGACTGAGGCTACTCACTCTTCATCAAAGGGTTCGTTGTCGAGCAGATAGGTGTACTTCTCCACCAGCTCAGGCCGTTGAAAGGCCAATGCCCTCAGCAAATGCCAGTCTTTCAAACCTTCAAAGGCACTGTCGTAGGCATCTTGCTCTAGACGTTTGGCCAGCTCTTCGACGGACTCTTGGGTCATCGACGTAACCGACTCCGGTGACACATGCAACGTGCTCATAGTTCTCCCCCAGCATTCGTTTCGTTGTTGTTGGCGATCGCCCAGCGATGGCGATAAACGGTCGATTGCTCACCTATCCGCGTGGCTGAAATCGGTGGTGACCCACTCTCAACCTTCTCAATAGCACGGATAGTCGATCAATGATTTAGAAGACCTTGACCATCGGACCATTGCCAACCGCATCGCCAATGCCATTGACAATGCTTCTAAATTAAGCTGTTTGCATTTTAAAGGTCGGTGTCGTGACTGCGATTGCCGCTGGATTAAAACTTATCGAAGTTTCTCGAGCCAGCGTTTCTCAAGTCAGCTCGAGGTGGGGGCTGGCGTTCGGGCTGAGGGTTAACCTGCCGATGCGGCAAACCGGCTCTGGAAGCTCAATCGTCCCGTCAGCGCCACCTTTCAACCCAGTCGGTCAACGTTGGGTCACTTCAAGATGTCCACATCAATCAGTTGCCATTCACCGTGCTTAAGCTACGATGGGCACAAAATAATTGCCCTGGGCGCGTCACCGACTTAGCGGCCCAAACTGTTTAGGTTCGATTTGACTGCGCCGGCCTCAACTTTGTTCACGAGGGACGACAAACGAGGTACTGCACCCATACAACATTTCAGTGATGACCGCTCCTAGCCTCGTGCTCGCTCTCTAACTTGGTGTTAAGTTCCGTGGATTCTCTGCCCCCCTACGATCACCCCGTCACCCCATCCCCTCGCATCGCCAATCGTGATCGCGGCCCAATTTTGTGGACAGCTTTCCTGCTATTGGGCGTGGCCTGGCTGATATCCGCCGAAAATCCTTTGAGACTTGGGCGATCGCTCAGCTGGTGGCCCCCCGAATCGGACGTCATCTCAGTGCCCCTGGCGATGGAAGCGGGTGATCCCTATGTGCGGGCGCTAATGCGCACCATCTCAGCCGCCGAATCGCACACTGCCGCGCCTTATCACACTCTGTATGGCGGCGACTTAGTCAATGACCTGACCCACCACCCTGACGAGTGCGTCACCATTGTGGTGGGGCCCAACACGGGGGACTGCACTACGGCGGCTGGCCGCTATCAGTTTTTGACCACTACCTGGCTCGAAAAAGCCGATGCCTACCACCCCGATCCGCCCCGGTGGTATTCGTGGTGGGCCAACTATAGCTTTGAGCCGATCTACCAAGATGAAGTGGTCTATCGCTGGCTGAGTGATGCCGCCGCGTGGAATGCCGACATTCCTGAACTGTTACGGCAGGGTCAGCTGGAAGATGTGCTGTATCTGCTCTCAGGCACTTGGACCAGCCTCGGCTATGGCATTGAAGACAACAGCATGACGCCGCACCTGCAAGCGGTCTACCAGGAAGCATTGGCCGAAGAACTGCAGTGAGGGCGATCGCCCGCCCAATAGACCTGTTGTGAATTAGAGAAAAATTGGCTATACCTACAGTAGTGGTGAAGGTGTATTGAGATGCTGGATTTAGAGCGCGTCAAACGGGATGAACGATTGCTGCGGGCCTTGACGGGGCTGAATCTTAAGGCCCTCG
>JBHJJI010000251.1:0-2616 GCA_050042805.1 Leptolyngbyaceae cyanobacterium
GCAGCAGCAGTTAGGCAATTGGTATGGGCTACAACGTCACCTCTATCAAGAGGTCGCTCGCCAGTTCATCCTCCAATCGCCGCTGATGGGTAGCACCGCTTGAATTATGGTTTTGTTGAATTTGTCAATGCGTAAGTCCTGTTGTTTTACCCATCTGGCTGTCCATCCGGCTACCCCAGCGACCATCTCAGGGCAGCTTTTTTCAGTATGGGCTCTCGGCGGTGTTGTGTTTTACAGCGTGACCGGTGACTCGACATAGACCGTGGGTTCTTGCATCGTGAAGCGAATACCATAGCTGTCGAGCTTGGTCGCGATCGTATCATTGGCCAACTCTAGCAGGCGTTTACGCAGTTCGAGGGAGCTTTCACTAGAACCGAGAATAAAGAAGGTAATGCGAGCCCGGCGCATATATTGGTCGGTGCGACCGTGGTCTTCATTGGTGTGGGGAAAGACGATGCTGGTGCTGCCGGGATCAACCCCAAACACCGAGTTGGTGCTTTGGGTGATGACTTGTTTGACGAGGGCGGCATCTTCATCCGTGAGGCGACGACCAAACTCCAGATAAAGCATCACCATGACCTTTTTGGCCCGACTGACGTTCTCAATTTCCATATTCAGAAGGGTCGAGTTCGGCAAAATAAACAGGGTACTTTTTGCCGCTGTGCGAATTTTAGTTGAGCGCAGGCCCACGGATTCCACCCGTCCCAACTGACCATCCGAGAGCCGAATGTACTCGCCGGGGACAAAGGGCCGATCTAGATACAGCACAATGGTGCTGAGCAGCTGTTCGAGGATTTTTTGAGCGGCAAAGGCGATCGCTAAGCCGCCAATTCCCAAACTGGCAAACAGACCTACCAGATTAAAGTCTTGACTTTGGGCAAAGGCGAGTACCGCAATAAAGCCGATGAGTACATTGGCAATGGTTTCAAACACCAGCAGCATCTCATCGACTTCGCGCCCCGCCCTTTTGAGCAGTTCAACGCCATAAACACGAAAGATGCGGCCAAACAAGCGGGAGGTTAACCAAGCCATGCTGCTGATCAGCGCCAGGTCGGCAAAGGGTTGCAAAAAGTCATGCAGGCTGCGGTAGTCTTCCTGCAGCCAAACCATTGAAAGCGACACCAGCAGCATCGTCCCGGCAAACTGAAAGGCACCGCTCAAGGGGGCAATCAGGTTTTCGTAGAGGTGTGCGACTTGCTCCGGCGAAAAGCGCCGGATAAACACTCTCACAATGCTGGGGGTGAACCGCCCCACCGCGATCGCCAGCAGCAAAGACACGCCAAAAATCACTAACCGGGGCGTTTCGTCAAAGGTGATGCCCACCATTTCGAGGCCGCTTTGTAGATCGAAGCCGTCATCCATAACGCTTAGCCATCGACAGAAATTGCAGTCGTCAAGTTACGTTCAAGTTCACTCGGGCCATAGCTAACAAGACCGGCAGCCAGGCGCGATCGCGGTTCTGGCGGGTAATCCGGCTGACCCAGAGACTATCATCCCGATTAAATCGTAATGGGAGAATCAACGTATACGGTGGGTTCTTCAATATCGAAGGAAATGCCATATTTTTTGAGCCGTTGGGTCATCTTTTGATTTGCGATATCGATGAGCTGCCGCCGAATTTCTAACGAGCTGCCGGTCGCGCCGAGAATAAACAGCGTCGCCTGCACCTGAGTGAGATGGCCGCTGTCAAGAGTGCGAAAGGCAATATCGGTGCTGCGGGTA
This sequence comes from Leptolyngbyaceae cyanobacterium, assembly GCA_050042805.1. Lineage (GTDB taxonomy): Bacteria > Cyanobacteriota > Cyanobacteriia > Phormidesmidales > Phormidesmidaceae > Halomicronema. The sequence continues at coordinate 1,723 of JBHJJI010000251.1, forward strand.
TCAATGCCAAAAATATCCTGGGTGCTTTCAGTGACCACCTGACGAATCAGCGCCTGCTCTTCTTCCCCAATTGCTCGATAGAGGTTGAGGTAGACGATCGCCATCACTTTTTTCGCCCCGGTGAAATTTTCGACCGTGGCCTGAATCAGCGCACTGTTGGGCACGATTGCCAGCGTCCCTTTACCCGAAGTGCGGATTTTTGTTGAGCGCAGGCCAATGGCCTCAACGCGACCAAAGGTGCCATCGGGCAGGCCGATATAGTCATCGACCTCAAAGGGGCGATCAACGTAAATCACCACACCGCCCAACAGCTGTTCCAAAACCTTTTGGGCGGCAAAGGCGATCGCAATGCCCCCGACTCCCAAACTGGCAAATACCCCAATGATGTTGATCCGGTGAGTCTGGGCAAACAGCGTCACTAAGATTATGACGAGTCCGGCATTGGCTAAAACGCGGCCTACCAGCAGCAGTTCACTGTTAGTCTTACGGCCCTCTTCTAACGCCGCGTTCAGCAGATATTCGTCAAAGTAAGTCTGGAAACATTGGACGAGGAACCCGCCCAGCGCCAGGGTTAACGACAACGTCAGCAAAAACTCTAGCTGGTCGTACCAGGGCACGTACCACAGCCCCTGCAGCAACACCCGCGCCACCAAATCAAAAATGGCCAGGGCTCCTGTGAGCTTGAGCAGCGATTGATGGGGTTCGACTATGCGGCTGTAAAAGGTTTTGGCATCTTCTTTCAGCCATCGCTGCAGCAACAACTGAGTCAGCCAGGGCACCACTTGCCCCAACAAAATCGCCAGGCTGCCCGAAACGAGCGCAAAAATCCCCCAAAACAGCGTTGGGTTGTCGATGGCTAGAGACAGATAGGCATCCCACATAGACTCAGGGTGA
>JBHJJI010000252.1:0-28744 GCA_050042805.1 Leptolyngbyaceae cyanobacterium
AACCGACCCGAGTTAGAGACCTGGGTTGCCTACTGCTCAGGTACCCCCGCTGGCTATATCGAACTCGAAACCCAGTCGGAGAGTACCGTCAAAATTGAGTATTTCGGCTTGTTGCCCCAGTGCATTGGTCAAGGCATTGGCTGCCATTTTCTCACAGTCGGCATCGAGCGCGCCTGGGAACTCGCCAGTCATCGCGTTTGGGTTCACACTTGCAATTTAGACAGTCGCTACGCCTACAAAAACTATGAGCGGCGGGGCTTCACCCTGTATGACACCCAAGAGACTACGGTGGAACTGCCCTCGACTCCACCCGGCCCTTGGCCGCAGGCAGCGGCCCCCAAGCCCAAGGTGTCAAACGCTGCTTAGCGTCATCCAAAATAAAAAACATCCCACCTGAAGAATCCGGTTTCTAGTAACAGGTCTGCAGTCTGCGGCAAGGTTTTCATAGAAACCGGGGTCTTGAAAACGTTATTTTTTGGAATCCTCTTAGCGAAGTTGCTCGCAAAGACAATATCCGTAGGGACAGGTTTAGCGAGAACCACGATTCTATCGATACTCAGCATCCCCAAAACCCACCGGTATAATCGCCCGAGCGAGGTTGTTTAGGGGTGCAAGGCCTTTCGCACCGACGGATTTACGCTTAAACAACGTCTCCAGGACAGACGGTGTTCGGTCAGGATTGGGCAGTGCCAAATCCCTGCGATCGGGGATGCTATTTTTGAGCGATTCTCCTATAGCAAGCCGCAGTTCATACCAGTTCTGCAAAGTAGTGCTACAGATCGGAGATCCCCCGCTGTCGCTGCCCCCTTGTCGAAGGGGGCTACACACCTTTTTCAGGTGTAGTCCAGATTCAGTAATTTGGTATTGATCAGGTCACCTAAAATGCCTGAAGCCACTATCCAGTAGGGTTTCCAATTCCGCATTCCGACTTCTGAATTCCGACTTCTGGAATGCCAGATCGGTGAAATCCCCATGACAAAATTTTCTGTCATAAAAACGGCATCGCCCGGATCTAGGGGACTGACGCCCCAGCTGTCTATGGGGTAAGTACAGAGTTCGCCGTCTCCTCCCCCTCATCTTTTTACCGAAATACAAATTTCAACGGTCGCATATTCAAAAGGCAGACTATAGGCTTGAATAGCGAAGTTGACAGGATTTCTGATGATGGCCGAGGCAAACGCAGCAAGTTCCCCACAACCGTCCGATGCCAGTTTAGAACTGGCCTATTATCGCGCCTTAGAACTGGCGGATTTTAAGGGCGGTTTCTTGGCGCGTACGGCCCATGAATTGCGATCGCCCCTGAGCAAAGTCATCAGCCTGCAGCAAATGATTATCGAGGGACTCTGTGATGACGTTGAAGAAGAGCGCGCCTTTGTCGGCGAAGCCTACGCCGCTTCGATGAAGCTGCTGGAATATCTCGACTTCTTGATTCGCGTCTCGAAAGTTGAGATGGGACGCGTCATACCGCAGTGGCAAACGGTGCCGTGGACGCAGATTTTTAGTCAGGTCAAAGAAATGAACCATCTGCAGGTCACCGATCGCAACCTGCGGCTCGTGGTCAATTTTCCCGAGCCGTCCCTATCGCTACAAACCGATCCAGCCTGGCTGTGCAACGTCCTCACCACACTGATTGACCTGGCCCTAGCCAACCGCGATCGCGGCACCTTATCCCTGAGTCTGGCCCCTGCGCCCCCAGCGGATACCTGGCAAATCTGGCTGGACGACGACCGGCCGACAGACCCTTGGCAAGAGCCCGCCACCTTTCCGGCGTCAACAGCGTTTGACCTCAACGACACGCTCTCCGCCAGTTTAAGAATGGGCCTAGTAGAAGCGATGCTGCAGGCGCTGGGCGGCAGTCTGGCCCGAGTGCCCCAGGCTACCGACCCGGCATCCACGCGGCTACAGCTGACGCTGCCCCAAGCGTCCCAGCTAGCGGATAAACCTGCCTAAATCTGACCAGACAGCGGTTCCTGATCAACAGTCACCAAGCTCGGCACGGGCTCAATCTCTTGGTGAAACAGCACCATCGTCGTGGTCTGATTTTCTTGAAAGCCGATGCGCTCATAAAATGCTTGCTGATGGGTCGTCATCAAGTAGACGCGCTCGATTCGGCTGATCAGGGGATGACTGAGCACGGTTTGCACCAGCTTGCGGCCCAGTCCGGCCCCCTGATAGTGGGGATCGATCACCACATCCCAAATGGTGGCGCGGTAGACGCCGTCAGCGGTAGCGCGGGCAAACCCAATCAACTGATCGCCATCCCAAGCGATAACCACTGGGTGACTATGGGCGATCGCGACGGCCATGTCTTCGCCCGTGCGATCGCCGGCCCAAAATGCGGCCTTCTGAAACAGGGCGATTAGCTGCTGCATTTCGCCTGTGCTTAAGGTCTCAACGTATTGAAATTGAATGTTGCTACAGTCCATAACGAGTTAAAAAGAGGGTAAAAGGGACGACGGTCATGCAAACTGAGTCAGCGAAAAACTGAGAGAGCGCTGACTCTATCTATGGGCTGGCGTTGATCGGCTTGGGTCGATAGCAGTGACCCAACTTCTAAGACCAAACGCCCTAGCCTCGTCGTCGTAAACTCAAAATGTCGCCAAGTCGCATCGCGATCGCGCCCTCACCCCGACGGCAAATCACACCCTCATAGCGGCGGTTGCCCAGCCCACAATGGCTGAGATCCGAAGCGACAAACACCCTGAGGGAGAACTCTTGCATAAAAAATTCAGCTTGGAATCGCACTAAACGTTCATAGTGAACTTATTCTAGACACGAAACTTATTTTCTAATCTTAAAGATAATCCAAAAAATCAGCGTTTACTGATCCCCTAAGGGCAAGTGGTAGGATCAGTAAACGTAAATTCGATTGTCTTAAGCGCTCAAGGTGCGGCGATCGCCCATTGTTAAGCGCCGGAATTTTCGTTTTACTAAAGATTCTATCCATTCATCGTCTCCGGACATATGCTCAAAGCTCTGCTTGGTGATCCAAACGCTCGCAAACTCAAACGCTACAAACCCGATGTAGTCGAAATCAATTTGCTGGAAGAAGAAATCCAGCCGCTGTCAGACGAAGCGCTGGCAGCCAAAACGGGTGAGTTCCAACAGCGCTTGGCGAAAGGAGAGTCGCTGGATGACCTCCTCACCGAAGCCTTTGCCGTGGTGCGAGAAGCCTCTCGCCGAGTCTTGGGCATGCGACATTTTGATGTCCAGCTGATTGGCGGCATGGTGCTGCACGAAGGACAAATCGCCGAGATGAAAACCGGCGAGGGCAAAACCCTGGTCGCCACCCTACCCAGCTATCTCAACGCCCTCACAGGCAAAGGCGCCCACGTCGTCACGGTGAACGATTATCTAGCCCGCCGCGACGCCGAGTGGATGGGTCAGGTACATCGCTTTTTAGGCCTTGAAGTCGGCCTGATTCAGCAGGGCATGAGCCCCAGCGAGCGCCAAAAGAACTACGCCTGCGACATCACCTACGGCACCAACAGCGAGTTCGGGTTTGACTACCTGCGCGACAACATGTCTACCTCGATTGAGGATGTGGTGCAGCGGCCCTTCAACTTCTGTGTTATTGACGAGGTGGATTCCATCTTGGTGGATGAAGCTCGCACGCCGCTGATTATTTCGGGGCAGGTCGAGCGCCCCAGTGAGAAATACACGAAGGCGTCCGAAGTGGCTGCCGCACTCAATGGCGAAGATCACTACGAAGTGGATGAAAAAGCGCGCAACGTATTGCTCAACGATGAGGGCTTCATTCTCGCCGAAGAAATGCTGGGCGTGCAGGATCTCTTCGATCCTAAAGACCCGTGGGCGCACTATATTTTCAACGCCGTCAAAGCCAAGGAACTGTTTGTCAAAGACGTCAACTACATCGTGCGTAACGGTGAAGTGGTGATTGTGGATGAGTTTACGGGCCGGGTGATGCCTGGACGCCGGTGGAGCGATGGCTTGCACCAGGCGATTGAAGCGAAGGAGCACGCTGAGATTCAGCCGGAAACCCAAACCCTCGCCAGCATCACCTATCAGAACTTCTTCCTGCTGTATCCCAAGCTGTCGGGCATGACGGGAACAGCCAAAACCGAAGAAGCCGAATTTGAAAAGATTTACGAGTTGGAAGTGACGGTGATCGCGACCAACAAGCCCTCGCGTCGCCAAGATCTGGCGGATGTGGTTTACAAAACTGAGATGGCCAAGTGGCAGGCCGTAGCAGGCGAATGCGCCGAAATGCACGAAACGGGACGCCCTGTGTTGGTCGGCACCACCAGCGTTGAAAAGTCTGAACTGCTGTCGGCCCTGTTAGCCGAGCGCAACATTCCCCACAACTTGCTGAACGCGAAACCCGAGAACGTGGAACGCGAAGCCGAAATCGTTGCCCAGGCGGGCCGCGGCGGTGCCGTGACGATCGCCACCAACATGGCGGGGCGCGGCACCGATATCATTCTCGGCGGTAACGCAGACTACATGGCCCGACTCAAAGTGCGCGAGTACCTGATGCCGCGCATCGTCAAGCCCGAAGATGACGAAATGAAGATCACGGTACCGGGGACCCAGAGCCGCAGTAAAGCTCAAGGGTTTGCCGGTGAGCAGAAAAAAGTTAAAACCTGGAAAGCTTCGCCCGACATCTTCCCGACCGAGCTGTCGGCAGAAGCGGAGCAGATGCTCAAAGATACGGTGGACTTAGCGGTGAGCACCTACGGCGATCGCAGCCTGCCCGAACTCGAAGCGGAAGACAAGGTGGCGATCGCGGCGGAAAAAGCCCCCGTTGATGATCCGGTGATTCAGCAGCTGCGGGAGGCCTACAACCTCGTGCTGAAGGAATATGAGAAGTTTACCGACGAAGAGCATGACAAGGTGATCGCGGCGGGCGGACTCCACGTGATTGGCACCGAGCGCCACGAATCCCGTCGCGTTGACAATCAGCTCCGAGGCCGCGCCGGTCGCCAGGGTGCCCCGGGTTCCACCCGCTTTTTCCTCAGTTTGGAAGACAATCTGTTGCGCATCTTTGGCGGCGATCGCGTCGCCGGTTTGATGAATATGTTCCGCGTGGAAGAAGACATGCCGATCGAATCGGGCATGCTGACGCGATCGCTCGAAGGGGCGCAGAAAAAGGTTGAGACCTACTACTACGACATCCGTAAGCAGGTGTTTGAGTACGACGAAGTGATGAATAATCAGCGTCGGGCCATCTATGCCGAGCGGCGGCGCGTGTTAGAAGGGCAAGACCTCAAAGAGCTGGTGATTTCCTACGCGGAACGCACGATGGATGACATCGTCACCGCTTACATCAACCCTGAGCTCCCCTCCGAAGAGTGGAAGCTGCCGGAAATGGTGGAGAAGGTCAAAGAGTTCGTCTACCTGCTCTCTGACATGGAGCCGTCGCAGCTAGAAGATCTGTCCGTCGGTGAAATCAGAACCTTTCTCCACGAGCAGGTGCGCACGGCCTACGACATGAAAGAGGCCCAGGTGGATCAGATGAAGCCCGGCCTAATGCGCGAGGCGGAGCGGTTCTTCATTCTGCAGCAGATCGATAATCTCTGGCGCGAGCACCTGCAGCAAATGGACTCCCTGCGGGAGACCGTCGGCCTACGGGGTTACGGTCAAAAGGATCCGCTGATTGAATACAAGAGCGAAGGCTACGAAGTCTTTTTGGACATGATGACGGGCATTCGCCGTAACGTTGTCTACACGCTCTTCCAGTTTCAACCCCAAGCCCAACCCCAGGTCAAAACCTCTCAAGAGGTCGGGTAACGGCTGACTCCAGTCAGTGGTTAACTCAGACCTGGTAGCCTGCATAATGTCGAGTCGTTCCTAGTGACGATTAGACTTCAAAAATCCTCTGGCTTAGACAGCCAGTGAAGCTGCGGGTGGTGATTCGTAGTTTTGGGGCCAGCCTGTCGCTTGGAAGTTATCTAGGCGAGATCATGGCATCAATAGCCCTAGAAACTCAGACAGTGAATGTTTAGCGACGAGTTGACTGACGAGTAATCTACGGCAAAGATAATCAGACTATTCTGAGTTTTCTGCCTCCCTTACCAAGTCATTGGGAATGAACGGAGCAGTCTCCTAGAACAACTCATCAGCTATGGGTTAGGACGATGTAGAACGTAATTTCGCCAATGGTTGTTCATCGAGCGAGAGTCTTTAGACACACAATCTGATCCGTTTTCTATTCACTGGCTGATTTGCGGCTAGGTGCAGTCGCCCCATCACCGATCTCCCGACTTTCGCCCCGATCGCTTTCCAACTTCTTCTCGATTGCTCCTTACGTTGAATGTGTGTTCGAGTTAACACCCATTTCTTCACAGGAGAAAGCCCCATGGCAAGATCTGACTTCAACATGATCGACATTAGTCATCACTTCACCAAAACCTTCCCGGTGGTCACCAAGCATTTCCCGATTGAAGGGGTGCAGAAACCCGTCGATGATGCCTACCTGCTCTTGCAAGTGCAAGGCATCAGCACTAATCACGCCGTCGATATCAATGGTGAAAGTATTGGTGGTTTGGCGCTAGCAGCGGCTCCGGGCGAATCTCAAGCTTGGCGGCTCGGCTTCACTCGCATTCCTCCCGGAGTGCTCCGGGCAGGCGACAACACAATCAAAATTACGCGCAATCATACCCAGACAGATGACTTCCGGGTTTCTTGGGCGGTCGTTAACTGGCGCGAATAGCTGAGTGCCTCAAACAGGCAGCCGTTCCCAGAGATCCTCAAGCCCCCTGAGAACTCACAAACGGCGGCGATCGCTCATACAGTCTGCTCCCATGAGCGATCGCGGCTATGCTGTCTGCCGATTGATTGATGCGGCCACGCTACCGACTTCACCGTTGCGATCGGCCCCAATTTAGTCACAATGGTTGCAGAGGCAAGCTCACAGTCCAGGAGAATTGCGATGACCGCTATCCTCACCACACCCAGTAATTTGATGGTGCTACAGGGTGTGCATTGGACAACCTATCAGGCTCTGATTCACGATTTGGAAGCTGAATCAGGCAAACGCTTGACCTACAACCAAGGAATTCTAGAGATCAGGGTGCCGCTGCCGCCCTACGAACGATACAATAGCCTAATGGGGCGCTTGTTTGAGGTCACCATCGAAGAAACCGCTACCGAAATTACCAGCCTGGGCTCGACAACTTGGAGTTGCGAAGATCTACAAAAAGGTCTGGAGGCAGACGAATGTTTCTACATCCAAAATGAGCGAGCGGTGCAGGGAAAGAATGCGATTGATCTGACCGTCGATCCGCCCCCTGACCTCGCCATTGAGGTCGATAACACGCAGAGTTCTCTTAATCGGTTAGAGATTTATCAGGCGATCGGCGTGCCGGAAGTATGGCGGTTTGACGGTGAATCTATGACAATTTATTGCCTGGTGGCAGGTCAATACCAACCCCAAGAAGCATCGGCGGTACTGCCGCTTCTACAACGTGCCGATATTTTGCGATTTTTGCAAACCAGCCAAAACATGGGAGAAACGACTTGGGTGAGAGAGTTTCGCCAATGGGTGAGAGCGCGAATCACAGCTTCCTGAATCTATCAGCCTGCCCCTCGCAGAAATTAAGAACCCCGGTTTCTTCAAGAAACCGGGGTTCTTGTCGGGTTTTCGCTGACTTACTCGACGCCTTCGATACGGTCTTCGACTTCTTGGTACAGCTCTTGTAGCCGCTCCAAGTTTTCGTCACTGGTTTCCCAGTAGCCGCGTCCGTTCACTTCCAGCAGGGTTGAAACCATGCGGCGGAAGGAGCTCGGGTTCAGATCCATCAGGCGTTTGCACATCTCCGGATCCTTGATGAAGGTGCTGTTGGTGTCTTCGTAGACCCAGTTATCCACCGCGTCGGCAGTGGCTGACCAGCCCATCGTATTTACCAGGCGCTTCGACAACTCCCGCACGCCCTCATACCCGTGGGAGAGCATGCCCTCATACCACTTGGGATTCAGCATCTTAGTGCGGGTGTCAAGTCGGACGGTTTCTGACAGGGTGCGCACTTGGGCATTAGCCGTCGTCGTGTCCGCGACGTAGGCAGCAGGCTTGGTGCCGTCGCCCCGCAGACTCGCGACCACCTTGGTGGGGTCAGAGTCGAAGTAATGGGAGACATCCGTCAGCGAAATCTCCGACGAGTCGAGGTTTTGGAAAGTGACTTCCGCCTTCTTCAACGACGACTCAAACAGATCGCGAGACTCATCCATCACGCCGGGGTTATCAGAGTTGAAGGCAAAAGATTTACGGTTCAAGTACATCTCCTGCAGATCTTTCTCCTCTTCCCAACTGCTATTTTCCACCGCCAGGTTAACGTTCGAGGCATAGGAACCCGATGCGTTAGAGAAGATGCGAGTAGCAGCGGTGCGCAGGTCACAGCCCATCTGCTCCGCCTGCTCTAGTGCGTGCTTGCGAACGAAGTTCATCGCCAATGGTTCGTCTGCCTCAGCCGCCATTTTCACCGCGCGATCGAGCAGCGCCATTTGGTTAATGAACAGGTCACGGAAAACGCCGGAGCAGTTCACCACGATATCCACGCGGGGTCGACCCAACTCTTCCAGTGACAGCAGCTCTAGCTTGTTGACGCGGCCCAGAGCATCGGGCACCGGCTTGACGCCGACAAACCACAGCATTTGCGCCAGCGATTCGCCATAGGTCTTGATGTTGTCCGTGCCCCAGAGCACCGTGGCGATGGTTTCCGGATAGGCTCCGCCATTGTCTTGCCGCTGTCGATCAAGCAGGCGATCGACCACAATCTTCGCCGACTGCACCGCCGCCAGCGTCGGAATCGACTGCGGATCGAGCGCATGGAGGTTTTTACCCGTGGGCAACACATCGGGGTTGCGAATTGGGTCGCCGCCAGGGCCAGGGAGCACATACTCCCCTTCCAGCCCTTTCAGCAGAGAGCCGAGTTCGTTGTCCGCGCAAATCTGCTCCAGACAGTACTCCAAGAACTCCATCAGGGGCTTGATGGTTTCACTTTCGACGCCAGGATAGCCGGCATCTTGCAAGGCTTTAATCCAAGGCTCTTTGCGGCCAATATTGAGGAAGTTGAGGCGCGTCACCATTGAGACGCGACCGTCGGCATCCACCTGTTCGTGCACCAGGGCCGCCACCGCCTCCCGGACGCCTTGATTGATGTCGTACAACAGCTGCACGTCGTCTAGAACGCCGCGATCGCTATTCCCATAAATCTCGTCAATATCGCGACCCAGGCTCTCCGCAATCACCCGCTGCAGGCTCTTGATGCCCTCTTCGTCTCGATCCAATCCAGCAATATTGACCAGGGTGGCGATCGCCTCTTCCGCCGTGGGCGGTTTGCCAATCACGTGCAGGCCGCAGGGCAGCAGGCGCGACTCGATTTCCATCAGCTTGATGTAAATCTTGCCCACCAGATTGTCGCGATCGTCCGCCGACATGTCACTGGCGTCGATTTCTGGCAGCGCCACATCGCGATCCAGATTACAGACCCGCGCCGTTTCCACAATGGCATTGACGATCTGAATGGCCCGACCGCTGTCCTTTTGCGACTGATAAGAACTGATCAGTTCGCTCAGCTCCTTCAGCCCCTTGTACAATCCCGCATTCTCAGCGGGTGGGGTGAGGTAGCTAATGGTTTCGGCATAGCCACGTCGCTTAGCGATCGTCGCCTCTGAGGGATTGTTGGCGGCGTAGTAATACAGGTTGGGTGTGCTGCCAATCAGACTATCGGGATAGCACATGCCCGACATGCCCATCTGCTTACCGGGCATGAATTCTAGCGAGCCGTGGGTGCCAAAGTGCAGTACCGCATCCGCCCCCCAGATTTGCTCCAGGTAGGTGTAGTAGGCGGCAAACCCATGGTGAGGGCTGGCCGATCTCGAAAACAGCAGCCGCATCGGGTCACCTTCATAGCCAAAGGTGGGCTGCACGCCGATGAACACATTGCCAAAGGCCTTGCCGTACACCAACAGATTTTGCCCGTCGGTGTTGAGGTTGCCGGGCGGGGGCCCCCAGTTTTCTTCCAACCGCACCGAGTAGGGGGTGAGTTCTTCATACTCGGGCACCGACATGCGGTAGGCCACATTCAGCTCAGGGCTGGCGTACTGGGCCTGCGCATCGTGAATCACCTCCTGCATCAGCGCTTCGGGAGATGCGGGCAGTTCCGGCAGGTCATAGCCGTTTTGCTTCATCGCCTCCAGCACTTTATAGATGGAGCCAAACACGTCCAAATAGGCCGCAGTCCCGACGTTGCCTTTGTCCGGCGGAAAGCTGAAGACCGTGATCGCCAGCTTTTTATCGACCTTGGGCTTGCGGCGCAGGTTGCCCCACTTCATAGCCCGCTGCGCAATGGCGCTGATGCGATCTTGCAGGGAAATTGCCCGCCCAGTCATACCGTCGCGACCGGAAAGCACAATCGGCTCGATCGCCCCATCCAGTTCAGGAATCGCCATCTGCAGCGCCACCTGAATTGGGTGCAAACCCAGATCGCTGGCTTCCCACTCTTCCGTCGTTTGAAATACCAGCGGCAGGGCCACCATGTAGGGCCGATTCAACCGCTGCAGGGTTTCGATTGCCTTGGGATGATCTTGCCGAGCCGGGCCACCGACTAGGGCAAAGCCTGTCAGCGACACGACCGAATCCACAATTGCCTCATCGGGCCGCAGGGGATCAAAAAAGAACTCGTTCACCGGCTTGGCGAAGTCCAAGCCGCCGGAGAAAACCGGGATTACCCGTGCGCCTAAATACTCCAGCTCTTGCACCATGGCCGCGTAGTGGGCTTCGTCCCCGGTCACCAGGTGGGTGCGCTGCAGCACCAAACCGACGCAGGGAGCCAGCGGATCCCGCAGGTCAGCGGGCAAATCTTGACGCGACTCATACCAGTTGAGGTATTCCTTCAAATCCTCAAACATCTGGGTTGCCATCGGGTGCCAGATACCGACATCGGGGAAGGTGATGGGGGCCGCATGTTCTAAACTCTCGGCCTGAGGCGCACCGGCGATCGCCTTGTCCGTAAACACGTAGCGATCGGCCAGCATCAGAAAGAAGTTCTGCAAGTTATCAGAAGAGCCACCCAGCCAGTATTGAAAGCTGAGCATGAAGTTGCGGGCATCCTGCGCTTTTTCCACCGGCAAATATTTCAGCACGTTCGGCAGGGTGCGCAGCAGCTTCAGCATGGCGTCTTCAAAGCCGCTGCCATTTTTCTGGCGGCGCTTTTTCATAAACTCGCCAATGACGCTCTTCGACTGACCCAGCTGCGCCATCGAGAAGCTGCCCATTTTGTTCAGGCGCATCACCTGCGGCATGGAGGGAAACACCACCGCCGCATCGAGGCGATCGCGATGGGGCTGCACCGCTTCGACCACCTTATCGGCTAGGTCTTCAATAAAGATCAGCGAAGCGATAAAGATGTTGGCTTCTGAAATGTCTTGCTTAAACGCCGCATAGTTTTCGGGACTGCGCAACTCTTCGATTAAATAGCCGCTGACCTCAAAGGCCACCTCAGAATTACTGGCATTGAGCTGACGAACGGCGGATGACAGAGCACTCTGATATTGAGACTCCAAAACCACATAGACCACTTTGACCAGCGACCGGCCGCCGAGATCGTCGGGCACGATGTGTCGCACAGTGGGCTTAACGTGGGTGAACATGCAGTGATGACTCCTTATAACGTGTCCAGATTTCAGGCGTTGTAGCCAGCCAGCTAGCCAGAGCAAACAATCAAGTCATCTCTCAGGACCCAATCTCTTGGCTCGACGGTAACCTTACGGATTCATCTAACCACCATAGAATGTGGCGAATTGCCTCGGCAAAGGGTGTTTACAAAAGCCTGCAATTCCTGTAATGAAGCCGCATTAACTGACTCGAGTAGGTTTAAACACCTATCCAGGTTCTACCAAAAAAACCTTGCCAGATAAGGGACACAGCCACATGCGTAACAATTTGCAATGCATTTGGACGTAAAAGCTCGCATTACTTAAAGTTTTGTACCGTTATTGGCTTTTCCTATTTTTCGCATAGGAAAAATAAAGGCTTGAATTTGCTCTCCAGCAGTTTTGAATTCTGAATTTAATCAGGATTTTGGGCCTGATGAGACTGATGGATGGAAGGGGGCGATCGCGGATGCAGGCTTTGCTTGAACCAGTTCACTCAGGGCATTGCTCAAAAATCACGTCCCGAATCGTGGGGGCTGTGGCACTGCCAATCCCTTAACTCCCTGACCGCCACTTGTCTGTTCTAACCTGAGTTCGGGATATGCATAAGTCACACTTTTACCCACCGATGAAGCCTCAAATCCCCTCTCGGGAGGAGTGCCAAAGGCGGGGTGGGTGCCGTCAACCGCACGAACTGGCGGATCTACCCACCCCGCAGCCCTGCCAGTTTCTCTACCCCCTGGCACCACTGCGCCTTCGCCATCGGTAAGGGTGGGTGGAAAACGCCACGGTTCCCTAGATTACTCCGTCGCAACAGTCAGCTCTGGCACGTTCCACAGCGCAAACGGCCGCACAATACCCGAATAGCTGACCCCTTCAATGGTGTTGCGGACAGCACCCATATTCAGCGGATTCACCAGATAGATAAAGGGCAGATACTCCTGAGTCAAGCGCTGGCTTTCAAAGTAAAGTTCGCGGCGCTTGTCTTCATCCACCTCTTGAGCCGCTCGAATGTAGATATCCGAAATGCGCCGCTCCCACTCCGCCGTTTCCCAGCCTTCGAGCGGCTCTTGGCCCGCCAAAGCATTTTGGTTGAAGGCGTGCAGCGAGCCATTAACACTCCATACCGTGGAGCCGCCGTTGGGTTCTAACCCAGCAGTAAAGCCAATAATGTGGGCTTCCCAATCCAGGCTATCGCTAAGCTTCGTCACCAATGCGTTAAAGCTAATGGGTTGAAAATCAACCTGGATGCCGAGTTTGCTCCAGTCTTGCTTCAGCTGTGAGCCGAGTGATTCGCGGATTTTGTTGCCGGAGTTGGTGATTAGCGTAAACCGGACGCGATTACCTTCGGCATCTTGTAGTTCGCCTGCTGGGCTGTATTGAAACCCATCTGCCAGCAGCAGTTCTTTTGCCCGTTCGAGGTCATAGTCGTAGGTTAGGATGCCGTCTGCCGGACTGGCATAAAACGGACTTTGCACCGGCAGCGGCGAGGTTTGCGGTTCGCCCAAGCCTTGGTAGATATTGTTGATCATGGTTTGGCGATCGATCCCGTAAGAGAGCGCCTGGCGAAACGCGACCGAATTAAACCATTTAGACTTGATCGGATCGACCAGTGGCGTACCATCCCGGCTCGCCTTATTTAAGTTGAAAGTAACAAAGGTGGTGCCCAGGGCTGGCCCTCCTTCGTGAATGGTGAAATTGCCCCGGTCTTCTTCGCGCTTCATTAAGGCGAACTTATCGGGAGAGACGCCAATCACGTCGAGCCCGCCCGAGCGAAACTGTAAAAGCTGGTTGTCGCTCGATTCAATCACCTGCCAGATCAGCTCTTGCACATAGGGTTGCGAATTGCCCTGGTTGTCTTCTTTCCAGTAAAAGGGATTTTTTTCGAAAATAACCCGCTGGCTGGGCAAATATTGCTTCAGGCGATAGGGGCCGCTGCCCACAATTTCTGCTGGCGGGGTACCCGTCGTCCACATCGACAAGAATTCGGGGTTGCCTTCTTCATCCAGCATGTCTACCGATTCTTGCAACCTGTGGGCGGGCAAGATACCTCCCCCCGAGCTCAACAAAAAGGGGGCAAAGGGCTCAGGCAAGGTGAATTTAAAGCGGCGATCGTCGATTTTCTCGATCGTGGGCAGCAGTCCTTCTTGACCAATCCGAAAAGAGTCGCGGCTGGTCGCCGGAATCGTCTCATTGAAGATGACGTCGCGATAGGTGAAGACCACATCATCTGACGTCAGCGGCTCCCCATCAGACCACTGCAACCCTTCGCGCAGCGTGTAGGTATAGGTCAAACCGTCTTCGGCAATCTCCCAAGATTCGGCCAAGGCTGGTACGATGTCGCCGGTTTCACCATCCAAGGTGAGTAACCCTTCAGACGTATAAATAAAGATGTTGGGATATTCCTGACTGAGGGCGGGGTTAAAGGTTTTGGGATCGCCCAAGGAGCTAAAGACAATGCGAGAAGTCGCCACCTCAGCGGCTGTAAACTGAGACGGATTGCAGCCCGCAAAGGCGATCGCGCTCACCGCTGCCAGCAGTAGCAAAAGGCCTCGTTTGCCCAGCGGCTTCATCACCGTCTTAACCGTCGCCCAAACTGAATCCAATCTCGCCATAGCGCCCAACGCGATTTTTCAACTTTTGAGCATTATCGCAGCTAATTTTGGGAATGGGTATTGGTAAGACAGGATCATGAATTCGGAAGTGAGAGTTCGGAGTTGTGAATTCGGAGTGTAGGAGTTCGGAGTTCGGAGTTGTGAATTCGGGAATGCCGAGCTGAACAATGTGGAGTTCGGTTCTATTTTCTCCGCCTGCCGAATTCTCTCTTCTCTCTTACATCTCTATTGAACTTTCAGCGGCGATCGCCGCTGTGCCCACCCGGCAAACGCCCCCCCAACGGCAAACATCAGCAAACTGTAGATCGCGGCCGGAATCGCCATCGTGGCATTGTTCAAAAAGGTCGGCGCACTGGCAATAGCGATCGCCAGCGTGCCATTTTGAATGCCCACTTCCACCGTAATGGCCGTCGCGCTGCGATCGTCCAATTGCGCCAGTTTGGCCAGCCCATAGCCCAGCGCCATTGTTAAAACGACCAACAACAACGTCCCCCACCCCACCTGCAAAAAGAAGCCCAGCACATTGGCCCGCTCCTTGATCAAGAGAGCCGCAATGATCAGTCCGAGGAAAACTAAAGCCAGCCATTTCACCCACTTTTCTACTGTGGCGGCAAATTGGGGCGCATAGTGATGCAGCGTCATCCCCAAACTAACTGGAATGAGCGTGATCACCGCAATCTGAAGCACTGTGGTCAAAAAGGGCAGCTGCAGATCGGTGCCCGCCCCCAGGAACTGAACCATGCCCCAGTTAACCACCAGCGGAATCGTAAAGACCGTCACCAAGCTGCTGAGGGCCGTCAAGGTAATCGACAGTGCCACATTGCCTCGGGCCAAATAGGTCACCAGGTTTGACGTTGGGCCACCGGGACAAGCGGCCAAAATCATGACGCCGACTGCCAACTCAGGGGTGAGGGGTAACACTGACGCCAGCCCAAAGCCGACGAGTGGCAGCATGATCAGCTGCGCCCCTAAACCCAACGCCACACCTTTGGGCTCCACAAAAATGCGCTGAAAGTCATTGAGCGTTAGGCCCAATCCCATGCCTAGCATGATGATGAACAGCGCCAGGGGCAAGAAAACCGCCGTGAGTAAACTAGTTTCCATCGAGTCACCTAAGATGCATGAGGGGCAAAGGGAGCAAATTCTTCAGCCAGATTACCGCATTGTCACAGCCCATCCAGCGGATAACGCCATCGACGCCTATCCAGAGGCCGCATCGATGCCATTAGCGAGGATCGAGGACGACTGTTCAGGAGGCCATACCTCGATAGAGCCAGGCTAGTCATCGCTATCTTGGCAATGGATTCACAACATCGAGCCCGGCTGAGTCACGCTCCCACCGCAAGCGGTTGCCAGCAGTTTGGCAATGATTGATACCAAGTTGAGTCCCTGTATCTGTTAATTAATCTTTAAACCATGAAGCTTGTTGGAAATTCGTCAATTCCTGACCCTTTAGAGTGTTTTGAAACGCCCTTCAAATAAAATCTAGAGTGCATGCGTATAGAACAGCTTGAAGCGTTTTTATTGGTTTCAGAGACTGGGAGCTTTCAGCAAGCTGCGAAAAAATGTGGAGTGACGCAATCGACCGTTAGTCGTCAAATTCAAGCACTTGAAACCGAATTAGATGCTCCGCTCCTGCACCGCGCGGCCCAAGCTAAACTAACGGTTGCTGGAGAGGCGCTCTTGCCTAAGGCGCGACGCATGTGTCAAGACTGGCGACAGGCTACTCGCGACATCGCTGATTTAATGGCCGGTAAGCAGCCGGAGCTGTGTATCGCCGCCATTCAGTCGACCTGTTCACATTTGTTACCGCCCGTATTGCAGCAGTTTTGCCAAAGCCATCCCCATGTGCAGCTGCGGGTGACGGCCCTGGGCAGCGATCGTTCCCTCAAGGTCCTGCGGGATGGACTAGTCGACGTGGCGATCGTGATGGATAACGAACGTTTAACCACAAGTCCTGATATGAGCGTGCAACCCCTCTATGAGGAACCCGTGGAGGTGTTGATGGCGGCCGATCATCCACTGACTAAATTCGATCAAGTGCCTTGGGCCGCTTTGGCAGAATATCCGCAAGTGGTCTTCAAAGACGGCTACGGCATGCAGCGCTTGGTGCAAGCGCAGTTTGAGCGGAGTGGAGGGGAACTGCACGCCGCCTTAGAACTCAATACGCTCGATGCGTTTCGCGGCGTTGTTCGACAAGGGCACCTCACCGCGCTGCTGCCCCAGTCGGCCCTGACCGAAGGTCAGCATGATCCCACCTTAGCAATTCGTCCCACGGAGGCCCCGACCCTATCCCGGCGAGTGGTGCTGGTGACGACCCGCGATCGCCTAGTTATTCCCATCATCCGCGACTTTTGCCAGCTGGTTATGGAACGCGGTGCCTGCTTTTTGCCGACTCCTCCCTCTGCCCAACTGCTATCCGTTGAACCCGTCTAACCTCTGATGAGCCAAGCATTTCGAGCGCTTCTAAAAAAAGTCGGCAGCGGCCAGCACACTTCAGCTGTGCTGACCCGTGATGAAGCCGCCGACGCCGCTCGACTCATGCTGTCTCAAGAGGCCACGCCCGCTCAGATTGGGGCATTTATGATCGCCCATCGCATCAAGCGTCCTCACCCCGATGAGCTGGCCGGATTCCTCGATACCTATGCCGAGGTCGGCCCCACCCTCAACCCCGTTACCGCCGACTATCCGGCCCTGGTGTTTGGTCTGCCCTACGATGGGCGAGCGCGCACGGCTCCGGCCCAACCCCTAGTGGCGCTGATGCTCTCGGCCTTGGGCTGTCCGGTGGTGCTGCACGGGGGCGATCGCATGCCCACCAAATACGGCTTACCGCTCATCGATATTTGGCAAGCCCTCGGTCTTGATTGGACGGGGCTGTCGCTGGCGGCAGTGCAGGCAATTTTGCAGCAGACCCACTTGGGCTATCTGCATCTGGCCGATCACTTTCCCGCCGCTCAGGGATTAGTGCCCTACCGTGAACAAATTGGCAAACGTCCGCCGCAGGCCACGCTAGAACTTATGTGGTGTCCCTATGCCGGCACTTGTCAGGTGGTGGTGGGCTACGTTCATCCCCCCACTGAAGGGCTGGCCAAAGGTACTCTAACCGCGATCGGTGTCCCCAATTACCTCACCGTCAAAGGGCTAGAGGGCAGCTCTGATTTACCCCGCGCTCGGGCGGCTATTATCGGGGTCTATACCCCCGCTGGCGAAGAACGAATCGTGCTCCACGCCCGTGACTTTGGCTTCGGCGAGACCAGCGAAACGCCCCTAGAATCAGAGGCTACCTATTTAGACACTCTGAAAGCCACCCTTGACGGCCACACCACCCCCCTCACCCCCGTCGCCTTATGGAATGGCGGCGTTTATCTCTGGCGCAGCGGGCTCACCGCCAGCCTAGAGCAGGGCATCGAAAAAGCCCAAGCGCTCCTCAACAGCGATCGCCTCACTAGCCAAATCGCCGCCCTACAATCGGCCATCGCTCACTACCGTTACAAATAAGCTGAGTTCTCTCCTCCTGACGAGGATGCCGCCAACAGCGTGATCACCGTCAGCTCCGGCGGACAAAACAGTCGCCCCGGCCAATAGCTGGCCAGCCCCCGATTAACGTAGAGCTGCTGATCGCCGATGGTATGCAGCCCCGCGGCCCATTCCCAATGGCGAAAAACGCGATCGCAGTCTTTATTGAGAAACGGAATCTGTTGTTTGACAATCGGTGGCAGCCAGGGAGACAGCCCCTTTAGTAGGCTAGGCGCGGGAATACCGCCTGGCAGTGTCACCTGTCCGCCGTGGGTATGGCCTGACAGCACCAAATCGGCTCGCGATGACCGCAGTTTATCCATCGTGTCAGGATTATGGGCCAACACCAGTCGAGGCGTCGTGGTGGGCAGTTGCGCCAGCAGTTGAACGGGGTGACAGTCGGGTGAGCTGATGTCCGCCAGCCCCACTAGCGGTAGGCGATCGCCCCAGGGATAGGCAATGTCATTCCAGAGGGGGACGATGTTCGCGGCGGCCAATGCCGTCTGCACTAGTCGCCGTACTCGGATACTGGGGGAATCATGATTGCCCAACACAGCATAGACACCCAGACGACTTTGTAAATGCTGCAAGTGGGCCGTCAGAGCATGAATATCTTGCGGATTGCGGGTAATAAAGTCTCCCGTCAGCACAATCAGGTCAGGAGCCAGAATATTGCATTGGGCGCTCGCCGTTGCCAATAGATCGGGGGACAGGCTGTAGCCATCAAAATGGAAGTCTGAAAGCTGTACCAAGGTCGTGCCATGCAGCGCCAGTGGCAGATGCTCAATCGTGACCGCAACCCGTTCCGTCTTCAGTGGTGCCGTCAAAGGAAATAACATGCCGTTCTATCCGCAGGTGATGCCTCATTATCGCCACAGGTCAGCGATCGGCCCCGCACCGACTCATCAAATTCACGGTTAAAACAAGATAGCCAACCATATCGCCATTGACCCTCGTCATACCGCTGTCGGTGACAGCTCTCCAGAGGGCAGCAGCACCGTCTACGTATCTGCGTCGTGCCTGCTTGACCGCGACTGCTGTCCTGTTGTGGGTGGTGATGGATACTGGGGGCGGTCGTCGCGGCGGTTCAGGGGTTCTCTAGTTAGAATGGCAACAAAAACAAGTCACATTCAGCACCGGGCAATCAGAGACTGAACCGGTTGAGCAGCTGGTTACTGGCCTGATAGGAAAAGCTATCGATGAAGTATGATCAATAGGTTATATTCGTGGAACCGTTCACGGACGCTGTGACCAACATGACTGATTTACCTCAGCCTCCGAAAACATCGGAAAATTCCAACAATTCAGCTTCAGATCGCTCAACTAACCCGGTTGTTGAAGGGTTACAAACCCTGGGGTTAAGTGTCGTTTTAGCCTTAGGCATTCGCACATTCGTCGCAGAAGCTCGCTACATTCCTTCTGGCTCCATGGAACCGACCTTGGAGATCAACGATCGCCTCGTTGTCGAAAAAATCAGCTACCATCTCAATCCGCCCGGACGAGGCGACATCATTGTGTTTTGGCCGCCTGAGAGCCTGTTTGAACCCAACAAGCGGCGGGATGCTTTCATCAAACGCGTGATTGGCCTCCCCGGCGATACCGTAGAAGTCGCTGATGGGACAGTCTTTGTCAACGGCGGCGCCCTGGAAGAGGACTATATCAAGGCCGAGCCTGACTATACTTGGGGGCCTGAGACGGTGCCTCCAGAGTCTTATTTGGTGTTGGGCGACAATCGCAACAGCAGCTATGATAGCCACGCTTGGGAAACTGAGTCGTTTGTGCCTGCCGACAATATTATCGGCAAGGCGGTCGTCCGCTTTTGGCCACCCGGTCGCATCGGCGGACTTTAGCAAACTGTCCCCCTACAGACTGCCGTGAGCGTTGGCGAATCCCTGCCAGAAGTATTCACCTACCCCTCATTTAGTCGGTTGTTATGCCGGTTTGGCGAATAGCAACGGCGTCTTTCAAACCATAAAAAAGGAGCCCTCAACTGAGGACTCCTTTTTTATGGGCAATTGAGCGATCGACAGAAGTTAAATAATGTCGCTGCTATCGTCAATCAGTAGGTTGTCATCATCAAGCACGACTCCGTTCGGTTGGGCTTCACCGCCATTGTCAGCTGCAGCGTCTCCGGGCTTAGAGAACCCCACCATTTCATCATCCTTCAAGAGACCTAAACCACTCTCTAGCTTATAGCTTCTAGCAGATTCGTCATCTAACACCACATCACGAGCCAGCGCATCGTCGATCATGGCCCCGTCAAAGCCAACGCCTTCCTCCGCATCAAGGATGGGGGCCGGTTCTTCATAAGCATTGAATCCGGTGCCAGCGGGAATCAAACGCCCGATGATCACGTTCTCTTTCAAACCGCGCAGCCAGTCAGATTTACCCTCAATAGCGGCTTCAGTCAGAACTCGAGTCGTCTCTTGGAAACTGGCCGCAGAGATAAAGCTATCCGTATTCAGAGAGGCTTTGGTGATACCCAACAGGACAGGTGTATATTCCGCAGGGGCACCGCCAGTAATCGCCATCGCTTCGTTGACCTGCTCAATCTGATAGATTTCCATCAGCTCACCCGGCAGCATCGTGGTGTCGCCACCATCTTCGATCCGGGCCTTAGAGGTCATCTGACGCACAATCACTTCAATATGCTTGTCTGAAATATCCACCCCTTGAGATTGGTAAACAGACTGCACTTCGTTCACCAAGAAAGTTTGAACTTCTTGGAGCGCCTTCATCGCGGCAACATGGGTGCCTTCCCCCTGAGACAAGTGATATTTGAAGAAGATTTCCAGGATTTGGTGCGGGTTGGCTGGGCCATCCGTTAGCGGCTCAGCCGCAACAACATACTGATCATCATTAATCAGCAAGTTTTGCCCCGGATTGAGCGGATACTCCGCCACGACACCATCCTCTTCAACCACCTTGACGTTGGCAGTTTCGTCATCGGTAAAGATGACCTGAGTAGTGCCCGGTCGCTCAACCAATACACAGGCTTCCTTGGGTTTCCGAGCTTCCAGTAGCTCCTCAATCCGCGGTAGACCTTGAATGATATCGCCCGTTTTAGCGCGCTCAAACACCAGCAACACGAGGCTGTCACCCCGCTGCACTAAATCACCGTCTTCGATGTGCAGGACAGCACCAGTCGACACTCGGTAGGGGCGAGCAATGCGAAGCTTGATGTAGGTATCAGTAATCTCCGTGACCTGACCGGATTCCTCTAGCACCATGCCAGGTGCAACTTCGCTGCCGTCAACCACCAAGTCACCCACCGCCACCGAGGGCTGCTTGCCGTCAAGCGCTAGCTGTACGAGATCGTTCTCACGCACGACCAAAATTCGGCGAATTGCCTCGGTACCTTCGCGAATTCCTCGGACTTCGCCTTCTTCCTTACACTGAATCTCGGTGCGCGCAACGACAGAGCCGGGCTCAATCTGCTGCCCTTCTTCGACCAAAATCCGTGTCAAGGTGCTGCCTTGGGTTTGGTCAGCGATCACATCGCGACGAATGATGATCGATTCCAAAATCACCAGCTGCAAACGCATCACATCGGGATTGTTGTCGTCGGGCACCTTCTCAATGTCGGCTTCTAGGTGAGACGATTCTTCTCCGATTTCGAGCACGAGCTGAGTCCGCAGCAGGTCTTGGCCTTCTACTGATTTGACGCGATCGCCATCCTTGAAAGAAATCCGCTGCATGGCTCGGAGTCGAATGTGACAGCCCGAATCACTGGTGGAATCTTGACTGGGCACCGGCGGCTCATCAGGCACCGTATATTCTTCAACAGGACGTACCAGCAGGGCAGGGCCTTCCGGTGATTCTAAGAATTCAACATAGCTGAGGGCTGAGGTCGTCAGTCCAGCCATCAGCGTTTCACCGGGCGGCACGATAGTGCCATCGCGCTCCATCACTTCTTCCGGGTTGTCGACCATATGCAGATCGCCCGGCTTAATGACGATTTCACGCAGAATGTCGTTCTTCTGCGTGACCTCAACGACACCGTTGCTTTGACAGAAGATGTCTTTAACCACTTCTGTACCGGCTTCGACATACTGACCGTCCTCAACCAGCAGAAGAGACAAGTCCTTATTCACTTCGTGGGTTTCTTCCGGAATCCACAGCAGTTGACCGCCCTTCGTCACTTCGTATCCCTGCTTGCCTTTCCCTTTCTTGGCCGCTTCGAGCCCGGAATACTTGATCATGCCGCCGGTGCTGGTTTGATACGCCGTATCTTCCATCTCGGCGACCACGCCATTGTTCACCAACTTGGTGCCGGGGGTGGCAATCAAAGAAAACCGCTGACCGTTAGCCGTTTCAATAATGTAGTGCTCGCCGCCTTGACCGCTCTCCATCTTGACTTCCGCTTGATCCAGCAGCACCGATGCCGTGATCACCTCAACTTCCCGAGCGTCTTTGCCTTCCACCACTTCTGGCAGTCGCACCAAGCCGCCGCGCTCCGTTACTTGGCGAGTCTCCGCAATGATGCTGTCAGGGACGATGCGATCGCCGTTTTGCACCACCGGGTCGGCATTGGGTGGCAAGTTATACACTTCACCCGACAACACCCAAATCAGACCACCTCGCTGCGCTAGGCGGGTGGTATTACCCTGACGGTCAATCTTTTCTTCTTGCACCAGCCCGGCAAACTGAACCTCACCGGACAGGTCACTGTTCACGTCCTTCGCGGCTTTCTCTGTCACCTTGCGGATGCGGCTAGAGGTGGGCATTTCGGCCAGCAGCTGATCCTTAACGACGCGATCGCCATGGTTGACAAACATGATGGCACCCTGGGGCAAAGACTCCGTTTGCTTACCACTTGGCTCACCCTGCACCACAATTTTGCCCGGCCCCTCTAACACCAAGGCATCTTCGCCATGACGAGTACGGAAAGCTCGACTCTTCAGCTTAGCCGGTAGCTCAACGACACCATTACGCTTGGCGCGCACCTGCGGGGCCATTTCGCCTGTAAAAGTACCGCCCGTGTGGAAGGTACGCATCGTGAGCTGCGTGCCCGGCTCACCAATCGACTGCGCGGCGATAATCCCGACCGCTTCGCCCAAATCCACCATTTCCGAGTGGGCCAGGCTCCAACCATAACAGTGGCGACACACCGAGCGCGTGGCTTCACAGGTAAGCGCCGATCGCACCATCACGTGACCCAAATCGCCCACCGCATCATAAATTTCATCCGCCCGCTCCTGAGACAGTGAATCATTACGACGGGCCACGATCTCTCCCGTTTTCGGATGCACCACATCTTCTGCCAACACCCGACCCAGCAGGCGATCAGAGAGAGGAATTAACACCTTCTCACCGGCCATCATGCTGCCCGCAGGGATGCCGCGCTCAGTGCCACAATCACCTTCGCGAATAATCACGTCTTGGGAGACGTCTACCAAACGACGGGTAAGATAGCCCGAGTCTGCCGTTCTCAACGCCGTATCCACCAGTCCCTTCCGCGCTCCATAGGAAGAGATGACATACTCAGTCACTGAGAGTCCTTCCCGGAAGTTAGTCCGAATCGGCTGGTCAATGATTTCTCCCTGAGGATTCGCCATCAGGCCGCGCATGCCCACTAGCTGTCGCACCTGTGAAATGTTGCCTCGAGCACCAGAGAACGCCATCATATAGACCGAGTTCAGCGGATTATTTTCCTTGAAGTTCTTGACGACTTGGTTCTTGAGCTCTTCACTCGTGCCGTTCCAGGTATCAATCACCTTCTGGAATCGCTCTACCTCAGTAATTTCGCCACGGGTATAGCGTTCCTCAGTCGTGCGAATCTCTTCATCGGCAGCATCCAGCAGCCCCCGCTTCTCAGCCGGCACCTGCAAGTCTTCAACACTAATCGAAACGCCCGCCCGGGTCGCATACCGGAAGCCCAATTCCTTCATCTGGTCGGCCATCTGTGAGGTTCTAGCCGTGCCAAAATGGTCAAAAGACCAGGAAATGAGTTTTTTCAACTGCTTTTTATCAATCACCCGATTTGTAAAGACCATGGGGGATTGATTAGATTCTTGCTCTGCCATGTTGACCTCTCGCCCTTGCTTGATTTAAGTCTCTAAAAATGGTCTGAGGAAGACAAGCCCTTTGCCTTCCTCTCAACAAAGCGGGTGACGTTAGTTCGCCAGTGCCTCATGTACCGTCTTGTTGTAGATGATTCGCCCAGCCGTGGTTTTGATATATTGCGAAATCAACTGACCGTCACTATCTTCTCGAGTACGACGATGTTCATAGAGACGTCTGACCGTACCATCCGGCTCAGTCGTCTCTTCCAGTAAATTATCAGTGCCGCCCGACTCAACAGGGCCATCAAAGCGCAGCCAGACTTCAGCATGCAGGCTGACCGTCCCCTGCTCAAAGGCCAGAATCGCGTCCTCCATATTGCCAAAGGTTTGCCCAGTTCCCTTTTGCTGATGGGGGTTCTCTGCCGTCAGATAATAGCAACCCAGCACCATATCCTGGCTTGGCGTAATGATGGGCCGCCCAGTGGCCGGAGACAGCACATTGTTAGAGGCCAACATGAGCAGTCGGGCTTCTGATTGAGCTTCTAGCGATAGCGGCACATGAACCGCCATTTGGTCGCCATCAAAGTCAGCGTTGAACGCGGGACACACTAACGGGTGCAGCTGAATGGCTCGGCCTTCCACCAGAATCGGTTCAAAGGCTTGAATGCCCAGACGGTGCAAGGTTGGTGCCCGGTTCAACATGACCGGATGACTCTCGATCACTTCTTCCAACACTTCCCAAACGCTGGGATCGTTGCGCTGAATGAGCTTTTTCGCTGCCTTGATGTTGTTCACCATGCCTTGGCGAATCAAGCGATGAATCACAAAGGGTTGGAACAGCTCGATCGCCATCTCGCGGGGCAAACCGCACTGGTGAATCTTGAGCTTGGGGCCCACCACAATCACGGAACGACCAGAGTAGTCAACCCGCTTACCCAAGAGGTTTTGGCGGAAGCGACCTTGCTTACCCTCAATAATGTCTGACAGAGACTTCAGGGGACGATTGTTGGCACCCACGACCGTGCGACCGCGACGGCCGTTATCAATCAGCGCATCGACCGCCTCCTGCAGCATGCGCTTCTCATTACGCACGATAATCTCAGGAGCCAAGATTTCCTGCAAACGCGCCAGTCGATTATTGCGATTGATCACCCGACGATAGAGATCGTTCAGGTCAGAGGTGGCAAAGCGCCCGCCATCCAGCTGCACCATGGGCCGCAAGTCAGGGGGAATCACGGGAATCGCGTTGATCACCATCCAGTCTGGCCTGGAGCCGGTGGCCACAAAGTTGTCAGTGACTCGCAGACGCTTTATCAGCTTTGCTCGCTTTTGTCCCTTGGAGACGGCAATCTGCTCCCGTAGATTTTCCGCTTCCTCTTCTAGATTCAGATCCTGCAGGAGTCGCTGCAAGGCTTCGGCTCCAATCCCGACTTCGACTCCCACCAGCTGAGACTCTTCGTCATAAAGCTGATCTTCAATTTCGATCCACTGATCTTCGGTCAGAAGTTGCTTGTAGGACAGGTTGTCGGCATTGCCCGGATCGAGAACAACATACGCATTGAAATAGACAATCTGCTCGACATCCTTGAGCGGCATGTCTAGCAAAATTGCAATGTAGCTGGGGATTCCCTTGAGATACCAAACATGTGCGACTGGTGCAGCGAGCTTGATATAGCCCATCCGATGCCGACGGACTCGGGATTCCGTGACTTCGACACCACAGCGTTCACAGACAATACCGCGATGGCGCACCCGTTTGTATTTACCGCAGTGGCATTCCCAGTCTTTCGCGGGACCAAAGATGCGCTCGCAAAATAACCCATCCATTTCGGGCTTTAGCGTGCGGTAGTTAATGGTTTCAGGTTTAGTGACTTCGCCAACAACCATGCCATTGGGCAGGGTTCGTTCACCCCACTGACGAACTCGCTCAGGAGACGCTAATCCAATCTTGACGTAATCAAAACGCTGTTCTAGCTTTGCCATGCTCAGCTCTTTCCTTCTACAGATATGCGCTAGTTTTCAACAAACCGGGAATGAGGCTGAGATAATTCTCAGCCTCCGGGTAGCTATTCTTCGACTTCTTCAATCGCCTCAGAAGGCGCGACGATAGATTCGTAAGTCGGGCGAGTCGGGGTTCGACGATTGCTCAAATCCGACATCAAATCCACTTCAACGTCTCGGCTCGTCCCATCTTCGTGGGTTTCTACCTTGTGGACGGCAATATCTAGACCGAGAGACTGCAACTCTCGCATCAGCACCTTGAAGGATTCAGGAGTCCCTGGTCGAGGAATTGCTTTGCCTTTGACGATCGCGTTGAGGGCCTCGTTGCGCCCTTGCATATCGTCTGACTTCACTGTCAGCAACTCTTGCAGGGTGTAGGAAGCGCCATACGCCTCCAGCGCCCACACTTCCATCTCACCAAAGCGTTGTCCGCCCTGCTGAGCCTTGCCCCCCAAGGGCTGTTGTGTCACCAACGAGTAGGGGCCCGTCGAGCGTGCATGAATCTTGTCATCGACTAAGTGCACCAGCTTCAGCATGTAGGCCACCCCAACCGTGACGGGGCGATCGAACGGTTCGCCGGTACGACCATCGTAGAGTTGGATTTTACCCGGATCATCGGGGTTGTAAACCCAGTCTTTACCCGACTGGTCGCGAGCTTGCTGCAGTTGCCCGTGGGTGGTATTGCGAGACGCTTCCTTGTCATACATTTCGTCGAACGGCGTGATCTTGAAGCGCACGTCTAGGTTGTCGGCGGCCCAACCCAATAGACATTCAAATACCTGACCGACGTTCATCCGAGAGGGCACCCCCAGGGGATTGAGGACGATATCAATGGGGGTACCATCGGGTAAGTACGGCATATCCTCCAACGGTAGAATCCGGGAAATGATGCCCTTATTACCGTGGCGACCGGCCATTTTGTCGCCGACCTGAATTTTGCGCTTTTGCGCCACATAGACCCGCACGACCATATTGGCCCCCGGCGGTAGCTCGTCGCCCTGCTCGCGAGTAAAGACCCGCACGTCAACAACCCGGCCCTTTTCGCCGTTGGGCACCCGCAGCGAGTTATCGCGCACATCCCGCGCCTTCTCCCCAAAAATTGCCCGCAGCAGCTTCTCTTCCGGCGGCTGATCCGATTCGCCTTTGGGGGTGACCTTACCCACCAAAATGTCACCTGATTCGACCCAAGCACCAATCCGAATGATTCCCCCCTCATCTAACTGCCGCAGTGCGTCCTCGCCGACGTTGGGAATCTCGCGGGTAATCTCTTCCGGCCCTAGCTTCGTCTGGCGGGCCTCAATTTCAAATTTCTCAACGTGAATCGAGGTATATACGTCTTCAAACACCAGCCGCTCACTAATTAAGATGGCGTCTTCGTAGTTGTAGCCTTCCCAAGGCATGTAGGAAATGATGACGTTCTGACCCAGAGCAATTTCGCCGCCCTCAGCCGCTGAACCATCCGCTAACACCTGCCCGGCTTGCACCTGAGCACCCTGAAAAACCAGAGGTCGCTGATTCAAACAGGTGTCTTGGTTAGAGCGCTGATACTTTTGCAGCGGGTAGTCATAAACCTGCCCTTGCTCATCTCGCACCTGTACCAGATCGGCATCCACATAGACCACTTCACCGGCCGTACGACTGACGATCACCATCCCCGAGTCCCGTGCGGCCTGAGCTTCTAGCCCAGTGCCGACCAAGGGTCGTTCTGGCCGCAACAAAGGCACTGCCTGACGCTGCAAGTAGGAACCCATCCGCGCTCGGTTAGCGTCGGCATGCTCCAAGAAGGGAATCATGCTTGTTGCTACGGAAACAATTTGTACCGGAGAAACCGCAACATAATCCACCTGCTCTGGGGTGGTAGTTGCCCAATCTTGACGGTAGCGGACTGGTACTTGAGAACCAAGAATATAGCCGTTTTTGTCAAGGGGAGTGTCACCAGGAGCAACTCGTAAATCATCTTCTTCATCAGCAGTCATGTAGATTGCTTGTTTATCAAACATGACTTTTCCGTTTTCTACGGGACGGAAAGGTGTTTCTAAGAAGCCGTATAGATTTACTTTTGCGTGGGTTGCTAAGGAACCAATTAATCCCGCGTTTGGACCTTCAGGTGTTTCAATCGGACATATCCGTCCGTAGTGGGATGGATGAATATCTCGGACTGCAAAACCAGCACGTTCCCGAGTTAAACCACCAGGTCCTAATGCTGATAATCTTCGTTTGTGGGTCTATTCTGCCAAAGGATTGGTTTGGTCCATAAACTGAGATAGCTGGGAGGAACCAAAGAATTCCTTGATTGCTGCTACCAGTGGTTTGGGGTTAACCAAAGATGCGGGAGTCAAGGACTCAGAATCGGATACGGTCATCCGTTCGCGGATAATCCGCTCCAAACGGTTCAAACCTACCCTGACCTGGTTTTGCAGCAATTCACCGACACTTCTAACTCGGCGATTTCCTAGGTGGTCAATGTCATCGATATTTCCGATATCGAATTCTAGATTCATCAAGTAATCTACAGATGCCAAAATATCAGCAGGAGTCAAAACTCTGACTGTATCTGGAATCTGGAGTCGTAATTTCTTATTAAGCTTGTAGCGTCCGACTCTACCTAAATCGTAACGCTTTGCGTCGAAAAAGCGCGAATCTAAAAGCTGTTGTCCGCCCATTACCGTAGGAGGTTCACCAGGACGCAGCTTACGATACAATTCCATTAAAGCTTCTTCTTCCGAAAACTCTCCTTCTTTCTCGATGGTTTTCTGGAAGTATTCTGGGTGACGCATAGCGTCGAAAATTTCGTTATTGGTCAAACCCAAGGCTTTGAGCAATACTTGAGCCGATAGTTTGCGGGTTTTATCAATTCTGACCCAGACCAAATCATTACGGTCTGTTTCAAACTTCAGCCATGCTCCCCGGTTAGGAATTAAACTAGCAGAATAAGTACGACGACCGTTTTTATCAATCTCGGATTAATAGTAAACCCCTGGGGACCTAACTATC
>JBHJJI010000253.1:0-4400 GCA_050042805.1 Leptolyngbyaceae cyanobacterium
TACAAGTAAGTTAAAGTACTCATCCATAACCCTGATCCATCTTGACTCGATGTCATGGGCGATCCCCTTGGCTGAGCTCACTTCCCGTAGGGGTATGACTGCCTGACGGGATCACTTTCCCTGGGGGGTGCTGACGGCTGAATCAGGTAAGGGCAAGACTGTTTTAATATCAAATTCTTGAGGACAACGCATATCAACCCACACGCGATAGTGAGAGGCTCCTGGGGTGAGCAGCGTGGGATGGTTTTCACACAGTTGGTAAGCAAAATCGATCGCGGCCTGCTTATCAACTGCCGGGAAAACACCCGCTAGTTTCATGAGACAGTTCTTGTGAATAACGGCTTCATGAATTTCAGAATTTTCATAGAATTTAAAGATATTGATTTGTGACTCCGGCACGATATCAGGTAACGCCATTGACCGCGGTGAAATGGATTTTCGGGAATTTGAGAATGACTCGCATCGGTAAGAAACGTTCATTTGAACGCCAATATCGAGGCCATTGAACTAAAATCTACAGCGCGTGGCTAGCATCCACAAAGGTGTCGCCGGATCGGGTAGAAAATATTAGCAGAACCTTAGTTTGCCCATTCTTCGAGAGGTTTGCTCTCAGTTCAGAGCAGTCGATCGCTCAGATCTAGACATCTAGATTTCGGGACGATCGGAATCGGAAATTTTTCCTGCAAAAGCTGCCTATTTTTGGGGGCTGACTGATATAGCTTGCCTTTGCAGCCAAATCAATTATTCAGCTATGAACAAATTAGACTCCAACTCGCTGAGGCAAATACTGAGGAGACCCGTGTAAGCGCGCATGTCCTGATGAAAATTAAGATCTTTACACCTGAGGCAGGTATTATCCCTACCCTTGAATCCCTGTAGATTGTGACCCGCAAAAATCAAACATCAGCGATGATGTATGGCAACAACGACATCATATTGAAAAAAATAGCTTAGCATTAAAGAAGAAGGATTTTTCGATCACCACAAAATTAATCTCTTGCTTTTATGCTTCCCTCATTTATGAGCAATCTGGAATAGGCTCATTGTTATTTTCAGCATTTTTTTAGATCTCTTTTTGGTTGATTGGCTCTTCAACGCAGCTAGGCACTGGGGGAGTTGATACCTCGATTTGCGGGAATAGGCAAATCTCACCTGTGATTTCCTTCGACTTCTTTAGTTTGACCGATCGCACAATAATTCGGGGCAAATTTTCGCCCACTTAAGCGCCCATTTAAGGGCTCATCTAACCAAGATTTCACATCTGCTGCACTATTAAAGTTTTGTTGATGTGGAAAAAGCGCAAGATAATATCGACAGGTGAACGCTCCCGACAAGCAAGCTGGATTTTCATGACATGCGTTAGGCGATCGCAGCGCTGTTGTCGCTACAGCACTTGAGTTTGCCCCAGCATTGTCGGCTGTCGGGGTTGGGTACTCTGATGAAAGTGGGTTCAAGCTTCGTCCTACCCGCCACTATAGGTCGGCCAAGCGGCTCAGGGCGGGCGATTCCAGCGTTGGCTTCTAAGGTAAGGCTCTATGATTGAACCACCCAGCAAGCGTCGCCAACGCGGGGCGATTTTGTCGCGGCAAGGGTTAGCCCGTTGACAAACCGCGATCGCTGAGGCTGAGCAATCCACCCATAACGGGCAGCGTCTCACGTTAGAAGACCTGGCTGAGCGCATTCGCATTTCGCCCACAACGGTGAGAAAGGTGCTCAAACGCCAAACCTGTGTCGATCACAGCACCCTTGCTCTCTGCTTTACCGCGTTTCAACTGCAGCTAGCGCCACCAGATCTGGATTATCCTGAATTGCCGGTGGCTCTCGCTGCCGACAGTTCGCCCCCACCCCGCCGCGCCGATTCGCCCCGCTGTGATTGGGGAGAAGCGCCTGGCCACGAGCCCTTTTATGGTCGAGAGCAGGCGTTGACACAACTCAGCCAGTGGATTCAGCACGATCGCTGTCGTACCGTAACGCTTTTGGGCTTAGGTGGTGTGGGTAAAACTTGCTTGGCTGCACGGCTTGCTATATTGGCTGGCCATCAATCGCTAATGGAACTCGATTGATGACCTGGAGGCAGATATTTTCCCGCGCGTCGAGCGCGTCAGGTTGCAGCGATTGCTGGAGTCTCTACGCTGGCGATCGCTGATTCAGCCGTAGCCGGGTTCTTCTGGTGAGATGCAGCAGAATTCGGAGTGTAGAGTTCGGAATACCCTCCGGTAAAGACCAGCTCTACCGAGTTGAAAGGCTCATCAAATAATGATTTCAATCATCTGGGATGACCTGACCCAACTGCGACTTGCTCTGAACATAGACTCCGCGTAGGGTGGGCTAATGCCCTTACAGTTCGCTCACCCCCCCCTACCAGTGAGCTTTCTGACCCACCACCCCAAACCCGCAACGGACAACTGTATTTTCATCGTTTGGTGTGGCGTGATCGCGTCATGGGCCGTTGCTATATTTGTTTATGTTTGACTTCCTCTTCGTGGCCATGTCCAGAGGGCTCTAAGGGGGCAGCAACAGCGGGGACTCTTCGATGTGTAGCACTACTTTGCAGAACT
Organism: Leptolyngbyaceae cyanobacterium; assembly: GCA_050042805.1. GTDB lineage: Bacteria > Cyanobacteriota > Cyanobacteriia > Phormidesmidales > Phormidesmidaceae > Halomicronema. The sequence goes on from JBHJJI010000253.1 coordinate 2,559, forward strand.
GGTATCAAACGCTATCGCAGGAATAACCGCGATCGCCCAATTTTTAGCGATTTAAACTCCTAGAATGCTGAGGAGGCTTGAATGAGGTATTAAAGCCATGCGCAGGATTGACGTCATCGGAATTGGCTTTGGCATTTTTTTGCTTGGGGGTGGACTCTATGTCGGGTTCCGCCTCGCCGGATTGGACGGCCTCTCTGCCGGGGTGTGGAGTCAGGTAATTTTTGTCGGCGGCATTTTGGGCTGGGTCGGCACCTATCTGTTTCGCGTCGTCACCGGCAACATGACCTATGGCGAACAGCTTAAAGACTATGAAGAGGCAGTTTTGCAAAAACGACTAGACGAAATGTCGCCCGAACAATGGGCTGAGCTGCAGGCCAAACTTGAGGCCGACAAAGCCACCGAATCAGAAGCCGAATCTTCTCCCTCTTCTTCAAGCTAGAGATCGCGATGAAATGCTTGCTGAGGCCAGCGACAGCGAGAGCCCGATAGCAGTAGACGAGCGCTCCATCTTGCCCTAGATTGCTTGAGTAGCTGATTAATAGAACGCTTTGCAGGGTTAGGGGAAGGTTATGAAATCCGTTTCTGAGCAGTTTCAGGCACTCCGAGATCGCCAGCAGTGCGCGCTTATTCCCTTTGTCACGGCGGGCGATCCTGACCTAGCCACCACCGCCACCGCCCTCAAAACGCTCGATCGCTGCGGTGCTGATCTGATTGAGTTGGGGGTGCCCTACTCTGATCCCCTCGCAGATGGGCCGGTCATTCAAGCGGCCGCGACCCGTGCCCTGCAAAAAGGCACAACCCTCGACAATGTGCTGGCATTGGTTAAAACAGTTGCTCCCGAACTCAACGCCCCAATCATTCTGTTCACCTACTACAACCCGATTTTGAATCGGGGGATTGATCAGTTCTTTCAAGACATTGCCGCTGCAGGAGCCAAGGGGCTGGTGGTGCCAGATTTGCCGCTTGAAGAAGTAGCCGCCGTCACCGATGCCGCCACCCAGTCAGGCATTGAGGTGATTTTGCTGGTGGCCCCCACGAGCCCCAAAGAGCGGATTAAGGCGATCGCCGAGCAGGCCCAGGGCTTCATTTATCTAGTCAGCGTTACTGGGGTGACGGGCATTCGCGCCGAGATTCAAGATCGGGTCAAAGACCTGCTCGACGAACTGCGCACCCTCACGGACAAGCCGATCGCGGTAGGCTTCGGTGTTTCTCAGCCCGATCAGGCTGCCCAGCTGCGATCGTGGGGAGCCGACGGCGTGGTGGTCGGCAGCGCCTTTGTGAAACGACTGGCCAACAGCGACGATCCCACTGCAGGCATTGCCGCCCTCGAAACGTTTTGCACCGAACTGCACCAAGCGGTGCAACCGTCTGCCTGACGGCGTTGATCAAGGCGATTTCCGCAAAAGAATATCCCAGAACTGGCAGGGTAGAGCTAGGAAGGGGTATATCGACAACATCCCAATCGTCCATAACGCAGCGGCAACAACCCCATAAGGATAAAAATGGGTCGTCAGAACCCCGGTTGCTTCGCGATGACCCGTCAGTGGCCCATTCTCCGCCAGCAACTGGGGATCTATAGCAAACCGTAGTTTGATCAGGTCACTCTGCAAAGATGTCGTCCAGAAGCTTACCAGGTCCCAGAAACGGACCTTGACCGCGCAAGTGGCCCTGGACTACTGCAAGGGCTCTGCCCGGAAAACCACCGAACGCGCGATGGGGTAGGGGCGTGTCACCGGGCAACGGGGCCTGGATGCCCTGGCCAGCGGCGAGCCCTACCAAGACAACTACAGCGCTCGTGGCCGCAAGCCTATGGAAGTGTTGCTGCCATATCGAGTAGACGAT
>JBHJJI010000254.1:0-2405 GCA_050042805.1 Leptolyngbyaceae cyanobacterium
TTTCTTAACCTCCACACAACCACTGCAACAAAGCAGTGCAGCCCTATGTCTAGCGGGGGCTGTATGCACAATACTGTAACCAGAGGCACATTTTGCGGGATGTATCGGTATGTGAATGATGCCGGTTGGGCTTGGGGCAAGTTGCCACGCCTCACGAGGCTGATGCTGATCAACCGCTGGAGGGTGGGGATCAGCACCAGCAGCTAGCTCGACTGGCCGCCGCTGCCGATCGCGTAGCCGTGACTAGGGGAGCAAAATCAGTTTGCCAATATGATCGCCAGCCGCCATCACGGTATGGGCCTTTTGCACGTCTCTGAGGGCGAAGGTTTCGGCCACTGGCAATACGTAGGTGCCATCAGCAACGCGATCGAGCACGTGACGGTAGGCGGCCTGCTCAGAGCCGCTGGTGGCGATTTCATTGAGCAGCCAACCGCGCATTGAGGCCATTTTGCGAATCAGCGGGGAGACATTGACGGTATCCGGCTGGCCCAGCAGGCCATAAATCCACAGGGTGCCTTGAGGGGCCAGCAGTCGAATTTCCTGATTGAGAAATTCACCAGCAGCGACAGGATCAAAAATGATGTCATAGCCTTTGCCCTGAGCTAGCTGCTTAGCTTCTCGCCACCAGTTTTTGTCTTGGGTGACGATCACATGGTCAAAACAGGCAGCGGGCAGCGCTGCTAGGCGATCGACCTTGTCGGGACGGGTCGTGGTGCCAATGGCGGTACCGCCGTAATATTTCACCACTTGAGCGGCGGCGATCGCCACACTGCTGCTCGCGGCAGGAATCAACACGCGATCGCCAATTTGCATGTTTTGTTTCCACACTAAACAGCCCCAGGCGGTCAGAAAGGGCAGCCAAAGGGCCCCTAGTAGGGTGTCATCAATGCCGTCGGGAACGAGGACAGTTTTGCTAGCGGCGACAACATAGTGCGATTGGTAGGTGCCTTGCCCCAGACCGCGACTGGCCGGGGCATCTAAAGCAAGAATCACGCGCTGGTCTAACGCGCGATCGCTAACGTCATCTCCCACTGCCACAATCACGCCACCGCCTTCTAACCCTGGCGTAAACGGCGGATTACCCGAAACCAAGCGATATTCACCGCGCCGCGCCATCAGCTCCGCATGGTTCATGCCAATACTGGTCAACTGAACCACCACTTCATCGGGGCCGGGCGTCGGATCAGGGCTTTCAACAATGGTAAGCTGGTCAACATCGCCAAACCCTTTGACAACCACTCGATACATGACGGACCTCAATTTGCCGGATGCCTTGATCTTGCCGGATCGAGGGTCACCCAACTGTTAAACGCTGTAAAGGTCAGGCCGATAGGGGATGTCGAATTCTCTGAAACGAGCGGACAAATCTAGCGCCCTTGGCTCCCTGGCGTTTTCAAGAGGGTACGGGGAGTCTGGTCTTTGAGAATTGGGATGACTCTAAAGTTGACCCAGAACGGGTGAACCGAGGCCGGGCGCTAGGGACTGGGCGGTTGCCTAAAATCCCCAAGACAGAAACGCCTGCGGAAAGGGGAGGCAGTGTGCAGTCCCGGTGACCGGGGACACTTTTGCACCAGCTTTTAACCGAGTGCTCCGACTGGATTGATATACGGTGTCTGTTTCACTTCATCCTGGGCCAACCGACTCGCCGCTGCGATGCAACAAATTTAGTTCTGTTTACGTCCAACACTTCGAGGTGGATGAGGAGTATGAGTGCTGAATCTGGGGATTAAGTCATATAAATACGCATAAATACGCAGCCACCGCCGACCGATTCTGATTCGGGTAGACAACGGGGCTTAAAGGAGCGCTGACGACAGTTAGCATCGTTTTCCGGATGTTTGCGGCGGTTTAGAGAAGGAGATCAAAGAACTGAAGCGAAGGTACGCAAACTAATTTTCGAGATTTTATCAGCCTAACTTTGTGAAGCTTTTACATTTCCGTCGGTTTTAGGCGGCTTTTTTTCAAGCCTCTGTGAAATGCATCGGAATAAATACTGAGTTTTACCTACTCAAAACTATAGTTCTAGAAAGCAAGGGTGCAGAGTTACCGCGTAATTACTCAAACGGTTACGTTCGCAATTGTTCAAAACCTGAAAGTCTCAGCTGGGCATCGGTCAGCAACCATTGGGCAACCTGCCCCCAAAGAGGTTCCTTGTGGTCGCTACCAAGATGTCTAACTGCGCGTTCTTTACCGAGCCTCCATCAATGATATTGCGTCTAAGAACCAAACATTTTCGCTTTGCCTACACCTTTGAGTCTGGGCATAAGCTAGTCGGCACGATCGTCGGTGATGTTTACGCGAATCAACCCGATTTTGCCTTTAATCTGCGATCGCTCACCGCCCTCTGCCTCAGCCCCGAAGGGAGTCTCATGATGGGCTTTGACGATGTCTTTGGCCAATTTGAA
>JBHJJI010000255.1:0-26323 GCA_050042805.1 Leptolyngbyaceae cyanobacterium
GCCCCGCCGAGTCGTACCGTTTTTGGAGATGTCATGGGAGCCGCAGGTGGGGCAGGTCATTTCTATCGCCATCGTTGCTATACCGCTAGACACACTAAACAGGTCATACTTTTCTCTGTCCTTTACATTAGTGGACTACCAAAGTTTGAATGGTATTGCATGAGGCCAAGTTGCTGAAAAGCCCTGTATACGGGGCTTTAAGGCGATCTCTGTTCCACGAAAATCTGAAGTTCAGAGATATTCAGGAATTGGGCAAAGTCGGCTTGAAGCTCAAAAACTCGAATATCTCCAAACCAAGTGGCTCTCAGCAGCCAGAAGCCCTGGAAAATCATTAAATGGATGGGCAATCCAGCTCCTTTTTTGTCCAAAGTCCAGGATCAGGGTTTGGCAGTGCCAAACCCCTGCAATCTGGGAGGCTATTTTTGAGCGACTCCTTTAGGCAAGATCAAAGCGATCGAGGTTCATCACCTTAGTCCATGCCGCGACAAAGTCCTGCACAAACTTTTGCTGTGAGTCTTCACAACCATAGACTTCAGCGATCGCCCGCAGCTGTGAGTTGGACCCAAAGACCAGGTCAGCACGAGTGCCGGTCCATCTCAGGTCACCCGTGGCGCGATCGCGTCCTTCGAACACGTCTTCCGCTTCCGAGACGGCTTTCCATGTCGTATCCAGATCAAGCAGATTCACGAAGAAGTCATTGGTCAACGTCTCTGGCCGCTGGGTAAACACCCCGTGTTGGGTCTGGCCAGCGTTGGCATTTAAGACGCGCAGGCCACCGACCAGCACCGTCATCTCAGGCGCGGTCAGCGTCAGCAATTGGGCTCGATCTAGCAGCAGCTTCTCTGCCGGAATGGTGAATAGACCTTTGGTGTAGTTGCGGAACCCATCCGCGATCGGTTCAAGCACCGCAAAGGACTCCACATCGGTTTGCGCCTGCGAGGCATCGGTGCGGCCGGGCTGGAAGGGCACCTTGACATCGTACCAACCAGCATTTTTCGCTGCTTGCTCAACGCCAGCACAGCCAGCTAGAACGATCAGGTCAGCCAGCGATACCTGTTTGCCAGTGGTCTGAGCATCGTTAAAGGTGCTTTGGATGGCCTCCAGAGTTTGCAACACCATGGCTAGCTGTTCGAGTTGGTTAACTTCCCAATCTTTCTGCGGGGCGAGACGAATGCGCGCTCCGTTGGCACCACCGCGCTTATCCGAGCCTCGGAAAGTGGCAGCCGCTGCCCAGGCCGTCGAAACCAGCTGGGAAACCGATAGACTCGTAGCGAGAATCTGACTCTTCAGAGCCTCGATATCCTGCTCATCAATCAATTTATGCGTCACAGCAGGGACTGGATCTTGCCAGATCAGTTCCTCTTCGGGGACTTCCGGGCCGAGGTATCGTGCCCGCGGCCCCATGTCACGGTGGGTTAGCTTAAACCAGGCGCGGGCAAACGCATCGGCAAACTGTTCTGGGTGCTCAAGGAAACGCCGCGAAATTGGCCCGTAGATGGGGTCCATGCGCATGGCCATGTCTGCCGTGGTCATGATGGGAGCATGTCGCCTGGAGGGATCGTGGGCATCGGGCACCGCATCGGCCGCCGCGCCCCCCTGTGGCACCCACTGATGCGCGCCAGCAGGGCTTTTCGTCAGTTCCCACTCATAGCCAAACAGGTTTTCGAAGTAGTTGTTATCCCACTTAATCGGGTTTGTAGTCCAGGCCCCTTCGATGCCGCTGGTCGTCGCATGCACCCCGACGCCGCTGCCGAAGCTGTTCTTCCAGCCCAGGCCTTGCTCTTCAATATGAGCCCCCTCAGGTTCGGCCCCCACTAACGCGGCAGCACCCGCACCATGGCATTTACCAAAGGTGTGCCCCCCCGCCACGAGCGCCACGGTCTCTTCGTCATTCATGGCCATGCGCCCGAAGGTTTCCCGAATATCTCGGCCCGAGGCGATCGGATCAGGATAGCCGTTCGGCCCTTCTGGATTCACGTAGATGAGGCCCATTTGCACTGCACCCAGCGGATTTTCAAGTTCGCGATCGCCCGTGTAGCGCTTGTCTCCTAGCCATTCGGCCTCAGCGCCCCAGTAAATGTCTGCTTCGGGCTCCCAAATATCTTCACGCCCCCCGGCAAACCCAAATGATTTAAAGCCCATAGATTCCAGCGCGCAATTACCGGCCAGGATCATTAAGTCGGCCCAAGAGATTGCCTGGCCATATTTTTGCTTGATCGGCCACAGCAATCGGCGAGCTTTATCAAGATTGCCATTGTCAGGCCAGCTGTTGAGTGGAGCAAAGCGTTGATTGCCAGTGGCTGCACCACCGCGACCGTCACCGATGCGGTAGGTTCCCGCGCTGTGCCAAGCCATCCGGATAAAGAGGGGGCCATAGTGGCCGTAGTCGGCGGGCCACCAAGACTGAGATGTCGTCATCAGTTCAAAGATGTCTGCCTTTACCGCACTCAAGTCAAGCGTCTTGAATGCCTCAGCGTAGTCGAAATCCGCTCCCATGGGATCAGATTTAGAGGAGTGCTGATGCAGGATGTTCAAGTTCAACTGATTCGGCCACCATTCTTTGTTAGACGTGCCAGTGCCCGCCGTAAATTTTGGAGCCGCTCCGGAAAATGGGCAGCCACCTTGACTACTCGTCGCTTGGCTAGCCGTAGTGCTTTGTAAGTCGCTCATAGTATCTCCTATGGTGTATGCAGGAAGGGCTTTTTGGCTGCTTTTTGACAGATCCAAATAAGCAAGAAAAAGCTTAATCAAATTGCTTACTTTCAGCATTATTCACAACATGATTTGAATTTATAATAGCTTTTAAAGATGCAAAATAACTAGATTTTTGAAAACTTCATTTTATAGATTTTTTCCTATCAAATCAAATTCAAGTGCATTCATGTATCCCATTCTCTTGCTTCAGCTCTTTATAGGAAAAATCTTATAAGAGGCCGAACCTTGGTTGCTGAATTTCTGGGCTTTTAATATTTTGGAAGCTTGATGGAATCCTGGAGTTTGCTGAGATGCATAATGTCAACGAACATCTAATTGGCAGCACTACTCCTGTCTCCTTGAGCACTAGGCGCTGGCGATCGCTATTTGGTTTATCTAAATAATCCTATTGATTCCTTGAAGTCTCTATACTAAGTCCATTGACAATAAACCAATCGGTACCAGAATAGGCCTGAAACCATAGAATTGCTCGGCTTCAGCTCAAGAACTCATTACCTTTGACGCTAAATCTTTAGTCTTTCTTAGGGTTTTATTTCTCTCTTTAATATATTTTTAAACAGGAATCCAGTCCGTTAGCTGACACCTTGAGACTTAAGAGACTTTGGTCTTGCCGACCTGAAATCTAAACTTAACGTCATTAATCTATCAGTCGAGACTGGTTTCCGATTGGTGGGTTGATGCTGTTAGCTGTTATGTTTTCTCAGGCTCACAGGGATGTATTTGAAACTCAACCACCCATCCCAAGCGGTTAAACAGCCGAATTAATTTGTCTATTGTAAATCGATTGAAGTGACCATTAAATAGGTGAGATACCTCAGGTTGCTGAATCGCGAGCAAGGTTGAGAGCTCTCTTTGCTTTAGCCTGGTTTTGATGAGAGCCTTGCGTAACTCATGCCCTAGCTCTTCCCGCAGATCTAAGTCAATCTGACCACAGCATTCTTGCATCAGATTAGGCATGTGGCCCGAGACAGAACCCTTCTTCTCATCTTTCATCATGTTTTTGCCCAGTTCTTAAACAACCCAATACTTAATACCAGTTCTGAAAAGTAGCGCTACAGATCGGGGATCCCCCGCTGTCGCTGCCCCCTTGTCGAAGGGGGCTCATACGCTTTTGGGATGTGTAGTTCAAATTCAGCGAATTGGTATAACGGCATACTCGCAGTTAGCTTCAACGCTACCCACGTCAAGCAATGATCAACTTGACACGATCTAGAATTCATCCCACTACAAATCTAGTCTTAACTAAGAATAATTCTAATATAGAGGTAAAGCAATGAGTATATTGGCTTATTCGTTTCTGCCTGACATCCATGTCAGTTGGGTGCGCTCCCCTCCTAGGGCGCATAATCTTCTATTCGGGACAGAATACTTTTAGGCAAGACTGCGGCCACTTTGCTGATGGACTCAGAACGAGAGTGCTCTAGGTGTCCTCAGCGAAGTGGTCAGCGCTAGATCTCCAGCAATTTCAGCGACCAGGTTTTCGGATTTTCTCGATTTTGAGCAGTAGACATCAGGGTTGCTGCCTGGGCGATCGCACTCCCCTGAGCCTGGCGACCTCACTCAGCGAAAACTACCCTGTCTCAATCGGTCTAACCCAGCTCAGGCAGGGCAGACAGCATATAGAGTACCAAGATTGAATTAAAGTGCTGTTAGGGTGCTAGTTCAATCGGGCGATGATGTTGGCTTCAAATCAAGTTTGAAGAATGAGGTGAATTCTAGATGCCCCTGCAAGAATCGTGGCTGGACAATCTGCGGCCTCGGCGTCGACCCGTTTTTTTTAATTGGGCACGACAGCTTAATGGGGTCAAATACCTCTGCGCGATCGCCTTACTTGCCGTGGGCTATCGCCTGCTCATCATCCTTATCTTTAAATTCCCTCTACCGGATAATCTTCGGGTTTATCCCATCTGGCCACCGGCTGCCTACAGCCAAATTATTTTGCTGTTGATGGGGCTTAAGTTTTGGCCCGCCGTCGCCCTCGGCTCTTTGCTCAACAGCTTGATGTCAGATCAGCCCAACTGGCTGATTAACAGCTTATCTGCCGCTAACAATACGCTGCAGGCGCTGTTAGGGTCTTGGCTCCTGCTGCGCAGCAATTTTTCGCCCCGGCTCGATCACCTGCGCGATGTCGGTCTTTTAGTTGTCTTTGGCGGCATTTTGCCAGCGGCCTTGAGTGCGAGTCTCGGCGTGCTGATCTGCTGTATTCAAGATGCTGCCAACGCTAAAGTGCTCACCACCATCTGGTTTGACTGGTGGCTTGGCAACCTCAGCGGCGTGTTGATTCTCTTTCCGGCGATTTTGACACTGCCTGAGTGGCCCCAGCAGTTTCAAACGCTCGATCGCAAGTTTCTCGGCGTTTTGTGGATCGTCGGCCTATCGGGGCTGAGCTGGTTTGTGTTTGCTTCGCCGCTACGCGCTGAAATTGCCCCCTTTCCGTTGGAATATTTGCCCTTTCCCTTTATTGCTTGGGGGGCGCTTCGGCTAGGCGCACCGGGGGCCGCCGCCGCCATCATCTTGACGACGGGTTTTGCGGGTTGGGGATTTATTCGCAACACCGGCCCGTTCTTTTTGTTTTCGACTCAGCCTGAGCAAGCAATTCTGGCGCTGCAGTCCTATATCTGTGTGCTGGTGATTACGGCGTTGGCCCTCGCCGCCACCATGGCCGAGCGCGAAAAAGCGCGGCAAGAGTTGGAGAGCGAAAAAGAAAAATCAGAACAACTGCTGCTGAATATTTTGCCACTGCCGATCGCCACGCGGCTCAAACGCCAAGAAGGCACGATCGCCGATCATTTTGCCGAAGCCACCGTCTTGTTTGCTGACATTGTGGACTTTACCGAACTGTCTTCTGAGCTATCCCCTCAGGAACTGGTGGTGATGCTCAACGAAATTTTTTCCACCTTTGACGGCTTAGCCGAAAAGCACGGCCTCGAAAAGATCAAAACGATTGGTGATGCCTACATGGTAGTGGGCGGCCTGCCCGAACATCGCCAAGACCATGCCGAGGCGATCGCGAATATGGCCCTCGATATGCAGCAGGCGATCGCTAACTTTAGCCAAAAGTATCAGCGGTCTTGCACGATGCGCATTGGCATCAACACTGGCCCCGTCATTGCGGGCGTCATCGGCCAAAAGAAATTCATCTACGATCTTTGGGGCGACACTGTCAACATTGCCAGCCGCATGGAATCAACCGGCATTGCGGGCGAGATTCAGGTCACCCAAAGCACCTACGAAGTGTTGAAAGCTTACTACAGCTTTGACTGCCGGGGCGAAATTGCGGTCAAAGGCAAAGGCATGATGATTACCTATTTGATGGGCGATCGCACCCCCGCCGGTGTGCCAACCACATAGTATGCTCAAATTTGCTGATGTCCTGGAGTGCCCCCGTGGCCCTATCCCACGCCATTCTTGTTGCCCTGTTACAGTCTCCCAGCAGCGGCTACGACCTGGCTAAACGATTTGATGGCTCAGTCGGTTTCTTTTGGGATGCCAGCCACCAGCAAATTTATCGAGAGTTGGCCAAGCTCGAACAGGCAAACCACATCACTGTCGAGATCATTGAGCAAGCGGGCCGCCCCAACAAAAAGAACTATTTCATTACCGATCGTGGCAAAGCTTTGCTCACGGATTGGATGGCGGTGCCCAGCAGCCTGAGTCCCCTCAAAGATGATCTGCTGGTCAAACTGTTTGGTGGCTACCTGGTTGACCCAGACATTATTTTGAAAGAACTGCGCCACCACCGCAAGCTGCACCAAACCCGGCTGGTGGAATATCAGGCGATTGAAGAGCGCTTCTTTCCCGATGTCGAAACGTTATCGCCAACCGCAGTCTATCAATACCTCACCCTGCGCAACGGCATTCAATTTGAGCAGGGCTGGCTGAAATGGTGCGATGAGGCGGTTTCAACGCTGCAAGCCTTGCCCAACTCCGAGATCGCTGATGATCTCCCCAAATCTGGTTGAAGCTTTTGCGCTTCGGCTTCAGTTAAGCCAACAAAGCCTCCGTATTCTGGTTCAAATTGCGACGCATCGCCATCTCTGCTTCATAAAATCCTCACAAATCTTCGACATTTAAGTTCTTTAGACAAAGACGAGTAGATGCCTGTGCGTCAAATTTTTCTGAGGCCATACAGTAGTGCGTGAGTATACGTAGACACTCAATCGCTAGTTATGTAAGCCCCGCTCTCAGATTACAAATCTCAAGGAGCCATATGCATATAAAAAATTTTATGACCAAGCTAGTAGGCGCATTTGTCATGGCAGCAACCGCGCTAACTGCGATCGCCAGTGAGGCAGCAGCACTGAATACGGGTGCAGTTGCTTGTACAAATGGCACTGTGACTGGAACTACTGAATGCGAAGGGGTTTTTGAAAAAAACAACAGCAATCAAAATCTCAATGGGTTATTTGATTTAGATTGGGGAACTGAAGCCCTCAAAGTTAAAGGCTCTGGTGGTACAGAGGGTCCTTTAACCATCACCAGTAACGACAACAAGAAAAAAGGAACTTGGGAACTCGAGCAATCCTTTGTTGATGAGTACGACGAAATCATGTTCGTCGTCAAAGGTGGTCCCAGCTTTAGCGCTTACCTGTGGGACGGCCTTGCCACTAGCGGCACGTGGGACACCTTAGGGTTGCAAAAGGGCAATGGAAAAGCCAAGCCGGATCTCTCTCATATCTCTGTGTATGCCATGAGAACCCCCGAACCCAAACCCACCTCTATCCCTGAACCTGCTGCCATGTTGGGTTTAGTCGCTGTCGGCGCTGGCATCCTGATTAAGCGTCGTCAAGACATTGAGCAGGCGTAAAACGCTAATGGGCCTCATGATTTGAGGTACCCCGATACGCTCAATTCGACTTGCTCCGCCACCTTCTGATCGATAGGTGGCGGAGCTTTTTTGTACGGTTCTAAGGAGAGGCGGCATCGGCGACAGCTTCAAGTCCAGAAAACTGCATCGACACGGCGTCCCAAGATTGGCAACCATTCTCAGTATGCGGATTCCCCAGGAAATCTTGACAACGCCGAGGAGCAGAGGAGCAGAGGGGCTAGATTTGTCGTCTGGTTTCAGAGCATCGATATAGCAAACCAAAGTTAGATCAAGATATTCCAGATCGCGGCAGTCGTGATTTGACAAGCATCTCAATTCCGCATTCTGGTATAGCAAGCCGCAATTTGATTAGGTCACCCCCAATGTCTGAAATCACCATCAGATAAGCTTTTCAATTCTGACTTCCGACTTCTTCATTCCGAAGTCTGCTATAGGATTCGAGACGACCCCATAGGCAAGCTGCAGGCCTTGATAAATATAGGTCCCAAACTCCTCTAAAGCACAACCCTACCGCGTATACATCAGCTCGCAATCAGCCGGAACTGGGCGATCCCCCGCTATCGCTGGGGGGGATCTAAACCCTGACACCCCCTGAAAAAGACTTGTGCATAGACAGCAGCACGCACAGCCAGAGTGATTACTCTGGGTTTGAGAACACATCTCTTAACCAATTAAGGTGTTTTTCTGCGGTTTTCAATAGCTTTACGGAGAATTTGGCTACCAACTTAAGGGAATACTAATAACCGAAATCAAACTCTCTCCGAATCATAGAGGGTTTCTTTTTCTGCTGTTTTCGGGTGTTTGAAGATCATTAATCTGCAATTATTGGCAACACAAATTCTGATTGTTTGTCAAGCAAGATTTGTATCTTGTAAACAAAAATAAACTTGTTTCCCTGTGTCCTATGGCTGAACTATCCCTAGCTAATAAACCCTTTAATTCACTCCAACAAACTGCGCATCAACTAGCGTCGTGCACTGATCAACTCTTTCAGCAGCTAGAGCAGCAGCAAGCCTTAGCCAGCATCACTGATCGCATCCGCTCCTCTTTAGACCTGGAGAGGATTTTTAAAACCACGGCAGCTGAGATTCGGCAGTTACTCAATGCCGATCGCGTGGGCGTTTTTCGGTTCACGCCCGAGAGCAATTGGAATGAAGGGGAGTTTGTCGCAGAAGACGCTGTGGCCGGGATACCTTCTGTAATCGCAAAGCCTGTCCGTGAACACTGTTTCAGTGAGAAGTTTGCGGCCTACTATGCCCAGGGACGAGGCCAAGCCATTGCGGATATTCACACGGCTGATCTAAGTGATTGCTACATCAAGACGCTGAAGCAATTTCAGATCCGCGCCAACTTGATTGTACCGATTTTGCAAGGGGATGAGCTATGGGGACTCCTCTGCGTGCATCAGTGCCACAATCCCCGCCGTTGGCAGTTGTCGGAGATTGAATTTGTCCGCAAAATTGCCACACACTTTGCGATCGCCCTGCAACAAGCAGAGTATTTAGAACAGCTGCGCGAAAGGGCAACCCTGCAAGCCCAGGCGGAGGCCCAGACAGCAGCCCTAGCCCGTCAACAAGCCTTGGTCAAAATCACGAACCGCATCCGCAAATCTTTGGATTGGCAGGTAGTTTGCCAAACAGCCACCGACGAAGTTCGCCAATTATTGGACGCCGATCGGGTGGCGATCTATCAATTCAATGAGGATTGGAGTGGTGATTTTAGAGTCGAATCGATCGCCGAGGGTTGGGAACCGTTGGTGGGTGTATCCCCCGCCATCGAAGATACGCACCTGATGGACACTCAGGGGGGCCGTTACGCCGACAACGAAACCTTTGCGATTCCTGATATTTACGAAGCTGGGCATACCGACTGCCATGTGGCCTTGTTGGAGCAGTTTCAGGCCCGAGCCTATGCGATCGCCCCCATTTTTCAGGGCGATCGTCTGTGGGGATTGCTCGCAGCCTTCCAAAACTCAGGCCCTCGCCCGTGGCCAGCCGATGAAGTCGAGTTGCTGGCTCAGATTGGAGAGCAGTTGGGTATTGCCCTGCAGCAAGCCAAATCGGTACAAAAGATTCAAGCGCAATCCGCTGAGCTGAAACAGCTTCTGACAGAGCGGCAACAGTCCCAAGCCCAACTCATGCAGAATGAGAAGATGGCTAGCCTAGGCCAGTTGGTGGCTGGGGTCGCCCACGAAATCAATAATCCTGTCAATTTTATCTATGGCAATTTGTCCCACGTCAATCGCTATGTGGGCGATGTCCTGAGTCTGATCAACGGCTATCAGACTCAGGATCTTAACTCGGGGGATAACCGGATTGCCTTGCAAGCGCAAGCAGAGAAGATTGACCTTGATTTCGTCATAGAGGATTTGCCCAAGACCCTAGACTCGATGAGAATCGGGGCAGATCGGATTCGCCACATCGTCCTATCGCTGCGGAATTTTTCTCGCTTAGACGAGGCAGAACGGAAAGCGGTCAATATTCACGAAGGGCTGGACAGCACGCTCCTAATTTTGAGCCATCGCCTTAAAGCCTGCAGCGAACACCCCGAAATCCAAGTAGTGAAAACCTATGGAACGCTGCCTCCGGTGGAATGCTACCCAGCGCAGCTGAATCAGGTATTTATGAATCTGCTGGCCAATGCTCTGGATGCGGTGGATGAGAAGATCGCGAGCCAACCATCGGATCATCAACAACCTGAGACCGACTACGCTCCCACCATTTGGCTCACGACTCAATTGAATAAAGCAGGGCAGGTGGAGATTCGCATTCGTGACAATGGGGCGGGCATCAAAAAGAAGCACAAAAACAAGGTGTTCGAGCACTTTTTTACGACCAAGGTCACAGGCAAAGGGACGGGGTTGGGGCTGGCGATCTCAAAGCAAATTGTGATCGAAAAACATGGTGGCACCCTAGGTTTAAAGTCGACATCAGGCAGAGGAGCTGAGTTCATCATTGGCTTATCAACCACGCTGGGCCAGTGATGCTGATTGAAATGCCAACCCTGAGGGGTGCAGAAAAACGGGTCGTGCGCTAGACCGGTGGATGTTCTTTCTGCAGCTCACGCGCTCACCGCACGCGAGCGGCCCTAGCCACGGGTCTAGAACATTACCGAAAATTGTTCAGCAGCCGGACAGAGTCTATTAAACTCGGTGAGATGCTGTCGTTGATCACCACAGGCTAATTCCATGGTTGATGAAAAAGTTGCCATAATCACCGCTGGGGGCAGCGGGATGGGGGCGGGTGCCGCACGCAAGTTAGCCGCAGAGGGATATCGCGTGGCGATTTTGTCCTCATCTGGCAAAGGCGAGGCCCTGGCGAGCGAACTCGGTGGCCTCGGTGTTACCGGCTCTAATCAATCGAATGAAGATTTACAGCAACTCGTTGATCAAACGATGGCCGCATGGGGGCGGGTTGATGTTCTGGTCAACAGCGCCGGTCACGGCCCTAAGGGC
Source organism: Leptolyngbyaceae cyanobacterium (assembly GCA_050042805.1). Lineage (GTDB taxonomy): Bacteria > Cyanobacteriota > Cyanobacteriia > Phormidesmidales > Phormidesmidaceae > Halomicronema. The sequence continues at coordinate 10,998 of JBHJJI010000255.1, forward strand.
GCACTTCTAGAGCTGTCAGACGAAGATTGGCAGCAGGGCATGGCGGTCTACTTTCTCAACGTCGTGCGCCCAACCCGCTTGGTCACCCCGATCATGCAGCAGCAGCAATCCGGCACCATCATCAACATCTCGACCTTTGCCGCTTTTGAACCCGACCCGACCTTTCCGACGTCGGGCGTCTTTCGGGCTGGCCTAGCGGCCTATACCAAGCTGTTTGCAGATCGGTATGCCGCAGAAAATATCCGCATGAACAACATCCTGCCCGGCTTTATCGACAGCCTGCCGGAAAAACCCCAGTTTCTCCAACGCATCCCCATGGGCCGCTATGGCAAAACCGAGGAAATTGCCGCTGTTGTGGCGTTTCTCGCTTCCGCAGGAGCCAGCTATATCACGGGGCAAAATCTTCGCGTCGATGGTGGCATTACGCGATCGGTCTAGCTGGGCAGCGGTACCACCAATCCCTAGCCGAGCACCAACACAGAGGACTGACCAGCAGGATTTCACAAGGGTCGGCTACTGCACAATTTACGGTTGGTGATATCGCGATCGCGCTCATCCAAGCTCTCTTCTGAAGTTGTTCAAGCACTTTTTTAATGCCTGAAAATACTGATCAACCGCCAACTTTAGCGGTCAGAATGCCGCAGTGGCAAGCAGACGACATTCTGCGATCGCATTGTCCTCAACCCATACTCAACACAGAGTATGGAGTGCTTTTTCAGGGCGATTGCTTAGAGATTCTCCAACATATCGAAAGTGAAAGTATTGACACAGTTTTTGCCGATCCCCCCTTTAATCTCGGCAAGCATTACGGCAAGAAAGTCAACGACAGTTTAGGAGATAGTGAATACCTTGACTGGATGCAGGCATGGATCGCGGAATGTGAACGCGTGCTCCGTCCCGGTGGGTCACTCTTCATTTACAACCTGCCAAAATGGAACATTATGCTTGGCCCATATCTTCTGGAACTGGGCCTAATATTCCGTCATTGGATTGCGGTCAATATCAAGATGAGCATGCCAATCCACGGGCGATTATATCCCGCTCACTACAGCCTGCTCTACTACAGCAAAGGCGGCAAACCCAAAACTTTTCGCAAAATCCGCACGCCAATAGAAACCTGTCGCCATTGTGGGGGTGACATCAAAGATTATGGTGGCCATCGCTCAGCAATGAACCCCAAAGGCGTCAACTTGACTGATGTTTGGAATGATATTCCACCGGTTCGCCACTGGAAATTTAAAAGTAAAAAACGTCAGGCCAATCAACTTTCTACCAAGCTGCTGTCACGGGTGGTCGAAATCTCTACACGTCCAGGCGATATTATCCTTGATCCCTTTGGGGGGTCTGGAACCACCTTTGCCGTCTGCGAGTCAACACACCGCCACTGGATCGGTATTGAACTCGAAAATTGTGATGTCATTATTGAGCGATTAACCCAAGGCGAGATTTCTCAACATCTGAATACAGATTTTGTCGATGAATCTAGCTAGTACTCCACGGCAGCAGTAAGACGACCATTGCAGTTGCTCTGCCCCCTTGCCTTCACTACTCCCTAGTCATCGGTAATAGTTGATGAAATAACGCCACAGTCTATTGGCAAGGTACCCTCTCATTGTCATCTATTTGCCTTAGCCAATTCACCCTGGGTGCAGGAGATTTTCGGCAGCAAGCTGTGCCACCATTTCCGCCCGCGAGGAGACTGCCAACTTACGAAACATCCGCTTGAGTGCCTGTTTTACTGAGTTCTCCGTAATCCAAAGTTCAGTGCCGATCGCAGCATTAGTTTTACCCAAAGCCACTAAACCAGCGATTTGCAACTCACGCGGCGTTAAGCATCCGGCTCTACTGTTCTGAAGAGAATCACTTTTGAAGGAGAGAGGTATCCCCTTGCCGCGATCCTCCAGGCTGGCCACATCAGCAGCCACCAGTTGTGAACGCACGGCGGCTGCCCAAGCCGACAAATGCAAACACACCGCACTCAGGTCGGCGAGATTTTGGGCATCAAAGGCGGACGTTGACTGCTCGCGGGTGCAGCCCACCACCCCAATTAATTGCCCCTGACTGACAATGGGGCCAACCATCACATGCCAGTGATCAGGCCGCGGACAAACCATCGTCCACACTTTAGGGGAGGTCACCAACGCCTCGTGCACAGGAGCATGGCGCTCAACGAGATAGCGCACCACCGGATTGTGTTCGACTGAGAAGCCTCGACGCAGCGCTTTTTGAAGCGTTGCATCGGCCAGCGGCAGCTGTTTGCGGAGCATCTCTTCTAAAGAGTTGAAGAAAAAAATGCCCCGGCGCTTCGCCTCAAAATGCTTGCCAATTGCCGGAACAACCTGCGATCGCAGCGCCTGCTCGTCTGGAGCTTGGTGAATGGCGTGAAACAAAGACTGCAAAGAACGGGACATGATCGCGCTGGCGCAAGGTGTATTAGATCGGTAACTAGGCGACGGCAAAAGCTTCTTCTAATCTTAGCCCTAGTGCTCATGACAAGAGACCTCTGATGGCCGCATGTACTCATCCAACAGTTGTAGTCGATAACCCCATAGCCGATGGCTCACCTGAACGATCTACAGATGCAGGTGAATGACATTATTCTGCATCTAATCACTTGCTGACTTAAACAAAACGTCCAAAACGCCAAACTGTGACAGTCCCAAGCATGATTTTTTTCACAGATCTGGCTCTTAAGAGAAAAATTTCCATGCAATTGTATATTTCAAGACTGGAGTCACCAACATGACCTTTTCTCATATTCGGCGAGGCTTAGGCATCGGCTGGTTCTGCCTTTTTGTCATCCTGACTGCAGGGATTATCGTCGCATCCGATCACGAGATCGGCAGCTTGCAAAATGCTCTGTCTATCCACCTTGCAAGCACTGTCGTAGTCTCACTGCCAGCGGGCTTAGTCGCGATCGGGCCATTCATTTTGTTCAGACGCCAGCGATGGCTGCTGGGAGTCGCGATCGCGCCTTTAGTGGGCCTCATCTTTCATAGTCTTTTATGCACTTTGCAAACACCTGCTTGCTATTCAACCTTGTCGGCGTTTTTAGCAATGGGGCCTAAAGTAGCGGGCGTTGTCGGAGGTTGGCTAATTTTAATCTCGCTACCGCCAGCGCTGCTGCTTAACCGACGGTGAACTAGTCATCGTTCTGGTTAACAGACAAAAATCGGTTTCAAAACGATCACCCTGATGTCGGCCGTCGATTGTCTGGATGGAGAAATAAGCAACCGCCCGATCGCTCAAGTACAGGGCATAACTGCGCCAGCAAAGTGTATAAGCAACCGCCCGATCGCTCAAGTACAGGGCATAACTGCGCCAGCAAAGTGTACTCGATCGGGGACTAGGCGACGGCAAAGGCTTTTCCTAATCTTAGCCCTAGTGCTAATCACAGGAGATGCCCGATGTCTCAATATGCTCATCCAGAAGTTTTAGTCGATACCTCGTGGCTAATGGCCCACCTCAACGATCCACAGGTGCGGGTGGTGGCAGTGGATATGAGTCCAGACCCTTACCATAAGGCTCACATTCCGGGGGCAATTTTCTGGAATGTTTTCACCGACCTGCTGAAGCCTAACCTCAGCGTGAATCTCGACCCCACCGCAATAGCGAAGCTATTGTCGCGATCGGGCATTTCGCCCGAAACCACTGTGATTGCCTATGGCAGTTATCCCGGCACCGGCGCTTGGATATTTTGGCTGTTGAAACTCCTTGGCCATGACAACGTGTCCGTTCTCAATGGCGGTTATCAAAAATGGGTGGCAGAAGGTCGGCCCCTCACCGCCGAACTGGCCAGCTTTGCGCCGACTCAGTATCCGGCAAACTCCCCAGATATGACTTTGCGGGCTCTACAAACAGAGGTGCAGGCCGCTCTGGGACAACCCAACTGCGTAGTGCTAGACGTGCGCACCCCAGAGGAATATCGGGGCGATGTCTTTATGATGAAGCCGCCCGAAGGCGACGAACGAGGGGGGCATATTCCGGGGGCAATTCATCTTGAGCATACGCTCACGCTCAATGACGATGGCACCTTTAAGTCAGTCGATGAGTTGCACGCGCTCTTTAACCGTCAAGGCGTGACGGCTGACAAAGCCGTTTTTCCCTACTGTGCCATCGGGGGGCGATCGGCCTATCTGTGGTTTGTGTTGACGTATCTCCTCGGCTATCCCCATGTGCGCAACTATGACGGCTCCTGGAATGAGTGGAGTCGCCTGCCCCATGCCCCCATTGAACAGTAATCGCAATGTCGCGAAGATACAGCAAATCGTAGTTTGATCAGATCATCCCAGATGGCTGAAATCATTCTCTGATAAACTTTTCAACTCCGTAGGGCTGGCCTTTCCCAAAGGGTATTCCGAACTCTATAATTCCGAATTCTGCTGGGGGGCAGATGCCCCCGCCGACCGCAATCGTTATCTCGGAGTGAGTGCTCCGCCTGAGCGCTGCTGACTGTGGGTGAACTGAGAGCGATCGCCCAGTGCCTGCCCAGTACGCCACAAGTGCATGCCCAAGCGCAACTGGCCGATTTCCCAGTCATCTAACGCCTGGGGCACATCATGGTTGTGACTGACTAAAGCCTCGGCTAGAGCGATCGCATTAGCAGCCCCTTTAGAAACGCCAGCAGCCGTATGCGGACGGGGAATAAACGCCGCATCGCCCACCAGGGCAATGCGACCAAACGCCATCTGCGGCACGCCCAAATCGAGAATGGGCTGCACGAACGGCTCCTGGGTGGCCGCGATCAGCTGCTGCAGGGGCGGGGGCAGCACTTGCCTGGCATAGGCGCGCATCTGTTGCTCAGTGGTCGGGGCCATCATACCCGGTGGAATGGAGGCGCGATCTCGTCCCGCTTTGTCGGTGAGGAGAGCGGGTAATTCTGTCTGCTCATCGTAGTTGACGTACCAAACCCAGTTAAAGCGACGTTCGCCCGGCAGCAGCGACTCATCTTCCCCCGGAATCACATATTGCAGCATGTGAGAATTGGGAAACTGGTAGAAGACAAAGCGTTCGGTCAGCAGTTTGGCCGCCTCGGGTGGCAAATCGGCTTCCGGTACCAAGCCGCGATAGGCCACGTAGCCAGCATAGCTAGGCTCATAGCTCGGCAAGAGCTGCTGCCGCACCGTCGAGCTAGCGCCATCGGCCCCAATCAGTAGATCAGCCGACACCTGCGTGCCATCGTCAAACTCAGCGGTAACGTGATCCGCATCCTGCTGCACTGACACCAATGTTTTGCCAGCGTGATAATGCTCGGTCGGAAAATGCCGCCGCATGGTGCCATAAAGCACATTCCACGAGGTCAACGTTTGACGCATAGCCAAGCGCTGGGCAATCTCACCGGCAGAGTCGAGGTAAAGCCGCTCGCGAGCCACCACGCCTAAAGGCGCTTCATAGGCCACGCTCGCTTGGTGAAAGGCAGTCAAAATTTCCGGCTGGAGGACGATGCCCCCGCCTCGACTGCTGAGATTGTGGGGCGATCGCTCGTAGATATCGACTTGCCAGCCCTGCGATCGCAACAAGATACCGGTAAAGAGTCCCCCCAATGAGCCGCCAATGACGATGGCCCGCCCATGCCGGGTTGGTTCCGTCGTGAGTGTCATGACTGACCTCCCGTTGAAGTGTGTAAAGTCAGCGCTTGAACCGCCGCTTGTAGCGCATCGACAAAGACCTCAAGCGGTTGCGCCCCCGATAAAACCTGAGTGCCAATGCGAATGTTGGGCACTCCATGTACGCCTTGAGCGATCGCCTGCTGTTCCTGCTCGCGCATCGCTGAAATGCCCGCATCCGATTGCAGAAAACGCCTGACGGCATCCTGATCGAGCCCGACCTCCCCGGCGAGTTGCACCAACACCTCCACCTCGGCGATATTGGCCCCCTCGGCAAAGTAGGCGCGGAGCAGACGTTCTGCCATGGCGGGGGCGTGGCCCTGTTGAGCGGCGAACCCAGTCAGGCGATGGGCCTGTAGGGTATTGGGCGTAGTAGTCATCAGGTCGTAGCGAAAGGCCAGCCCATCCTGCTGCGTCGCCTGTACGGTTTGGGCATCTAACTGTTGAGAATAGGCCCAACTGCCAAACTTTTGAGTGCGATAGGTGCGGCGATCGAGACCCGCCGCAGGCATATCTGGGTTGAGTTCAAAGGGCTGCCAAACCCACTGCACATCAACGGCGGGATTGAGTTGGGCCAGGGCGCGCTGTAATCGCGTTTCGGCCACCCAACACCAGGGACAAATAAAATCTGAGGTGATTTCAATCGTTAAGGTCATGGTTGCTGCCTCCTGGCAGGAATGCAAGGCGAAATCTTGAGCTGATACCCGCTCCAATCGTCAGCCCCCGCCATCTGGGCGGCGGCTAATGCAGTGAGATGACGATGCGGGTGAGCCGCCAGAGTCTTGCAGAAAAAAGTTAATTGAGCCGTCTGAACAACGACAAGATCACTTTAACTCCACTCGCAGGAGATGTTAATATCACTTTTCCGGCAAACACTTTTGCATCAAACGCAAAAGCAAGGCAGCAATGGATCAGTTTTTAGCGATGCGATCGTTTGTGCGAGTGGTCGAAACCCACAGCTTTTCCGAGGCGGCTCGGCAGCTTGGGGTGGCGGTCTCTTCGGTGACCCGGCAGGTCAACGCTCTAGAAGCGATGCTGCATACCCAGTTGCTCAATCGGTCAACCCGCAGCGTCACGCTCACCCCTCAAGGTCGGCGGTATTACGACAAGGCGGTACAGATTCTGCAGGATGTGGAAGCGGCCAACCTCGCCGTGACCGAGCAGGATGAAGTGCCCCGAGGGCTGCTGCGCGCCAGTGTGCCCGTGGCGTTTGGCCGCCTGCATATTGCGCCCCTGTTGAGCGACTTTTTAGCGCAATACCCTGAGATGCAGTTGGACTTGACCTTTAGTGATAGCCTCGCCAATCTGGTCGAAGAGGGACTCGACCTGATCATTCGCATTGGCAACCTCGATCGCTCCGGCGCTAGTTGGATTGTTCGTAAACTCGCCACTCATACGCGCAAAGTTTGCGGCAGTCCGGCGTATTTTCAACGCTACGGCAAACCCGACCATCCCAACGATTTAGCCCAGCACCACTGCCTGCGTTTTAGTTACACCCTCGGCGCTGACATCTGGCGCTTTAAACGCGATCGAGAGATCTGCGAGGTCAAGGTTCAAGGCCCTCTTATCGCTAATAATTCTGAAGTGCTGCGGCAGGTTTGTTTAGATGGCGTCGGGGTAATCTTGATGCCCACCTGGTTGGTCGGAGCCGATCTGCAAGCGGGCCGATTAGAGGCCGTGCTGGAGGATTTTCTGTTTTATCCCCACCTCGATTTAGATATGGGCATTTACGCCCTCTACCTGCCCAACCGCCGTCACTCTCTCCGGGTGCAAACCTTCATCAATTTTCTGATGCAGCAGTTCAGCACCCACCCAGCAGGATTAGCGATTTGAGCAGCAAACCGTTCACGGAGGGTCGCTACCGGCAAGCCGTTGGCAGCGATCCACCTCCTGAGCACTCTGCATACACACAACTATCGGCCAGATCGGCGATCGGCGACCGGCTGATTAAACCTGGGATCAAAGGCAGTGATCCCGATCGCGACCAGATCATGTCTCGCCTCGCGTTCAGGCTCCCTACTGCGAAGCAAATCTAAAAGAATCCGCGAAAAACGCCTTGATCCCAGCGCTCAAAAGATACAGTTCAACAGGGTGCGCACCTGATCCGTCGGGCTCCAGACCGCCTGTTATCCTCTCTGCCGTCATGTTGCCCAGAATCAAAAGCAGGGTCGCAGACAATTAAGGACTAGGATGCAGTGGCCCCAAGATGATTCCTTAGGATCAATGCGATGAAGCTGAAGCAATTTATTCTCCTCGGGCCGCCCGGCGTCGATGTTGAAGCGCAGGCGATCGCTGTCGCGGAACGCTGGTGTGTGTCCCACGCATCGACAGGGCAGCTGATTCGTGAGGCCGTGGATCAAGCGTCTGATATCGGCGTCGAGGCCCGCTCCTACGTCGAAGCCGGAACGCTGGTGCCCGATGCTCTGGTGAGCAAGCTGATCAAGCGACGGTTTGAACAGCCCGACATCATGTTAAAAGGCTGGATTTTGACGGGATTTCCTCGCACGGTAGCTCAGGCCCAAGCGTTTGATGAGTGGTGGCTGGGGTTGGGACAGGCAGCAGCGACAGCGATTCATCTGAAGGCGAAGACGGGAATGTTGATTCACCGACTCTCCTCTGAGCCCGGACAAGACGAGACGATTTCGGCGATTCGCCAGCGTTTAGAGCACCATGAGGCAGAAATCGCCCCTTTGCTTGAGTATTATCAGCAGCGATCGCAGCTAGAAACCATTAACGGCAGCCTACCGTTTGCGGAAGTCACCCGTGCCGTCACCAAGTTAGGTCAGGCGACCACGGGGGCGGCGCAATTGATTCAAGATGAAGCCGAACTGGATGCCCTACTCGCTGAAGAGTCACTGCTGGTCGTGGATTGCATGGCGTCTTGGTGTGGCCCGTGCAAACTGGTCGCGCCCCTGATCGACCAACTGGCTGAGGCTTATGGAGATCGCGTCAACGTGCGGAAAATCAACTTCGACGCGAATCAGGAGATCCCGCAGCGGTTTGGCCTCAAAGGGCTGCCCGCCGTCATGTTTTTTAAAGATGGTGACCTGCTGGAGACGCTAACCGGAGTACAACCCTATAAGATTTACAGCGCTACGGTCACCCGCCTGTTGGCGTAATCTGGCATGATTTCGGATCAGCCCAGCGATCGTTGATCCACCTGCGCAGGAATTTCTGCCGATAGGCTGCGCCCAGAATGGAGCAGTCGGGGACAAATCAGAGTTGGATGAAGCAACCCTCCACCGCCTATCCGCGTTGGGGATAGAGCCAGCGATAAAACAATCGGGTCAAGCGCGGCATGATCACATAGGTGAGCAGAACAACCGTTAGCGCCGTGACGATGAGCGCGCTGAGCAACGGGGGTAGACCGCTCAAAACAGGCGCTAGCAATCGGCTGAGCAGCTGCACCACGATGAAAACGGCCCCAGTCGTCAAGCAGGCCATTTTGTAGCGTTTTGGTGGGGTTTGCACGAGTTTGCCGGGTAGGGTAAACCAAGTTTCCAGACCGGTGAGCACCTCCACCTTTTCATCCCTTTGAATCAACGGTTTAGCCTGCGACAGACAATCCTGACGCTCTGGCGAATCAAGCCACTGCTGCAAATATCGATAGCAGTCAAACTTGAGGACGATGACATATTCGGGACAGACAGAATCTTGGGGCCGCATGAAGGTCACGCCGGCATGCCCTTCAAACTGTCGAGCCACCTGCGAAATTTGGCGCAACCACTGCTCATAGGCTGGTTCGCTCCCCGGTTTAACCAGGTGTTTGATCACCGCTGTAACCTGCTGTTTATCAGTATCCAGAACGCGTTCAGGCGTCATACTGTTCCCTTTCATGCTTGACGCTGTCTCCTTTCATGTTTCACATCGGTCAGGCCATCCCGTCGACCCAGCCACAGGCAAGATTGTAGGGTGTCCCACGATGTTGAGTCTGCTGTCTGGCGATCAATCAGACCCGCGTCTCGACATTGAGGCGACTGTAGCGCCCCACCGCGTTGTCCAACCGGTTGAGCCATCCTGAGCCCCTGCAAGCGAGAGCGATGGTCGGGCACGACTTCATTGCCCGCGAGAGATCGCTCCCCCAATCCACCGGACAGATGTCGTAACATCAGGGTTTAGCCCAGCGTCTCGATGCCCATCTCGATGCCGACTCAATCCTCTACTGCTAGCTTTCCGGTCGAATACATGGTGACCGAGTTAGACGCCCTCGGCTACAGCCGCCGCTGCATGGTGGGAACGGGAATCTTAGTGGGGGGCTATGTCCTAGCGATCGCTCAGGTCATTCCGCCAGTAGCGCTGCCCTTGATTGTGCTGCTCGTGCTGCCCCGCTGGATGATCAACGTCCACGAGTTGCTGCATATCTATGACGAACAGCAGCTCAACCGATTTATTTGTCTGATGGGGGTGAGCCCGGTGCCACTGTCGGTCATTTCCCTCAGCTATGGCGAAATCCGCACACAGCACTTTGCCCATCACGCCGCACCCGCCCAGGCTAATGACCCTGATTTTTATCACATCAAAGGCAACTGGGGACAAGCCATTTTTAACGCCTTCACTTCGCCAGATCAAACTGCGCTGCGGTGGATTGCCACCCACGGGCTAACCCCACAGTTGGCGTTCGACTTAGCCATCAAGCTGATTATCTTGGTCGCCCTAGCAGCGCTAGGAGGCCCACTATTTATCTGGTTTTGGCTGTCTCTACGACTGGTGTATGGGTTAGGCGATCTCGCCTTCTTTCGCTTAGTGCATCATCAACAAGGAGAGTACGGCACCTTTGGCCTGCCCTGGCCGCCCTGGGCTATCCAGCTCAGCACCCTCGTCTTTGGGGCAACCGTCACCAACGCCACCCTCAACCACGACGTGCACCATCAAAATCCCTATCTTGCGGCGCGGGCCTTACCTGCTGCCGCGATCGCTCACAATGGTGGTACTCCCTAGCATTAGACTTAATCGGAATTTAAAAAGGCAGTCAATTCTCAAACAGAATCCAAATGTTCTCATAGCCTCTCTGTCCATTTGGATGTCGAGCAGTTTATTCCTGATAAAGTCGATTAGGCAATCAGCGGTCGTTAGCATCATGACGCTGCCGCCCCCTGAAGATTTTCAAGCAGACTAATCCGCTTAAGACATGCCAAAACGGCGACCATCAGAAGTGAAATCCAGTGATAAACTCCTAGCCAGCCAAAAAGTTTTGTCTAGGAGAGACTAACCGGCATGAGCCAAGACTATCTCAATAACTGTGTGCCAAAAGCTGCTCAACACTTGCCCCAACATCGTCTAGAGGTCGCTAAAGCAGACTTTGCCAGCATCGACCTCAACCAAGACTGCAAAATTGAGCTAGAAGAATTTTTAGCCTTTGCTCTGGCTAAAGAAGTCAAACGTCTGATGACGAGGTTTCAGTCAATTGACTCTGACAAAGACGGGGTTATTGAGTTTGAGGATTTTTTAGCCGTCTCGGTGCCCCACTACGCCTTGCTCAAAAAGTTTGCTGAATTTGACGCCAATGACAATGGCCTTCTATCCACAAAAGAAGTGTTTGAAATTGTTGATAAGTTAGTCATTCCTCTAGACCGTTCTGAGTTGACCGCCGAACTCAAAAAAGTAGATCGCGATCAAGACGGTTTAGTCTCCTATGAGGAACTTCTCGGCATCGTTGTCCACCACGGCCTGCAATAATCTTGACGGTTTATGCCAGCTCAGAAAGCCTTAGTGAGGGGCCATGGCTCCTCACTTTGCAATCCGGAAAAATCAGGATGGCGTCAGCCATCTTAGGTATATATTTCTGCTCTTGGAGTTGTACTGAGACAATATTTAGACAATTTTTTAAACCAGCTCATGACGCAGGCACGCCATGCCAAACCATGGACAGGCGAATGTCCGTTATTTGACGAGAGCGCGACGCTGCAAACCATGAAGACTATAGTGTCATCCACGCAGCGATGCATCGGATCCAGGTTATTGCCAGAGAAAAATACGTCTGTTTCAAAGAGGAGCTCAAGCAGCAGTTCAATCGCAGATGGCTGACACAACTATCCCCTTACAGAAATCATTTTCTATAAGGGGACAATGCTTAGGCAGAGAGTTCTAGAAACCTCAATGCCAATATTAGCCATTAGTCACAAACATCTTTGTGCGTAACCGGCTAATCGATCCGCTCTAGCTGCCAAAGAATTTGATTGCCTTCGCGTCGCACCCGCGACACTGACCAATTACGCCACGCCCAATACTCACCTCGGCTGGTCACAGCACTGGCGTTAACATCCATCAAATCGGCTAGTTCTGAACTCGTAATCAGATACCCTTCTTTAGCGATCGCATCGGCGATCTTCAAGGTATCGATCATATTTCGCAGTTGATTGACTCGCGCTTCCCGAGGTAAATTCTCGGTCGTGTCAAGTGTCTCGCTCACACCTGAATCAGCCATGGTGCTCCTTAGAGAAGTCTGTAATTCATTCTAGGTCTTGGATTGCAAGGAACTACAAGTCAAGTATCAGTCATTTCTTGAGAAACCAGTGACGTAACTCTATTCTGCAGGCATTTGTCCCCTCTAAAGTCCCACTCATTGCTTTTTTCTTCAGCAATCAGTGACTTATCTTTACCTTTAAGTTGTTAGAGTAATCCAAAATAAAAAATATTCCACCTGAAGAACCCGGTTTCTGGGACTAGGTCAACAGTCTGCGGCAAGTTTTTCATAGAAACCAGGTGCTTGGACACGTTATTTTTTGGAATACTCTTAGTAATTCTCAATTAAAGTGTGAGCAATGCATTCCACTCAATAGAAATTTTCAGCAGCGCGAGTGATTTAACTCGGCATCCTAACCTGCCGACTTATTCCCAAGCGATCGCGGCGGGATGCTGGATTAAATCCACGTCTCGATTCAAGGAAAACGCGCGGGCGATCGTGTCGCAGCGTTCGTTCCCCTCATTCCCGGCATGACCGCGCACATAAATCCACTGCACAGGAGCACCCGTTTGTTGGGCCACTGCCTGGTTGACCTCGTCTAGTTGCTGCCACAAATCTTTGTTGAGCACAGGCTTTTTGGCCGCCGTTTGCCAGCCGCGTCGCTTCCATCCAGCGATCCATTGAGTAATGCCTTTTTTGACATATTCACTGTCGGTATACAGTTCAACGGGAGTGGTCTGTCCCGAAGCAATAAAGAGTTGCAGACCGGCGATCGCGGCCTGCATTTCCATGCGGTTATTCGTGGTGGCGCGATCACCGCCGCCCAGCTCATGCTTTGAGCCATCGGCCAGATACAGCACAGTGCCCCAGCCCCCCGGCCCCGGATTGCCTGAGCAGGCCCCATCGGTATAAATCGCCTTGATGGTAGGTAAACCGCTCGCCAATTTTTCGGTATCCGCAGTCTTAGCCTTTTGAGGCGCAGGCGTCGCTGCCGACTTAGATGACGTCGTCGCATTAGGGCTCGGCTTGGCCTTGAGAAATCGCAAAAAGTCCAAGACTTGGGCCGTCAACGATTCGGATACGCCATCAAGTTCTTGAATCAGTTCGTCTTTGGGGGTCATCAGGGGCCTAAATATCAGTCGCTCTCTCTATTAAAGCGCTCATTACCGACCCAGCACTTTTCAGTTGGGGCAGATTGTGAGGCCAAACACCATGACCCCGAGGTGCTGCCGCGCTGAACTCAACAAAAAACCCCTGGAGAAACAGGGAAACGGTATTCTACGGAGCAGGGTATTGGATGGCTAAGGGGAAGGGAATTGCCAGTATGATCCTGAGTTGGCGTAAGGAACCAAACCTGAAACGGGTGGTGGCGATCGCGGCGGCCTTTTTCATCCTCCTCGCGGGGCTGCTGCTGCATCGCTATTTCACCTATTACGCCTCCTACGACCAGGGCATTTTTAATCAGGTCTTTTGGAACAACGCCCACAGCAACTTCTTTCAAAGCACGCTGTCGTCGCAGCTTTCCACCGACGTGATTCATACCGGGGAATTGCCTCGGGTAGACTATCGCCGACTGGGTCAACATTTCACCCCGGCGCTGCTGATTTGGTGGCCAATTTATGCACTGTTTCCCTCGCCGGTCACGCTCTCAGTGTTGCAGGCCGCGTTTGCTGCCATCGCCGGACTGCTGCTCTATTTCCTTGGCCGCCAACATTTAGAGCATCGGCTGTCGCTGGCCATCATGTTGAGCTTTTATGGTGCGATCGCCGTCCTCAATCCTTACCTCGCCAACTTTCACGACTTGGGGCAGATTCCCCTCTTGATCTTTGGCCTACTGCTGGCGATGGAATATCGGCGCTGGTGGGTGTTTGCCCTACTGTGCTTGGCGATTTTAGCCGTGCGAGAAGACAGTTCGATTGTGCTGTTTGGCGTCGGGGCCTATCTGCTGGCAAGTCGCCGACACCCATGGATTGGCACGGCGGTCTGCGGGGTGAGCGTGGGCTATTTTGTGCTGGTCACAAACGTTTTCATGCCGGTCTTTTCCGACGATATTTCCAAGCGCTTCATGATTGAGGAGTTTGGCCAATATATAGACGATGCCGAGGCTTCGACTCTGCAGGTGCTGTGGGCGATGGTCAGCCAGCCGGGTCTCTTGCTGCGGGAGCTGGTGGCGCCGCCAGATGACACCCTGGCCTATCTAGCGGGGCACTGGTTGCCCCTCGCGCTGATTCCCGCCCTGTCTCCAGCCGCCTGGATTATGGCTGGCCCGGCGCTGCTCAAATTAACGCTGACGGACGGTTCTTCAGGCCTGAACACCAGCCTGCGCTATGCCCTCAACGTGGTGCCGGGCATGTTTTACGGAGCAATTATTTGGTGGGCGGGGCAAGGCTGGCGGCGCTTTACTCAGCCATTGAACGCGCTGACGCCGCGATCGCCCTCCCGCAATTTTCGTCGCTTTTGGGCAGGCTGCCTGATCGTTTCCCTAGTGCTGGTGCCGCTGACGAACCCCAGTCGCGCTTTTGCCTTCGTCATGCCCGATTCGTTTCAGCCCTGGGTGTACGTGCCGTTGCCGCTACAGTGGCAGCGATCGCAGCACATCAATCAACTGCTGGCGACGATTCCCCCCGAGGCGAGCGTGACGGCAACGACCTATCTCGTGCCCCATGTGTCGGGGCGGCGGGCGGTGCTGCGGATGCCGATGACGGTATATCAAGATGATCAGGGAGCCGCGCAGGCAGTAGATTACGTGGCCGCTGACTTTTGGCGACTGCGGCGCTATCAGGTCGCCTTTGGGCGCGATCGCGATCGGTTCGAAACGTTTATTCCCGCCGTTAACAATTGGATCGATAGCGGCGAGTACGGCCTAATTCGCGCCGACAATGGTGTCATTCTGCTGCAGCGCGGGGTGGCCTCTGATCCCAAAGCGACGACAGACTGGCAAGCCTTTCTCGCCGAACAGGAACCGTCTCAGCCGCTCTAGGGCACGTCATCCGTGAGTTGCCAAATCCTTGTGGAACAAACATTCCCACGCCCGCACCCCCCTAAACAGGTAGGCAGTTTCTAAGCAAGAATTTATCGGTGTTGTCGGGGCGGGTTTAGCCAGACGCCGGTTGCAGGGCCAAAAGGTATCTACAAAACCCGCCCCTACAGGTATCGTTTTTGCTAGCGGTCTCTTTAAGAACTGAAACCGCTGCGGCACAGGCATGGAGCCGCGAACTGATGCCAGCCCCGAGGCTTTATCCCGATTCTCTGTAATTATGACGACTCATCTAGCCTCTCTGCCCCGCTGCTCCCCTGCCCCGCTGCCCTGCTACTCC
>JBHJJI010000256.1:0-3635 GCA_050042805.1 Leptolyngbyaceae cyanobacterium
GCAATCGCAAAATTGGCTTTGTGTTTCAGCAGTTTTATCTGCTGCCGCAGCTCACGGCGGTCGAAAATGTGATGCTGCCGATGGTGTATGCCAATGTGTCCTTACCCAAACGGCGATCGCGGGCCATCAAAGCCCTACAAATAGTGGGCTTGGGTAACCGTCTAGAGAACCGCCCCAATCAACTGTCGGGCGGGCAGCAACAGCGTGTGGCGATCGCGCGGGCCATTGTGAACCGGCCCAAACTGCTGCCGGCCGACGAGCCCACTGGGGCGCTCGACTCCCAGACCAGCCGGAGCAGTTTGGAGATTTTCAAAAATCTCAACCGCGATGGCATGACGTTGGTGATGGTGACCCACGATGAGGCCGTGGCGCAGCAGTGCGATCGCGTCATCACTTTTCGAGACGGTGAAGTGCTGAGCGATCGCCCGACCGCGCCAGCCGTCACTCATGTGAGTCAAGGATAAGCTCTATTTCGCTGACTAAATGCGGGCTGGAGGGGAGGACTAGCTGTTCACCGGCTCCTCGAAGCCAGCACTTTGATAAGAACAAAGCTACTATTGATTGACAGGCGTAACAACGTTGCCCTTGCCATAGGGTTAACCTTGGCGATCGCTCCCTAGGCTTAGCGTTCTGTCAATGTTGCCAACGCTATGGATGGATGTTTTACCCCAATCTCAAGCTGCGTTTAACCCGCTGGGCTGCTAGCCTTATGGCAGCATGACCTCGGTCAATCGTCTGACCACCCCCGCTACTGCCAGGATGGAGCCCCAGAGCATGATGGATTTTTTGGATCGCGTTGAAACCTCGCAGCGCATTGGCAAAGTGGTGAAGTCGAACTCTCACTGTGACTACGTCATTCAGGTGGACGACAGCCATGATGTGGTGACGCCGCCGCAACCTGGTGACTATGGCTTTGGCCGCTTTGTGGCGTTAGAAGATGGCGATCGCCACTGGGCGGTGGGGTTGATTTACAACTCGCAGCTAGTCAACCCGATGTTTCTCAACAACGGGCCGCGGCTGTCGAGCGAGCCAGATCCGATCTTTACCCCCGATTTGATCAGCGAAACCCGCACGCTGCTGGGCGTGGTGCTGGTGGGCAGTTTAGAGAGTGAGGGCGATCGCGTCTACGGTCAGCACGGCATTCCCAAGGAAGTCGTACCTGTCAACACTGATGTCTACAGTCTGGATACTGAAACGGTGCACCGCTTTCACTGCAGCGCGGACGGTCAGCCTCAGTTTCGCTATTACAGTCACTTACTGCGCTCTGGCGGCTTCTTTGCGGCTCAGTTGACGCAGCAGGTGCTAGCCGAATTGATTGACAGCAACCTGTTTGTTGGGGCTGACCAGCGAGCCTTAACGGTGCTGTGCAAAGAACTTTCCTGGAAGAATACGATGGGTGCGATGCGTTAACAGTTTAGATCAGTCGTTAGCCATCAATTAACATTGCTAGGGGTTGGTTGTGGCAATGGCCCAACGCATTGCCAGAGATGGCTTGGGTACGTCAGGCTAGGCGATGACACACCCCACGATAATTAGAGCTTTTTACTTAACCTGAGTTCGCGATAAGAATTAAGTATTCCTTTACATATCGATTGAGCCTCAAATCTCCTCTCGGGAGGGGTGCCAACGGCGGGTGGGTGCCGATCAGTCACGCTAAATGGCGATCTACCCACCCCTTAGCCCCTGCCAGGAGCTAATCCTGTAAGGGTTTTCTCAAAAAACTGATGCGACCAACCTTTCAGCTTCCTCAAGGGTGAGCGAAATCGCCGTTTCCCCCTGGTTCAAGCATCTTAGAAAACTGGTCGGGGAGGCTTTCTAGCCTGCCTCCATCACCCGTTTGCTCAAACGCGATGAACGACTCAGGACGGCCAGGAAGGCCATTGAACAAGCGTAGGCTTACCCAATCGACGTCAGAGCAGCAGAATTCAAAACCCTTACAAGATGAGGCCAGGAGGGGAAAGATCCAGCTTCGGTTTTAACCCGAACTGACGTTACTTACAGTACGAATTTTCAGTGTCGCGACTGCACCGGTGACCAGCGCTAATTGGCTGCCAGTGCTAGCCGGCAGCTGAGCAACGGCATTTACGGATGGTTCAATGTAGCGCCGCCAGTTGTACTTCCTTGCTCTATTGCCGCTTGAGATGGCAGCAGACGTCCCCATCTTAGAAAAGGTTTCCTATGGGTTCTTACTGTCGATACGGAACCCTGTTCTGATACCGAGTAAATTTTCTATACTGAGAGTATGAAAGGGGTGCAAAATCGCTCGATGCGTCGTCAGTCTTGGGTTTTGCGCCCAATAAAAAACCGACAGGACTCCCGTGTGTCTGTCGGTCTGTGTGTGTTCCCTGTAGATGACTCGGCTAGAGTTGAGTCAATATCAGTATGTTCAACTAAGTAGTTTTATCCAAGGATCTCTATCACCCGACAAAGTGAGAGTGATCACACCAATTTTCCAGATAAGTCAAGGTTGGTGTGACACATTTGTGCAGGGGGAGTCTCACCCCATTAAAGGGGCGCTTGCAGACCTGCTTTTACCCTGGATATGGGCGGTAAAATAGGGCGGATTCTCAAGTTGGATACCCTGAATGGCTGCACCTTTTTCCCCGGATGAGCTTGCTTCGGAGGGCATCAAACCCGACGAGTACGAAGAGATTGTCAGACGTCTGGGTCGCCACCCCAATCGGGCTGAGCTGGGCATGTTTGGGGTGATGTGGTCAGAGCATTGCTGCTATAAAAACTCGCGACCGTTGCTAGGTCAGTTTCCCACCACAGGCGATCGCGTGCTGGTTGGCCCTGGCGAAAATGCGGGCGTGATTGATGCGGGGGATGGTCTGCGGGTGGCCTTTAAGATTGAATCGCACAATCACCCGTCCGCGATCGAGCCGTTTCAAGGGGCGGCGACCGGGGTTGGGGGCATTCTGCGCGACATCTTTACTATGGGCGCGCGGCCCATTGCGGTGCTGAATGCGCTGCGCTTTGGCGATTTGCAAGATGCGCGTACACGACGGATCTTCAGCGGTGTGGTGTCGGGGATTGCCCACTATGGCAACTGTTTTGGCGTGCCTAACGTGGGCGGCGAGATTTATTTTGACCCGGCCTATGCGGGCAATCCGCTGGTGAATGCGATGGCGATTGGCCTGATGGAAACGCCGGATATTGTGAAATCGGGGGCATCGGGCATTGGTAACCCGGTGCTGTATGTGGGCTCAACTACGGGCCGCGACGGCATGGGCGGCGCTAGTTTTGCCAGTGCCGAACTCAGCGATGCTTCTCAGGACGATCGCCCGGCGGTGCAGGTGGGTGATCCCTTTCTTGAAAAATCACTGGTGGAAGCCTGTTTAGAGGCGTTCAAAACCGGCGCGGTGGTGGCGGCTCAAGATATGGGAGCAGCCGGCATCACTTGCTCTACTTCAGAAATGGCGGCTAATGGTGGCGTGGGCGTCGATGTGGATTTGGACAAGGTGCCCAGCCGGGAAACCGGCATGGTGCCCTACGAATATCTGCTGTCGGAGTCGCAAGAGCGCATGCTGTTTGTGGCGCATCAGGGGCGCGAGCAGGAGCTGATTGAGATTTTTGAACGCTGGGGACTACATGCCGTGGTGGTGGGTGCAGTGATTGCTGAACCCATTGTGCGC
>JBHJJI010000257.1:0-14008 GCA_050042805.1 Leptolyngbyaceae cyanobacterium
TTTTTTAATGCTGCGAACCGTTTCTAGCCTGAGTTTGTCTTTGGCTTTCATCGCGGTTTTGATATCTTCTGAAATGCGATCTTTGAGGCTCATAACAGTCAGTGCCCAACGGTGTATCCAGCTTTATCGTAGCGATCGCCCCAACCGGCGTCTATAGCTGTCGGTCTTGTGGCTCTGGATAGCGGGTGGAGCAATGGCATCTGTCCGGTGCGATCGCGATGGGCGGGTAGCTGAGTCGAAGAGGGTGTTTGTCTCTTGGTTAGGGCGTTGTTCAAAAATATAACAAGCTGCAGTTTGCTCAGGTCACCCCCAATGCCTGAAATCACCATTAGATAAGCTTTTTAATTCTGACTTCCGACTTCTTCATTCCGAATTCTGCTATAGCGTCCCTGTCGACAGGGGTGTGGCACTGCCAAACCCTGACCGACCATGTTTCTGTCTTGGGGATGTTTTTAAACGCAGAACCCTTAAGGATTGGTGAACCAAGCTTTGATCGCTGGATTTTTACGGCTCGCGGTGACGATTTGTTCATCGGCAGGCAGCAGCATCTGGTCAACGGTCATGCCAAATCCGGTATAAACCGCCAAGAGTTCACCTGAGGCGACGTCCCATCGTCGAATAGTGCTATCGGCGCTGCCGCTGGCGACGGTCTGGCCATCGCGGCTGAGACTAAGGACGTTGATAAAGCTGGTGTGGCCGACCAAGGTGTTTAAGACTTCACCACTGTTCAGATCCCAGCGTTTGATCGTTTGATCGGCACTGGCGCTAAACAAAAAGCGGCCATCTAGGCTGATCGCGATCGCATTGATGTAGCTGTCATGGTCTTTCAGGGTGCCAATGGTTTCGCCGGTTTGTAAGTTCCAGATCCGAATGCTGTGGTCGGTACCACCGCTAATAATACGTTGTCCGTCATTGCTGACGAGCACCGCGTTAACAGCGCCGCTGTGACCTTCGAGTGTCGTGGTCAGGGCTTGAGTGCTCGTATTCCAAACTTTGATGGTGCCGTCCGAGGCGGCACTGACCAGATAGCGACCATCGGGGGTGCGGTCTAACGCATTGACCGGCCCGGCGTGGCCGGCAAATTCTGCCCGTTGGTTGCCAGTTTCGGTATCCCACACCAAGAGAGCTCCGTCGGCGCTACCGCTGTAGAACGTGCGTTCATCTGGGCTGAGGGCGATCGCGTTGACAAAGGCCTGATGCCCGGTGAAAGTTTGGAGGTTTTCTCCCGTGCTCAAATCCCACAGGCGAATCGTATTATCGGCACTGGCGCTCATAAACCGACGGCCATCTGATAGCAGCTTCAGCGCATTGACCGAATTCTGATGAGCGGTGAAGGTGCGCAACAGTTCAACGCGGATTTCCGATAGCGCTGGCTGGGGCGCATCGGACGATCGCGTGATGGTCGGGTCTTGGGGGGTGTGGGTCGAGTGCGATCGCTGCCTTCCCCAAACGCCAAACCCAATCAGGGCGATCGCCGCCAACACCACGCCCCCGGCAATTAGCCAGGTCCAATAGGTCACTCGTGATGAAACGGTGACGGTTGAGTGAGTGGGGGTAGACGACGCCTGTTGCGCGGTTTCTCCGGACAGGCGGAATCCATTGGCTTCAGTGGTGCCGAAGCGGGGGAGCGACGTTTCGGCTTGGAGCACACCAATATCACTTTGTTGAACGAATTGATTGAGAGACATCTGATGCAAGCGATCGAGCAGCTCTTGAGCGGTGCGGGGTCGGTCAATGACTCGCGGCGAAATTAAACTGTCGAGCAGATTAGCAAACTCGTCCGATAGGTCTGGCGCATAAGGCCGCCAGTGAAACGCATTGAGCATGGGATCGTACAGCGTCGTGTCGTTGGGCGATCGCCCGGTCAAGAGATAAACAATCGTTCGCCCGAGGGCATAAAAATCGGATTGGGGCACCGCTTGCCCTTGCTCTTGCTCGGGGGGCGTATAGCCAGCTGAGCTGATGGTCGTGACACCCAGACTCCCGACTTGGGCCAGATAGGTTTGGCTCATCTCGCGGGCGGCCCCAAAATCCACTAGCACCAGCTGACCGCTGGATCGCAGCATGATGTTGTCAGGCTTGATATCGCGGTGGAAGTAGTTGTGCTGATGGACTCGCCGCAAAATTTCAGCGAGTTGAAAGAGCCATTGAAAGGCTTGATGCTCACCGATGGGGTGGTTGCCCTGTTGCTGCATCCATTGCAATAGGTTAGGCCCGTCGATTTTCTCCATGATGATGCAGTGGAGAGGGGCAGCGCTGTCTTGAGGATGATAGATAAAGTAGCCGCCGTCTTGTTCGACGAGGGGCACGCCGGGGTGGTTGAGCTGACTCAAGACCTCAGCTTCTTTACGAAAGAGCCGCAGCACTTTGGAGTTTTCGCTGCGCTCGGGCTTCAAGACCTTCAGAATTTTGGGAATATCCCGCTGATAAGCCTCGTAGACTAGGCCAAAACCACTATTTTTGCTCAGCAGGCGCATGACCCGATATTGCCCTTGCAACAATAGTTCTGAGCCGCAGGCTTGACAGGTGAGGGTGTGGCTATTGTCAGGGTGAGCAGGTTGCGGACAACTGGGATTAATGCAAAGGCTCATTGGTAGCTCGCTGATGGAAGATGCTGCCCTAGATTAAGCATGAACGACTCTGAAGATATGAGCACAGATTCTCAAGAAGATGTTAGAAAGCCGGCATCGCCAGTCAATGACTTAACGAATGATGGAATTGTGTCAGAGGGTGTGGGGTCAGGGCGAGTGATGCAAGATACCGGTTGTGGTCTGCTTTGAGTGTGCTCTGTGTCGATGGCTTAAAAGCGTCGGTAACTTTTCAGGAGGGGGTGACGGGGCAAATACGATCGCTAGTATATCGGCTACTTGGGGAAATTTTGCCGGTGACGATCGCGACATTCCACAACAGCTTTTCCAGCTCCCTAGCCTCCCAGTGTTGACCAGCGCTACTGGGAGTCCGAATCTCGGGCTACAACTCCGTTTGTTTGCGCAAAATTGCTTCAAAAGCTTCGGTACTCAAGGGTTTAGAGAACAAAAAGCCCTGGCCTGATTCGCATCTCAACGCCTTGATTTGAGCAAAATGCCTGGGTGTCTCAATGCCCTCAGCGACGACTTCCAGCCCCAAATTCCAGGCGAGATGTACCATTGACTGCAAGATTTCTAACTTCTCAAAATCAGAATCAGCGTTTTCTAAAAACGATCGGTCAATCTTCAACGTATCTACCGGAAACTTGTGCAAGTAGCTGAGGGAAGAGTACCCCGTGCCGAAATCATCCACAGACAGCTTGATTCCCAAATCTCTAATCGCTTGCAAGATCTCAATAATGGAAGACGAGTTCTCGATTAAAACGCTTTCTGTAATTTCGATTTTGAGTGCCGTAGCTGCCAGTCCTGTGGTCTTTAAAATGCCTTTGATGCGCTCTAAAACGTCTTGTTGAGCAAATTGTTTGCTCGACATGTTAACGCTAACAAACAACTTCTCTGCATTGATGAGGGTGTCTTGCCAAGCTTTGAGTTGACGGCAAGATTCTTCAAGGATCCACCATCCTAAGGGAATAATCAGGCCCGTTTTTTCGGCCACGGGAATGAATTTTGCGGGGGGGAGTAAGCCCTGCTCGGGATGACGCCATCGAACGAGCGATTCGACCCCGATGATCGCTTGAGTTCTGACCCAGAAAATGGGCTGATATTCTAAGAAAAACTCATGGTTGGCGATCGCCCGCTTCAGCGCCATTTCCAAATGCAAAGAATCGTCGGCATCGGCCTGCATAGAGTCTTCGAAGACACAGTAATCGGCCCCAAAGTTCTGTCTGGCCCGATTCATCGCAATATCGGCTTGCCTGAGTAGCGCATCGGCATCGGGCGTGGTGTCTTGGCCAAAGCCGATGCCCACGTTGACATCGATATCAATGTCATGACCCTGCACTTCAAAGGGCGGCGCCAACGCTTCGTGAATGGTCGCGACAAAAGCCGCCACGTCGTCGGTCGTGTCAACCTTTTCGATCAGCAAGGTGAACTCATCGCCCCCGAGTCGCGATAGCGTATCACTCGGTCGGAGAATGTGAGCTAGACGATCAGCAATCTCGATGAGGAGGCGATCGCCCGCCAGGTAGCCAAAAGTATCATTGACGGCTTTGAGTCGTTTGACATCTAAACAGAGGAGCGCGACTTGGGTCTGTTGTTGCTGGGCTTGCTGTAAGGCAGAGGCGATGCGGGCCATAAAGGTGGTGCGGTTAACTAGCCCCTGCCATCCTGCCGGGGTATTGGCATCGGGGGCGACGGTAACGGCTTTGTGATGGGTGATATCGCGAATCAGCATCAGGGCACCGTGATGGGGCGGCTCGGGTAGATGAATGGCATAACCCGTGATCGAGAGCCACGTTTGATGCGGGGGGCTCGATGATTGTAAAAGACACTCGCGATCGCAGAAGTTCGCCCCAGCCAGGACCTCTTGTAGCGGGTAACAGGCGGTGGCTCCTGGTTGGTTGATGACCGCTACCGTGTGCTTGTCGTCGGCAAGCGGCTTTAGCAGCACCGAGGGATGGGTGGCAAACAGTGACTGAGCCTTAGCATTGGCAAATAATATCTGTGACTGCCCATCGGCAATCACAATCGCATCGCCGCAATTCCCAAAGAGGGAGGCATACATATCCATACGTAACAGCCTGCAGAACTCAGGGACTCAGGAAAGAACGGTCAATACAATCAGAGATACTCCAATATAGGATGTTTTCGAGGCCATTGAACGACTGGGGTGAGCCGATCTCAGGGAGGGACTCTGCCTTTTCAAGGGGACTGAGAAGTGTCCATATCTTTCCCTTTTTCCATCGAGAAAACGCGTTGTATGGTGAGGTGCACGCGCCTGCTTCTATAAGGTAAATCGCTATAGCAGTGGTCCATGGATCTGCTGAGGGACAACGGATCTGTCGAGTCAATCGATTCAGTCATTCTGATGATTGACTGGGGGATAGGCAAATTGCCCAGGCCGCACTTTATTGAGGAATCAGTTCACGTCACCCCCCTTCGGCGTGCCCGTTTACCACAGCTGATTTGCTGCTTCGTCAAACCAATACTGGGCAATGTGGGATGAAGCGGTAAAGATTGCCTCGATCACAGAGATGCCTCGGGACAATCTTGGTCGTTTTGGCTGCCATCCGGCATGGTGGTGCGGCAAAAAATGGCGTCTGTGAAAGTTGCCCGGCTGGTTCTTGCGTCACGCAAACTGGCATCAGTGAGGTCTGCGCCGTCAAAATTGGCTCTGATCAATCGTGCCCCTGTGAAGTTCGTGCCGGTTAAGTTGGCGTTGCTGAAATTACTCTGGGTCAAATAGGCATGGCTCAAGTTGGCTTGCGGCAAATCGACGTCAGTGAGATTGGCTCGTCCTAAATTGGCTTCCACCAGAGAGATGCCAGTGAGGTTGGCACCCGCGAGATTGGCTTCGACAAAGAGCGATTCGTGGGCGATCGCCCCGCTGAGATCGGCCCCCTGCAAATTGGCTTTAGTCAGGTCAGCATAGGCCAGACTCGATTCGCTGAGCTGGCTGTTTTGGAGCGTGGCTTGGGTCAGGTCGGCGCGGGTAAGTGAGGCTCGTTGCAAATTGGCTCCCGTCAAGTCGGCTGCTCGCAGCACCCCATTGCTGAGCACGGCATCGCTCAGAGCCGCGTTTTGCAGGTTGGCGCGTTCTAAAGCCACACCCGCTAAAGACATGCCTGCTAATACGGAGCCCTGTAGATCACAGCCATTACATTCCTGCGAGATCAAAAAATATTGGAAGTCACTCAAACTTTCCGCCCTGCCAGGCAGGCTCCCGCTCCAGCCCCAAATTCCCTGGCCGATCGCGATCGCTGCGATCGCGGCTCCTAATCTTTGACTACCCATAGCCCCCTTCCTTGCGCAATAGCGAGTGCGCCCAATCGGCGAATGAACCTGCTCTTCATGGATTTTCCCATTAAATCGAGCGGCTGGTCGCTGCCTGTGATGGGGTGCAAGGGGATGGGATTAACGATACAACGACTCATTCTGTCACTCGGATGATGAGCCAGAACCTCAGGAGAGCGGGTGACGCTGGCGATCAGTTAGGCAAGTTAAAGACTTTACCGTAATAATCCGTTCAACTCCTAGATTTACTCCTACAATATCAGCACATTTCCGATTCGATGGCAGTGCTGTATCTGGCTCCCAGTCAGTTTTTGGATGAGGGTTCGTCTGTCTGCTGAGGATGCCACCACCCCCTATGGCAATAGACGCTTAAACTACAGTCAGTGCGTTTGTCCTACTTAGCGTTTGCTGGTTAATTCGCGACTTTATGGCCCGATCTTCTGTCCCGCTCAAATCGACTCCTCTGACTGGGCGCCCGCGTGTCAATCTGCGATTGCCGTTGGGCTGGTTTTGGCCACTGTTTTGGAGTGGTCTGATGGTCGGGTCGGGGGTGATGGGATTGTGGGCTATGGCCTGGCTGACACGCATTCCCCCCTTGCCAGATTGCAATGATGTGACGGCAGCGAGTGCCGATGGCGATCGCCTGATTTGTGCCCAAACGGCTTTACGGGCTGGCAGCGCCAAAAATCTGATGCAGGCGGTACAGCTCACGGCTAATTTTTCTGAGACCCATCCGTTCTACGCCGAAACTCAGCCGGTGCTAGTGGAATCTTCGGAACGGCTGTTTAAGAAAGCGACTGAAAAGATGCACGAAGGCGATCTGACCACCGCTGCCGACTGGGCCGGTCAGATTCCGCTGAATACGCCGCTGCGAGAGCGGGCGCAAGCGGAGATTTGGAACTGGCGACAGGAGTGGAAACAAGGGCAAGAAATTGAGAACGCCATCGAACAGGCGATCGCAGCCCGCGATTGGGCTGCTGCCGATAGTGGCCTGCAGCAGCTCAAGCTGTTATCCAGTGATTATTGGTTAGGGCAACGCCATGGTGAATTGCTGCAGGCCAAGCAGCGCGAGGCGACGGCTTGGACGCAAATTGAACAGGCCCGAGGGCTAGCCAATACGGGTGATCCCGAAAATATTGGTCAGGCTTTGGTCATGGCTCAACGCATTAATTTGACCAGCAAAGCCTGGAACGAAGCCCAGGAAGATATTGACCGTTGGAGTCAAAATCTGCTGCTGTACAGCTTTCAACGATGGGAACTGGGAGATGTGCAAGGGGCGATCGCGGCGGTGCAAAAGGTGCCGCCTGACCCCCAGTTAGCGCCTGAGGCTCAAGACCTGATTCAATACAGCCACGCGACCCGGTTAGCCGATCAGGCTAAGCAAGAGACACCGGGCTATTTGCAGCTGTTCCAACTGATGGAAGCGATTCGAGCTGCCGAAAAAATTGCAGCTGACAGCACCTTTTATCAAACGGCTCGGCAGTCGATGCAGACCTGGCGAGCAGAGCTAGAAGACCTGCGCACTCTGAAGTTCGCGAGCAATGTGGCGAGCTTGCGCCAAGGCTGGACCTATGACTATGCGACCCAATTGGCTTGGACCGTTGATCTAGAACGCCCGCGCCGTTTGCAAGCGCAGACCCTGATTGCCCATTGGGAAGATGAAGTCGAACGCATTGAAGATCGACCGTTCTTGATTCGGGCCAGTACATTGGCGCGCAAGGGGACGATTCCTGCCCTGCAAGCGGCGATCGCCGAAGCTAGAAATGTGGCTCTGGGTCGGGCACTGCGTCTCAACGCGCAGACTGACATTGCGGCCTGGTTAGATCAGATTGAGGTGATTCAAGATCAGCCAATTCTCAACGAAGCGAACCAGTTAGCCACGGCTGATCAGCTGCGGGAGGCGATCGCTAAAGCCGAAGAGATCCAAGACGATCGCGCGCTCTACGAGCAAGCTCAAGTCATGATCAAAGACTGGACGCGCACGCTCCAAATCGCAGAAGACAGCCCGATCTTAGAAAAAGCTAAATCCTTGGCGTATGAAGGGTCTTTGACTCAGGCGATCAATGTGGCGGCTCAGATC
Source organism: Leptolyngbyaceae cyanobacterium (assembly GCA_050042805.1). Lineage (GTDB taxonomy): Bacteria > Cyanobacteriota > Cyanobacteriia > Phormidesmidales > Phormidesmidaceae > Halomicronema. The sequence continues at coordinate 7,960 of JBHJJI010000257.1, forward strand.
GGGCCGGGTCGGGCGCTCTATGGTGAGGCGCGGAACGCGATCGATCTGTGGGAAGCTGAAAGAGCCTATATCTGGAAGCTGGAAGCCGACGAAGCCGAAGCGGAGAGTGGGGATGAAAATGGATCTGACCTCGAGAACGACTCCCCTGAGTCTGAGCCTGCCAGTCAACCCCCACCGCCCAATTCTGACAATCCCTTCTAAAGCATTGCTATGACGGCGTCTCCCCTCACCCTATTTTTAGTGGATGAAGATCCGGTGTTTCGGCTGGGACTCCGCATCTGGTTAGAGCAGCGTCCAGAATTTAGCGTTGTGGGCGAAGCCGCAAATAGCGAGACGGCGCTGACCGCTTTGGATGATCTGCAGGCGTCGGCTGCTGCCAGTGCGACTGATGCAGCGATGCTTGAGGTCGTCCCCTCTGTCAATTTGGTCATCATTGATTTAGGACTGGGTCAAAATAACTCTGAACAACTGCCAGGCTTACAGCTCTGCAGCGCGATCAAACAACGCTTTCCGCAACTGGCAGTCTTAATCTTGAGTGCTCAAACGGCCCCTGTTCTGCGCGCTGCCGCTCAACAAATGGGGGCTGATGGCTTTGGCCAACGCGATTTACCCGTACGCGATCTGGCTCGCTTGATTCAGCATACGGCGCAGCAGCAGCGTGGAGAACTGGCTGATGTGACTGAAGATGTGGTTCTGCCCCAATCGATAGAAGGGCCGATCGCCTTTCTCAACCGCACGTCTGTCGAACAGATTGATGCGGCCATAGCCGAAATCGAGCAGTTGGCGACTCGTCGGTTGCCGTACTGGTATCGCTTGGTATTGGCGGGTAAATATCGCGAATTGCGAGCCGCGAGATGGCTGGTGCAGCGCATTCTGCCGTTGGCGGGGTCGCCAGAATCTTCCACGAATTCGCGGCTGACCCGTGATGTGCCGGGTGCGAATACGGATGCGCTGACGGCGCTGACCTCCGAAGCGAACGCTACCAATGCGGCGCTGAGACTGGGCGGTGGTGATCTCGTGTCGAGCCGATCGCCCCTGCCGGTGCCCGTCGGAGATATCCGCACGCGAGTATGCGAAGCCGTTTTTCGAAAACTGCAGTTTTCCCTAGACAACCAAAGCATTGTTCCCTTAGAGATCGATATTTTACGCTCCGACAAATCTCGCGAACTTTTGTACACGGTGCTACGGGCGTTTGAGTCTTTGCTCGATGATTTGCAGCAGGCGCAGCTCCTACCCGGTCAGCTAGAAGATAAACAGGCCGTCTTTCTCCAAGACCTCTGGCAAACGGTGACGGTCGATTTCTTTGGACGTTACTATACCCCGGCAATTGAGGGCTTTGAGCAACCGTTGGTCACGGTGTTGCAGCAAGATAGCGCGATCGTGCAGACCGAAATTTTGAGCCGCATTCCCGATGTGACGGCGCTACTGGCTCATTTGCTCTTTCAATCACCGCTGGATATTGAGGGGGCGTCATATATGGCGACGACGCCGGAAGCGCTACGCCGCAGTCAATTTCTGCTCGAAAATTTGCTGATTGCCATGGCCTGTGCGGTGATGCAACCGGTGTTGAACCGTTATCCCGATGTGGAGTCTCTGAAGCGCAGCCTGTATCAGCGACGCATGATATCGACCCGCGATATCACGCGATTCCGCAATGATCTGTCGTGGCGTTATCGGTGGGATGCGTTGGTCAATGATCCGAAAGCCATTTTTGAGAGTGAATACCGGTTGTTTGCCTTGACGCCGACGGGCATCCAAACCCATACGGTGTATGCGCCTCGTCGCGATGAACTCGATTCACTATCGGGCTTGCAATATGCCATGACCTTAGCCCTAGAAGCGCGGGATGCGATCGCCCCGCGACTGCGATCGACCCTGTCGCTGGCGGGCAGTAGCGTAGTTTTTGTGTTGACCGAGGTCATCGGGCGGGGCATTGGTCTGATTGGTCGGGGCATCGTCAAGGGCGTCGGCAGCACCTGGCAAGATATTCGGTTTCGGCAACGCCGCAGAGATGAGACGTAATCGGTATCAGCTAACGGTGGCTTCTAGCGGGTGCTGGGCGACATAAGCATAAGCTGCGATCGCGGCAGCCACGCCCACGTTCAAAGATTCCACCTGTCCCCATTGGGGAATCGTCACGACGTCGTCACAACGCTCGATCAGTGATGAAGGGATGCCTGTGAGTTCTCGCCCGATCAAGAGTGCGGTCTGTTGCGGGAAGGTCACGGTCGGCAATGGGTTGCCCTGAGGGTGACGCGTTAAAGCCACAACCGTAGTGCCATGTTGTTGATGTTCGGTGATCAAGCTAGGCAGTTGCCGGCTGGGACAAACTGCAAACGGTTGCCATTGGTGAGCTGAGACAGCCACTTTGCGAAATTCTCGATCTTCGAGCAGTTGCCAAGACGGTAGCACCAGCTCTTGTAGCCGAAAAGCCTCGGCGGTGCGGCACAGCGCTCCTAAATTGACCGGATTCTCTACCAAACTCGCACAGAGGGTTAGAGCATGGCGGGGAGCTGGGTGCGGCGATCGCAACATCATCATGCAGTGTGAAAGGCGAGATCTTGCTTGGTCAAGGCTTCACAGCTCAAGCTTTACGATAGCGATTGGAACCGACGTCACTCATAGAACTGACGCCACTAACGGCTACGCCCCAAAATAAGCGGGCTCGTTGCCTGGTGTCCACTTAATGTTGCAGCCAATACTGGGTGTTTGCTCGGGACTCAGAGCTTGGCCTAATAAAAGCGTGTCGATCGCGGCTCTGAGGTCTTTACCAGTAACGGGGATGCCGTTACCGGGTCGACTGTTGTCGAGTTGACCCCGGTAAGCCAGTTTGCGATCGCCATCAAAAACAAAAAAGTCGGGTGTGCAGGCGGCGGTGTAAGCCTTGGCCATCGCTTGCGTTTCGTCGTAGCAATAGGGAAAAGTGAAATCCAACGCGATCGCCATGGCCTTTAAATGCTCGGGGGCATCTTGAGGATGGGTTTGAATGCTGTTGGCGCTAATAGCCAAAATCCCCACATTCTTAGCACGATAGTCATGGCCCAGTCGAGCGAGTTCGTCCTGCACGTGCTTCACAAAAGGACAATGTTCGCAAATGAACATCATCAACAGCACTGATTTGTCTGCGAAAGTCGCCAGGGAAACCGTTTCTCCCGAAACCACATCTGGTAGCGCAAAGTCAGGAGCCGGTGTGCCTAGCTCCAGCATAGTCGAGCTAACCATAACCATAGTGACGTTCCTCGTGGGGGCTTGACAGTGATTTCATCCTACCAATTTCGCGCTGCACGCAAAGCGGTATGGCTAGGTGAGGGCACCGTTGCTTTTGCGGGAGCAGGCTGTGAGACATGGCCGCCACAGTGATTAAGGCCTTGAATGCTTGAAGCATGTAGGCGCCTCACAACTGCGGCTCCGACTGCTCTGTCAGTGCTGATCAGGATGCTGCTGTAGAGCCGTGATCTGAAGTGCTGATGCGTATTCCGTACGTTAGCTCAATTGAGTGCATAAACTTGGCCATCAAATAAAATGCGCGTAATGCCCTTAGCCTGCAAGTACCCTTGAGTCTTGTTGAGCATGACCCCATCGGGAACTTTGATAATGCGCTGGTTGCGACGAGCAAATCGCCGAGCTACGCGATGGTTGTCAAACACCGGTAACGTTTTGGCCTGCTGTTCTTCAGAAGGAATCAGACCCAATTCCGCAAAATCTTTCAGCGGACAGGTAATCAACTCTGCCAAGCGATCGACCACTAGATAGCAAGGCTTTTGAATCGCTAAGTCTTCAAAGGATAAGAGATCAAGCTCTTTCTGATTAGAAGGCTGAGTGATCCTCTCTCCAAGCTCTTCGGCTGCATCATCCCAGTCCTCCTCGGCTTCTTCGTCATCCCAGTCGTCCTCGTCGTCTGCATCCTCGTCATAGGCTTCGTCGATATCCTCTGAAACCCAAGCCGCAGCATCACCGCTAGCGACTTCTGGGACGCGATCGGCTCTTTTAATCAGTTTCTTCGAATCGTGAGGGACGCTAGCAGCGCTACTAGCGGCATCCTCCACAGTCTCGATTTCAGCAGTGGCGTCGCCTGCCGCGATAGATTCCTCAGGATCTGTGTCCTCTGAGGCTGGCTCAACCTTAGGTTGGTCAGTGACTTGCTTGGGGGCTGCTGTTTGAGGGGCGTTCGACTCCACATCTGTCTCTAGTTTCTCTTCACTGTCAGCCCCTGAAACATCTGTGTTTGCGCTATCGGCGATCGCCAACTGGTCAGAAAGCGTAAACTTCCCCCGCTCGCCACCTCGCTTCCACTTCATCAATTGGCTATAGTCCTTCTCCGATAGCAGCTGCTTCAGGACGCGGCTAACCGTACTGCTGCTAACGCCAAACTTGTTTGCCAAAGTTGAAGTTGTTTCTCCCGGCTGGCAGTAAATTGCGGCGATTTGTTGCTTGTCAGAATCTGAAAGTTTACGAGGTGCCATGCGGGAATACGTCGCGCCTATTTCGTAATTGCCTATCTATATTACTGCCCCGTAGCCGTTCGCGAAAAACCTCCTGGGGGTCAGCCCAATGCCGAACAAAGCAATCTGATTGCTGTTCTCTCTGGTTTCTCGACGGTGCCTACCCGTTGCTGTTTGCAGAGGGTAACCCGGTAGATGATGACGGGTTAGAGGGATGTATCGACTATGCAGCAACAATCCAGCGGAATTGCAGAGGGTCTTGTCCCCATAGCCTTAAAGGTCTCTTGAATCATGCTGTCTCGACCTCGCCGGAGCAAACCTATTTTGTTATGAACTCTCAAGCAACAACCGCAACACCACCCCAAAATTCAAGATAAGCTTAAGGACTCATAAGATTTCGCGTTCAGCGCTTCTACAAATTTTAGATATGGAATTGGCCAACAGAATTACCAAAGTCAGTCCCTCGATGACCCTCGCAATTTCAGCAAAAGCTAAAGCAATGAAGGCAGAGGGCATCGATGTCTGCAGTTTTAGCGCTGGGGAACCGGATTTTGAAACCCCTGACCACATTAAAGAAGCCGCCAAACGAGCGCTAGATGAAGGTAAAACTCGTTATGGCCCAGCGGCCGGAGAATGGCCCCTGAGAGAGGCGATCGCTCAGAAACTTCAGCAAGATAACGGTTTAGACTACCAAGCAGAAAACATCATCGTCACGAATGGTGGGAAACATTCTCTCTACGAACTTATGATGGTGAGCCTCAATCCTGGTGATGAAGTTATCATCCCGGCTCCCTATTGGGTCAGCTATCCCGAAATGGTCACGCTTGCTGGGGGCATTCCCATCATTGTGCAAACGACTGCAGAAAATGGATACAAGCTCACGCCTGAGCAGTTGCAGCAAGCAATTACCCCAAAGACAAAGCTATTCGTTTTGAATTCACCTTCAAATCCCACCGGCAGCGTATATACGCCAACCGAGATTCGCCGCCTAGCTGAGGTGATCGTCGCTGCCGATATCTATGTGGTCTCTGACGAAATCTACGAAAAAATTCTCTACGGTGATGCTACACATCTCAGCATCGGAGCTGTTGGGCCAGAGATCTTTGAACGCACCATTATTAGCAACGGGTTTGCCAAAGCCTATGCCATGACAGGATGGCGGATTGGTTATCTGGCTGCTCCTCAACCTATAATCGCTGCGATGAACGTTCTGCAGAGTCAAAGCACTTCAAACGTGTGTACTTTCGCTCAATATGGCGCGATCGCTGCTCTCAAGGCCCCTCAAACCTGCGTTGAAGACATGCGAACAGCATTTCAAAACAGAAGAGACTACATCTTTGATCGGGTCAACGCTATTTCTGGCCTCAGTGCCCTCAAACCCGATGGAGCTTTTTACCTATATGCCAGCATCCAAGACTTGGGCTGGCCCTCTGTCGAGTTTTGCAGTGCGCTACTTGAGCAAAAATATGTTGCCACCATACCGGGCAAAGCTTTCGGCAAAGACGGAACGATTCGCATCTCCTACGCCAACAGCTTAGAAGCAATTCAGACAGGGATGGACAGACTAGAAGTGTTTGTCCAAAACCTTTACCAATCTCCAAACTAAA
>JBHJJI010000258.1:0-9557 GCA_050042805.1 Leptolyngbyaceae cyanobacterium
ACAGCGCAGGGTGCGCGGTCTGCCAATCTTCTTCTAGTGAGGAATCGCTAGTGCCCGGTGCGGGCACTGGCGGTTGGTCAACGCCGTAGCCCATATGCGTAAAGCAAAAGATTCCGTTGAGCGTCATCCAGCGGGTGACGCCATCGCCCAGTTCCTTGACTACCACCGCCGCATAATCGGCATAGTCCTGGGCCATTTCACGACTGCGCCACGAGCCATAGCGATTTTCCAGCGCTTGGGGACTGTCCCAGTGAAATAGGGTGACATGGGGCGTGATGCCCCGCGCTAGCAGACCGTCGATGAGGCGCTGATAAAAATCGAGGCCTGTCTGATTCCGCGGCACCCGACCCGTGGGCACACGGCGCGGCCACGACAGGCTGAGGCGATAGTGCTGAACGCCTAAAGTTTGTAAAAGGTCTAAATCTGCGGCGTAACGATGGTAGTGGTCGCAGGCGATCGCGCCGGTGTCGTCATTCAGGACACGTCCGGGTTGAGCACTAAACGTATCCCATACGCTGGTCCCCCGACCGCCACCCTGGACTGCACCCTCGATTTGATAAGCAGCGGTAGCGGTGCCCCACTGAAAGTCGGACGGAAACTGCAGGGTCATGATGGTTGGGCGACAGTGCGGGGAATGGAGACGTAGAAAGTTGTGCCGACTTGGGGTTGGCTCTCAACCTTGATGGTGCCGCCCATCAGCGACACAATGGCATCCACGATCGCCAACCCCAGACCCGTGCCATTGTGCCGACGCGTATTGCTCTGATCCACCTGACGAAAGGCTTCAAAAATGTATGACAGTTCACTGGGAGCCATCCCTTGGCCGGTATCACTCACCGAAATCATGACATTGTCATCAGCCGTGGCGGCGATCGTGATCGTGACCCCGCCCGTTTCGGTAAATTTAATGCCGTTGGAAATCAAGTTCGTCAACACCTGCCGAAGCCGTAACGGGTCGTTGGTGATGATGGGGCGATCGAGCTGTAAATTGAGGGCCAACTGCAGCGATTTATGCTCGGCCAAAGACTGCATTTCCGCCAGGGTTTTCTGCGCTAAGACCGCTAGATCCAGCGGCTCAACGTCGAGCTCTAAGCACCGAGCACCCAGTTTAGAAAAATCAAGAATTTCGTTCAGCAGCGTCAGCAGATGATTGGCGTTGCTGTTGATGCGACCCATCATTTCCGCCTGTTGATCCGTCCACTCTCCTTCTCGACGACGCATCAATAGCTGCGAAAACCCGATGATCGCGTTGAGGGGCGTTCTCAACTCGTGGGACATGGTGGCTAAGAATTCTGACTTCAAGCGCGAAGAGCGCATCACCTCAACATTTTGCCGTTGAATTTCGCGCCGGTGCTCTTCGACCGCTTGGTTTTGCTGGAGTAGTAGGGCATTGGTGATTTGCAACTGTTGCTGTGCCTGACGGGCCGCTTCTTCCGCCTCATAAACGCGCAAAACGCTGCGAATACACTGGGTGATCAGGTCAGCATTGAGCCGCGACTTAACCACATAGTCAGAAGCTCCTGCCTTCATCAACTGCACGGCAGTTTCTTGATCGCCCTGTCCAGTCAACACGATGATCGGCAACATGAAACCTTGCGCCCGTAGCTGCTGAACCAGTTGTAATCCGTCTAAATCGGGCAGTTGATAGTCTAAAAAAACACAGTCATAGGGGGTCTCTGTCAGGGCCGCGATCGCTGCTTGGCCATAAGCTACTTCAGCCACCGCTGACACAGTGAGGTCAGTATCATGCAACGTGCGACGCACTAGCAGGCGATCGGCAGCATCGTCGTCAACCAGCAAAATTCGCAAGGGTTTTTCAGCCGATTCCATCTCTTACGCTTTCATCCCTATGGAGACATTGACGTTGACTACGGCATCTCGCAGAGTGACCAGTATTCCACTAAAGCCTCCATCGTTTCAGCAAACTGGGTCGCGCCGACTGACTTGAGAATATAGGCTGCCACGTTGAGCTGATAGGCCCGTTTGCGATCGGTCTCATGGTGAGAGGTGGTCAGGGCCACAACCGGGATTTCCTTCCGATTCGGATACTGCCTCAGTTGCTCTAAAAACTCCAGGCCATTCATCCGGGGCATCTTGAGATCTAGGCAAACCAATCGCCGCTTGAGGGAATTATCAGCGTGCATTTGCTGAACTCGCCGCAAAATTGTCAGCGCATCCCAGCTATCTCTGGCAACTTGTAAAGGGGCTAAAATCTGTTGGCGCTTAAAAGCGCGCTGCACAATCATGACGTCAACTTCGTCATCTTCTACAAGCAGCATATCAATAGGTTCCCTTTGTGCCATGGTGTTCGACTGTGATTAACATGCTCTCAACCTGAGTACAGGCTGAAACTCTGCCAGTGGGCTCAAATAGCCAGACCCATTACTTGCAGAATTCATACTGGCAGATCACTCTGACCCCTGCCTTCAGCTTTAGGAAAGATCTCATCATGGCGTGATGAATTGCTCATCTAAGAGACCACATCATTCACCGTGACAGTTAATAAATCACTGTAGATTTCTCGTTCTCAGACAATTTCACAGTACTCGAAGTTGCTTTGATCAATCCACAAATGTGGCAAAAATCTAACTTTTGATAGGGATAAAAATCTGGCATTTGCCAGATGTGAGACTCTCTTAAATTGCCGAATTTATAGAAAGGATTTTAATTTAGAGTCACAGGGCAGGCAGGCAAAGTTGAGTCACCGGCAGCAGCTCAGAGTTGTACCCGTTCAGCCAATCATGGGATGGCGTCATCCGTAAGATCTAAAAGATCTAAAATGGCCCAATATCCCCATCAATCACGGCGCGGTTTTACTTCCTCACTTTTGGGCCAATGTTAAGACCTGTCATCATCTAGGTGATATCTAGCTGACATCATCAAGGTTAGCGGCCTGAGCTGCTGCAGTGAGGACGGGTGTGTTCAGGTTGTGTTTCAAGGGTTTGGCCTTTACAGGAACGACGCGCTAGAGGGTTAAGCAGGCTGCTCCTGATTTTGTGTTCCACCTGAGTTTTGTGATGAATAAGATTCGCATTGTGATCGTCGAAGACCATGACCTCACCCGGATGGGATTGAAAGCGGCCCTGCAGCAACAGCCGCAAATCTCAGTTGTGGGTGAGGCCGCAAATGGTCAGCAAGGCCTGGCTTTACTACAACGGGTGCAACCCGATGTGGCGGTGGTTGATATTGGTCTACCGGACATTGATGGCATTGAAGTGACCCGTCAATTTAAAGCCGGCACGACGAATGGAGAATTACCCACCACCCGAGTTCTGATGTTGACGATGCATGATACCGAAGAGGCGGTCATGGCCGCTTTTGCCGCTGGTGCCGACTCCTACAGCGTTAAAGATGTTGATGTTGACAAGTTAGTTGAGGCGATTCAGCTGACCCATGAAGGCCAAGTCTGGATTGATCCTGCGATCGCCCGCATTGTGCTGACTCAAGCCAAACGGATTGCCCCACCCGCCACGGTTGATCTCGGTAGCGGCGATGATTACGCCCAGGTGCTGGAGATGTCACCATTGACTGAGCGCGAGTTGGAAGTGCTGGAACTGATCGTTGCGGGCAGCAGCAATGCTCAGATTGCTGAAAAGCTCTACATCACCGTGGGTACTGTCAAAACTCACGTTTGCAATATTTTGAATAAGCTCAGCGCCAGCGATCGCACGCAAGCGGCTGTCCGGGCCCTGCGTACAGGATTGGTTCAATAAGCGCATCCCTATCGTTTGATAGATGCGGGTTCTATCTCATGGGCGATGGTGCAATCATCAAAATTTGATTTGATGAGGATGTTGAACAATCAACGGAGTTTATGAAATCCATCAACATCGGACTAACGGAAAACCAGCTAGGCAACGTCATTGAATTGCTGAACCAAGATTTAGCAGACGTTTACTTATTACTTGTGAAAACCCGCAAGTATCACTGGGACGTCGTTGGCCCACAGTTCCGCACCATGCACGAGCTTTGGCAAGAGCAGTACGAGATGCTGTCACTCGACGTCGATAACATCGCCGAGCGCATCCGAGCCCTTGGGGGATATCCCTTAGGCACTGCCGAAGGCTTTCTGAAGCACGCATCCATTAAAGAGCATCCGAATGATTTGCCTTCGGTGAATGAGATGGTCAGCCGTCTCTGCTCAAACTACGAACAGATCATTCGCAATCTGCGCGGCCATATCGACCAGTGCAATGACAAGTACGGCGATGAGGGGACTGCCGACTTCTTGGCGGGCCTCATGCAGCAGTACGAAGAAGCTGCCTGGATGCTGCGTTCCTTTACTGAAGGTGAGTCATTGAATAGTGGTTCACGCAATCAGCAGGCTGTGAGCCATACTCCAGCCACTGTGTAACCTTCGTCAGTGGTTAGTGGTACTGCTCGCTCATTTGTAGCAGAGCGATAGACCCGCATAATGACAGCCGCGAGAGCGTTTCCAAGGGCTCTCGCGGCTATGTCTGTTTGAAGGGTAGTGGCAGATGTGCAGCCCTAGGCAGTTTCCTCACGACACCGGGGGCAAGAGTGACTTCTGGAACAAAAGCAGTTTGGCTCATGGTTCTGACCCGGGTTGAACGGGGCTGCAACCAATGCTCCGTCAGTTGTCAGGCTCACGAACACGGCTCAGATGCCCCAAGCCCCCTACATCCCGCCACAGACAAATCAGTCAATGGAAAGATGTCCCAATGTAAAGATTCGTAGATTCTAGAAGGACGATCCATAAACGCCACTCACGCACTATGCGAAATACCAAATCTTCTGATGCTGTTTATTCTTATCTCAAGTCCATTGGCCGAGTGCCCCTCTTGACCCATGAAGAGGAGATTAAATTTGGCAAACAAGTGCAAACGATGATGCCTCTAGAGGCGATTCGTGAAGAGCTGACTGAGGCGCTGAATCGCGAACCGACTCTGCAAGAATGGGCTGATCGCACTGACCTGCCTGTCCCAGAGCTAGAGCGCAGGATTCGCGTGGGTAACCGAGCCAAGCATCAAATGGTTGAAGCTAATTTACGGCTTGTCGTTTCGATCGCTAAGAAATACACCGATCGCAACCTTGACTTATTGGATCTCATTCAGGAGGGTTCCATTGGCCTAAGCCGTGCGGTCGAAAAATTTGACCCCACCAAGGGCTATCGGTTCAGCACCTACGCTTACTGGTGGATTCGCCAAGCGATGACCCGAGCGATCGCTGAGAAAAGCCGGGTCGTACGCTTACCGATTCACGTGACGGAGACCTTAAACAAGATTAAAAAGGCACAGCGCCAGCTGACCCAAGCCCAGGGCCGCACTGCCTCCATCGAAGAAGTCGCGGCTCATCTCGATCTGACTCCCAAGCGCATTCGTGATTGTATGCGGCTATCGCGTCGTCCCCTTTCGCTAGAACTGCGGGTAGGCGACAACCAAGATACAGAACTAGCCGACCTGTTGGAATCAGAAGAGGATTCTCCCGAAGATGTGGTGACTCAGCGTGCCCTCAAAGCTGACTTGCAGGACTTGCTCACCACCCTCACTCCTCAGCAACAGGAGGTGCTGTCGCTGCGATTCGGTCTGCAAGATGGCGTCCCTCTATCCTTGGAGAAGGTGGGACGACAGCTCAATATCAGCCGCGAGCGGGTCCGTCAGCTACAAAAGCAAGCGGTGACCAAGCTGAGGCAGCATCGTAGTGAACTGCGGGAATATATGACTGCCGTATAGGGCTCTTGTCTAAACAAAGAACAGGTCGCCGGTTCACATGCTGTCCAGCGGGCCGATTTCACTGGCGACGTCGCATCTGGATGCTCCCTGAAGAAAGACCCATTAAGCTGTAAGTGTCTTTCCTCAGGGACACACGATGCCACAACTCCTTAGTGCCGGTTTGCGATGGGCCATGTTCAGTCTGGTTTGTTTAAGCCTGTGGGCCTGCCAACCAAACACGTTAATCGGCAGTGACAGTGGCTACCGGCAGCAGCAGCCCAGCCGTGACGGCATCGGCAAAGTCTATATGGGACGAGAAATCGCTCAGGTGATGGGGCACGAAGGTGCTTACTGGCTAGAGCGACCGAGTCGTGAACCACAAGAGCATCCTCAGCAGGTGGTGGAACTTCTCGATTTAGCACCTGATGCAACGGTGGCTGATATTGGTGCGGGTACCGGCTATATGACGCTGCGGCTTGCCGAAAAGCTGCCTGCTGGTCACGTCTTCGCGGTGGACGTGCAGCCGGAGATGCTGAGTTTGCTCCGCCAGCGGCTATTGGCAGGCGATATCACCACCGTTGAGCCGATTCAAGGGGCGATCGATAATCCCCATCTACCGGCTGACAGCGTTGACCTCGCCCTCATGGTTGATGCCTATCACGAGTTTGAATATCCCCATGAAATGATGCTGCACCTGCGCGACGCCCTCAAATCCGGTGGCCAGGTTGTGCTGGCAGAATATCGCGCCGAGAGCCCTTTGGTCTTGATCAAGCGGCTACATAAAATGAGTGAGAAGCAAGTCAAGCGAGAAATGCGAGCAGTAGGATTGACCTGGCTCAAAACCGATGAGTCCTTGCCCCAGCAACATCTGCTTTTCTTCGAAAAACCGGCTTGAGCTTCGGTATTCTTTCCAGGAAGTGAGAAGATAGAAATTGGCGATCGCATGTATTTAGAAAGACTTATGCTGAAACGTTTCACGGCCCTACTCATCGTAGTGACTGCGCTGGTGCTGCAAAGTTGTGTGGGAGCGGGCGTAGGCTTGCAGTCCTTCACAGATACCTACGACGGCTATCGCTTTCTTTACCCCACCGGGTGGACTGAGGTGAAGGTTGCCGGTAGTGCTGATGTGGTCTTTCACGACATTGTGAATGAGACTGAAAATATCAGCGTGGTGATTAGTGACGTGCCCGATGGCCAAAGTCTCAAAGAGCTGGGTACTCCGACAGAAGTTGGCTACAAACTGTCTAAAAGCATTAATGCGATCGCGGGGGATCGCGATGTCGAACTCGCTAACGCGCTCGAAATTGCTCGCGCCGGTGCGCCCTATTACTTTTTGGAATACGTTGCTGCTCTGCCGTCCGGCGTCCGTCACAACTTAGCCAGCGTCGTTGTTCGCCGCGATAAACTGTTTACCTTCAATGCCTCAACCGAAGAGGAGCGCTGGGACAAAATGGCTGACCTAATGAAGCAATCAGTCGCCTCGTTCTCAGTAGATTAGGAGATGTCCTAGAAAAATGTACTGGTTATAAGCTGCCCTGTAGCCCCTCAGGCAATCGCCCTGCAGCCATGACTGCGCTCAAGCAAGAGCGTCAAGCGCCTTGGAGGAAATGTTTTCACTCCGATAACTCGCCTGAACCCGCTCAGCCCGAACGTTTATACCGATTCTCTGAAACCAGACAACAGATCTGGTTCCCCTGCACGTTGGCCCCTCTGCGGTTCTAGGATTGCCTGGGGAGTCCACTCACTGAGAATCGGGATTATTCGCCTTTGCCTGATGGAGAGCAAGTTCCGCTGTGAAGGCGCGCCCCCTTTAGCGCTAGTCTGAAAGCCGAGTCAGAACATCGCGAGGTCTACTTGCCTCGCCCACAACCCTATGGAAGATCTACAGTTTGTACTTGCCTCAGCTTCTATCGCCCGTCGCCGATTGCTCGCCGACGCGGGACTAGCGGCCTTTGTCTGCCCCAGTAAGTTCGACGAAGATCAGGTTCAAATATCGGATCCAACAGCCCTCGTCAATACGCTGGCGCAAAGCAAAGCCGAAACCGTGGCACCCCAGTTCAGAAAAGCGTTGGTATTAGGGTGTGATTCGGTCTTGGTTTTTAATGGCCAGAGCTATGGCAAACCAGACGGGCCAGAAGACGCGATCGCTCGCTGGCATGAGATGCGAGGCAAGCGTGGTGAACTCTATACCGGTCATGCTCTGATTGATACCGCCCGCCAAAAAACAATTGTGCAGTGTCGGATCACGCAGGTCTACTTTGCTTACGTGAGCGATCGCCAGATCAGAGACTATGTCGCCACCGGCGAACCGTTGAATTGCGCGGGTGCATTTGCGATCGATGGCAAAGGCAGCATTCTAGTTGAAAAAATCGATGGTTGCTACACCAATGTTGTCGGCCTGAGCATGTCGCTTTTACGAGAGATGATTCGCGATCTGGGTTACGACATTACCGACTTTTGGGCTAGTCCTTAGAACGCGACGGCATGTGCGAAATTGAGTTTGGTGCTTGGTTAACGGTGGAGTCTACGTTCTATGCCAAGCTGCCTGGTGTTTCCCAGTTTTGTGGAAATGCCCAAACCTGGGAACCAGGATTATGCCGCCAGCCGTTGACCGAGCTGTTGAGCTTGTCGTCGACAGCGAGGGGAGAGGTCTGGATGTTGGGGATCAACCAGCCCGACCCAGAGCGTACCGATGGGTTTGGCACTCAAAAATTTGGCGAGCTGCTTCAGCGTTTTGATGACGCTGGTCAATCGCCGAGCGATGATCGCGGGTGCCGCACTGGCAGAGATCAAAACGGCTTTCTTGTTCACGGTTTCGCTGCGCATTGTGGGCGCAGGCTGATGCCAGGGCCAGTAGCCGTAAACGACGCACCGTTCTACAAACCGCTGGGTGAGCGCGTTGACGTTGCCACAATTCACCGGCGCGCCAATGACATAGGCATCCGCTTGCTCCAATTGGTCGAGCAGGTCGGCCATCTCGTCATGCAGGCAGCACTCGCCGCGCTGGGTGCCCGGCTGCTGTAGACAAGCGCGACAGTTGGTACAAAATTCAATCGGGTGGTCTTTCAAATAGATTGTTGCCGTTTCTGCACCGGCGGTGGCAGCGGCGGCTAACACGGTAGAGACCGCCGTATCGATGGTGCCATGCTGGCGATAACTCCCGACAATGCCGACGACGCGAGGGTGGGTGCTAGTCATCACAATCCTCCTGATCGCGAGGGCACTGCCACAGTCTGGGATAAGCCCAAAAGGTACCGGTGCCCTACCGAAACGGATACCGATACCTTTAGTATGCATCGCCGCGATCGCCTGCCTAGGCGTGAACGCCCACGTCGATAAGGTTTGGCACGAAAATTTATCTGGCGTAATCAGGCAGACTGCATGACGGTCTAGCCACCCGCTACCGCAGGCACGATACTGACTTCGTCACCATCTTTGAGGGGGGTCTCTTTGCCGTCTAAAAAGCGAATGTCTTCGCTGTTGACGTAGAAGTTGACGAACCGTCGCAGCTCACCCTGGTCATCACAGAGGCGCGCCTTAATGCCCGGAAAATGACCTTCCAAGGTATCCATCAGAGCGGCAACACTGCCCGCGTCACACTCGACGGTGGCTTCGTTGTTGGTGAACTTTTGCAGCGGAGTGGGAATGAGAACTTTAATGGCCATAGCTCAATCAAAAATTAGCAGGGTAAAAACGAATCCCGGTCATAAATCCCGGTCAAGGCGATCGCTCGTCCTTTGTTATCAGATAAAACAGCCTACCCCTGTTTGTGTCAACAAAGGCAGGCTGCGACTACGCGAGAGTGAGTTTTCACGGAGCAACTCCAGAAAACTCAAAGAAAACGCTTTATACAGAGGTTTGTTGCCAGTCCAAACGCTCTAGGGT
>JBHJJI010000259.1:0-4358 GCA_050042805.1 Leptolyngbyaceae cyanobacterium
TGACAAGTACTGAGTCGATTTGGACGATCTTCGTCTAGAGATCTTGGACTAGGATTCCGCGTACTATGTGGTAGCCAAAGGCGTCTTCTTCGACGAGCTACGCCGCGAGAACTTGGACAAAGACGCGGTCGACTTCGATGAGCTACGTCGCGAGAACCTGGACAAGGATGCGGTTTACGAAGTGCTCGCCAAAGGCGTCGATTTCGATGAGTTACGCCGTGAGAACTTAGACAAGGATGCAGTCGACTTCGACGAACTTCGCCGCGAGAACCTGGATAAAGATGCTGTGATTGCTTAATGAGTATCATTGCGAATCACAGGATTACCCCTTCTGCCCGGTGCTGATCTACTCTTCGTCGGGCAGAGTGGGGCATTTTGACAAATCGCGTGGGCCTCAAATCTTCTCCGGTCGTTGCATATCCCGGAAATTTGAGGAGCGCTCAACAGGCTTGATGCGGGAACTCCGGGTAGTTTCAATCATCGACAGCATCAAGGCTCCAGTCAGCAATGGCTGGAGTTTTTCTTATGGGGCACGATTTTGCCCCAGCGCCGTCTGTTGATTTCATCGCGAGTCGTTATCACAGTCAGGACTGATGCAGTTGCATCCGGTTTCCCCAGAATTGGAGGTTAGGGGGCGATGCGTAAGTCCTAACATTGTGTGTTTCCAAGTCAACTGAGTGAACTTTGAAGAGTCGCTCGCTGGGCTCGCGTTGTCAGGTCACTACCTATGCTCACTCAAATTCCCCAGCAAATTGAGCGGGCCTCGCGCAAGCTGGCGTTTCATGCGCGCCGCTATTGGTCGCCGATCGCCTCTCCACCCCTGTCCGCAGGTGAGGAGCAGATCTTGCAAAATCTCAGACAAGCAGGCGTGGCGATCACTTCGCTGCTGCAGCTCGATTATCCTCAAACCTCGGCGCTGTTGAGGGCGATCGATGAGGCGATCGTTCACCTGCCGGATGCCTCAGGGCTGCTGGTAGGGGCCTCAGACCGACAAATTGAAGGGCATCAGACCAGCATCGCCAAGAATCAGCTCTTGCAGCATCCAGACATTTTTTTGTGGGGGCTGCAAGACGCCTGTTTAGATCTTGCTGAGACCTATTTTCAGCAGCCGATCGCGTATCTGGGATGCGCTTTGTTTCAAGAAATTCCCAACCAGCGGCAAAGCGGCACGCGGCTATGGCATCGCGATGGCGAGGATTACAAAGTCTTGAAACTGCTGATCTACCTCAATGACGTCGATCAGGGGGGCGGCCCGTTTGAATACATTCCACGCCAGATGAGCCCGTCCTATCGGCCCTTTTGCCGTCACGGCAACATCATCACCGATGCCATCATGGCGCAGGTGATTCCGCCAACCCATTGGCGTCAATGCCTGGGCCCTCGGGGTACGGTCATTGTGGTCGATACGGTGAACGTATTTCACCATGCGACGGTGCCCCAACGGCCCAGAATCGCGCTGACGTTTGCTTACACCTCGGCTCGGCCTAAAGATTTAGAGCGCTGCCGACTCTTCTTCAAATATTCTGATCCGGTGGCCTGGCAACACTGCCAAACCCTGATGTCGCCTCGGCAGCGGCAAGCCGCCCAAGGGTGGCGATAGGCTGGCGCGATCTCCCAGTCCCCAGTTCGGTTAGGGACAGCCCAAGCTGTCGCGGGTGGCGACCCCAGTGACTGAATTCGTGCCGGTGGCACGATCGCACATTCTAGAAAATTGGTAGCGGTCGAGGATGGTGCCGCTAAACTCAGCGCCGTCGATGGTGGCCTCGGAGAAGGACGCGCTGGTCATGAAGGCATCCACCACGATCGCATCGGTCAGGTCAGCGCCGTCAAAGGTCACCCGATCCGCAAAGGATTCGGTTAAATTGACTCCCGGCATGTGGGCTTTGTAAAAAGAGCCCTTAGTCAAAATCGTCCGACTCAAATCAGCGCCCGCAAAGTCTGCTTCCCGCGCATTCGCCGCCGCCAACGATGCCCCCGTCAAATCTTCGCCCACAAAAGAACGGTGACCCAGCTCCGCATAGGTGTAATCTTCCACCGCGATCGCTTGCCCCGGCAGGCCGGTTAGTCCCAGTAGCAGCACCACTAGGCCCATCCCCGCTCCAATCGCCCGCGCCCACCGATGAAATCCCATCATTTTGTTTGGCCAACCACTACGTTCTCTAGTCTTACTTTACGCAAATCATCTGCCAATGGGCAAAAGTGGCTGCCCCCTCAACTCCGGCGTCAAGATAACGGGGATCAGTCGAAGCGGCTCGCTGCTGTGGATAGCGGCTCACCGTCAGATATCTCCTGGCCCAACCCCGTCATCCAGTGGGGTACCTGGATTCCTCAGCCAACATTGCTGCCGCTGTGGTTCCTTTCTGGGGGATGATGAGGGCAGCTTTACGGATGTGTTGCCAACTGACGGGCTGGGCTGCTGTGATCGATATTGTGCAGGTGGATGCCTTTACTGACTGCCCTTTTGCGGGTAATCCAGCGGCGGTGTGTATTTTGCCCCAAGCGGCTGATGCCGGATGGATGCAGGCGATCGCCGCTGAGATGAATTTGTCAGAAACAGCGTTCTTGCATCCTCAAAATGATGCCTATCAGCTGCGCTGGTTTACCCCCGCTGCCGAAGTCGCGTTGTGTGGACATGCCACGCTGGCCAGCGCCCATGTGCTTTGGAGCCAGGGCACTCTCGACCCAACTGCCGAGGCCCGGTTTCATACCCAAAGCGGGCTGCTGACGGCCACCCAACGCGACGGCTGGATCACGCTTAACTTTCCAGCGCAGCCCGTGACGGCGACCTCGGCCCCGCCGGAACTGCTCAAAGCGCTGCGTGGTCTGCAGCCGGTCGCCGTTGGCTATGGCGGCACACGAGAATCGACCTATTTGGTCGAGCTACCCTCAGAAGATCATGTGCGATCGCTGCAGCCCGATTTTGCCATGATGCGGCTGTTGCCCGCCCGAGGCGTGATCGTGACCGCCCGCGCTGAGGCCGACGACGTGGATTTTGTCTCGCGCTATTTCGCGCCCGCTATCGGGGTGAATGAAGACCCCGTGACCGGCTCGGC
Organism: Leptolyngbyaceae cyanobacterium; assembly: GCA_050042805.1. Classification (GTDB taxonomy): domain Bacteria; phylum Cyanobacteriota; class Cyanobacteriia; order Phormidesmidales; family Phormidesmidaceae; genus Halomicronema. The sequence goes on from JBHJJI010000259.1 coordinate 3,054, forward strand.
CCACTGTGCGCTGGTGCCCTATTGGCAAACTCAGCTCCATCAATCTGACTTTTTGGCGAAGCAAGTTTCGGCCCGAGGCGGTACGTTGAAGCTGCAGGCGCAGGGCGATCGCGTCTTAATCACGGGGCAAGCCGTGACCGTGATGACCGGGACGTTGTTGTCTGCGCCCCCCGCTGACCCGTCCGCCGCCTAACCCGCGATCCCCCATACCGTTATGAATGAAGACATTGCCCGCCGGGTATTTTTTGAACTCCATGCTGATCTGCCGCGAGAAGGCCCGGGCGATAACCAATCCACCACCATGGCGTTTAATCTGCTGTCCTCCCTGCCGCCGCAACCGCGCATTTTAGACTTGGGCTGTGGCCCCGGTATGCAGACCGTGCAACTCGCCAAACTCACCAATGGTCACATCACGGCGATCGATCTGCACCAGCCCTTTTTAGACCAGCTGCAGCAAACGTTGGACAAGACGGACTTAGGCGATCGCGTGACGCTGCTCCAGGCTGATATGGCCGACCTGCCCTTTTCACCCGAAAGCATTGATCTGATTTGGGCTGAGGGTTCCGCCTACATTCTGGAATTTGGCTGTGCGCTGCGGACTTGGCGATCGCTGCTCAAGCCGAGTGGCTATCTGGTCGCCTCCGAAATTTCCTGGATTCGCCCCGACCCACCCCAGCCCGTCCTCGACTTCTGGGCTGAGGAATACCCCAACATGCAAAGCTTGGAAGCCAATATTGCACTGATCAAAGGTTTAGGCTATTTGCCCACGGCCCATTTTTTGCTGCCAGAGGCGGCTTGGTGGCAGCATTACTACACGCCGTTGGAGCAGCGTGTCCAAACCTTGCGGACTCAGTATGTGAATAATCCCGATGCCCTCGCCGTCCTGGAGTCTCACCAGCAAGAAATTGACCTCTATCGCCAATACTCCGATTACTACGGGTATATCTTCTACATCATGCAGATCGACTCGCTGAACCCGCCCTCAATGCTTTCTCTGACGGCTGACCTATAGAATTTGCCTGGCCGCGGGGCTCCCTGTCCCTTTTCCCCGATAACCTCCACTGCTCCCATTGGTCGCTCTTTGACAAGGGGGCAGCGACAGCGGGGGATCGCCGATCTGTAGCGCTATTTTGCAGAGCTGGTATAAGTTACGGCTTTCTAATTATCCCACTTTCCGCACTTTGAAGTGTCACACTCAGGTATTAATGCTGAGCTCCTTGAATAGCAACACTTTCAAGCCATTAAGTTCATTTGAACCACTGAAAGGAAATTCTCAATAAGATCCCTCTTTTGAGATTTATTCCT